>JALWOP010000360.1 GCA_027083445.1 Planctomycetota bacterium | reverse complement strand
AGGGGGGGCTCTCGGAGGGGCCTGGATGGGAGGCTCCGGTCCCCGCTGCCTGCCTACATGGGCCCGCCTCGGCCCGCCTCAATGGGTCCGGGGGGGCTAGAGATCCAGGGGGGAGTGGGTCACAGCTTTCGCACCCTCCTTTACGGGAACGTATAACGGACTCCTAGGGCCCCGTGGGAAGTCTCCCCCGCGCGGCCCGTCCGAGCCCACTCCATGTCCACAGCGCGCCACACCGCCACTCCGTCCCAACGGGGTCGACTCGCCCTGGGAAGAGCCCCCGGCGGGGTCTCACCCTGGATCGCCGCGGCCCTCCTCGCCCTGCTGCCCCTCCTCTCCGGCTGCGACAACCCCGCCTGCATCTTTGCGGCCGGGGGCTGCTGGCAGTCGGGTGGCGGGGGAACGCTCGGCTCCCAGCCGGCGACCAACCCGAGCAACGGGGTCTGGATCGATCCGGCAGCGCCCGTGGTGGAGTCGATGGTCCCCTCCGACGACACGGGACATCCGGATACTCCCATCGCGATCACCTTCTCCGAGAGCCTGGCGCCGGGGAGCTTGACCGGGGCCTTCGAACTGCTCGACGGATTCTCGGGGGCCTCCATTCCACTTCTCGATCCCCCGCCGGTGGTGGGGGACGGGCGCATGGTGATCCTCGATCCGCTCACCCCCCTCGCGCCCGGTGTGACCTACGTCGTGCGCTTCGTCGAGGGAGCGCAGCCCACCGACCTGACCGGACAGCTCGTCGAGGGACTCGATCAGGACGTGGGCGCCTTTTCGATCGCCATCAGTCCACCCACCGCCCCCAGGGTCATCGCCAGCTTTCCCCCCGATCTGGCTGTCGACCAGAGCGACATCGGCGAGCTGGTCGTCGTCTTCGATCGGGAGATGGACGACAGCGCCTCCCATCCCTTCGACACGAACTCCTGGTCGGTGACCGTCGATGGTTCCGCCCCGGCGGTCAACCCCGTACCGACTCCGCTGCTTGCGGGTCCGGTCGAGATCCCCTCGGTCTGGCGCTGGTCGAGCATCGACCCCGTCGGTCAGAACCGGCTCTCCCTGGGAGCCGGGGTGGCCGTGGAACTCGAGCTCTCCCAGCCCGGGAACAAGCTGGCGGATGCGGACGGGAACGAACTGCCCGCCACCGTCATCGACTACGACACCGCGGACATCGCCGTCCCCGCGCTGTTGACCAAGGGTCCCCTAGCTCCTCCCAGCGACGCCATCGGGCGACCGAACCTGACCGGTACGGATGCCGTCTTGTCGGCGCAGCTCCTTTCGAATGCCGAAGCGGGCGATGTCCTCGACCTCTATCTGTTCGGCCGCGATCCAGCTAGCGGGGTACGGGTCGCCTTTTCCCGTAGCGTTCCCGTCGCCTCGACGACCCTTTCGATCGCGGTATCGCCGGCTGCCCTGGCCCTGCTCGAGGAGGGAGTCGGTCTCTTCGAAGATGGAAACCTCTATGTGGCCGCCGGGATGCGACGTGGCGGGCTGCGCACTGCGGTGCGCGTGTTCGATGCCGACCTCGGCCTCCCCGGCGTGCAGCCGCTCCTCTTCGACCTGACACCACCGAGCCTGATCGGATTGGGCACCCAGGGCACGGATAGCACGACCTTTGCCTCCGACCTGCGCAACGCCGTCATCGTCGGCCGGGGCAATGAGCCGATTCGGCGCGTGGAGGTGAGCCTGGACAGCGGCGAGAACAACGGTGTCGACCCCGATGTCGCCATGGGCGCGGACGATGGCCTCTTCGTCGCCCGCGAGGTGCGCAGTGGGAACGGCGTCTTCGATCCGAGTGCCCCACCGACCTACACGATCTCCATCTACGACCGGGCGCTCAACCCCGCCGCGAGCAGCGTCAGCGGGACCTTCGAGCAGCGGGGCGCGGTCACGGGGGCCGATCCCGGCGGAGGGACGATCGAGGTGCAGGTGTTCGACGCGGCCAGTTTGGAACCCGTCGCAGGTGCCCTGGTGATGGTCCACCAGGATGCTGGAGGCGTCTACTCCGCCGTCGCGGGCGGCTCGGGGATCACCGATGCCGATGGCCGCGTGAGCGTGCCCGCCGCGGCGGTGGGAACCCTCTCCATCGTCACCGTCGACCAGGCGGGCTACGACCTGTGGACCCTGCACGGCGTCCCCACCGACACTCTGGGCGTGCCCCTGGTGGCGACGGGCTCCGCACCCGCGACCACCCTTGGGAGTGTGAGCACCGCCTTCCCCCTGGTCGACCTCACCAGCTTCACCAACCGGGTGGGGGACTCCCGGCTGGCGGCCGGTTCGGGTCGGCTGATTCCGGTGGAAAGCTGTGACCCGGTGGCCCCCACTGCCCGCTTCGAGTGTCCCTTCGGGCCCGCGGTCGTCGCGGCCGACAGGGTCGGCGCTCAGTTCTTTCTCTCGGGGGATTTCAGCCTCTCCGAGGCGGCTTTTACTCCTCTCGCTTTCCTCCAGGCCTATGGCGAGCGCTTCGCCATCGCTCCGCTGGGGGCGGGGAATGCGGCCCAGGGCGTCAGCCTGCCGGTCGACACCCTCCTGGCCACGTCGCTTCCGGAAGAGCAACCGCTCGCGATGCCCTCCCAATCCCTCGACGTAGCCGCGGTCTGGGGCCCCAGCTTCGGCGCCCTGGCGGCACCGCCGACGGTGACGGTCGAGGCCCTGGCCCCCGGCCTGCCCGCCGCCCTTCCGGTCGGCCTGGGGATCGCCTACGACACCGGGGGGGCTCCGGGGCCCTGGTCGGTGCTGGGCGCCTATCCCGGGGTCTGCGACGGTATCGACGACGGTGGGGGCGACCAGCTCGGAGAGCTGGTCACGGGTGGGACCATCGATGGAGACCTGTTCGTGCGGGTCGAATTGGTGGATACCGCCGGCAACCTGGTCGGGGCCCGCCCCCGTTTTTCCCACGACGATTCGATCCTCGACCCCCCGGACCTGCCCCAGTTCAAGATTCCAGGGCCCGGGGGGGGAAGCGGCGGTCTGACCTATCTCATCGTGGCCTCCGACGTCATCCCCGACTCCTTCGGGATGGCGGGAATCTACCGCTACCAGGTGCGCGGGGCCGACGGCCGGGGATGGGCCCTGTGGCGCTTCGACCCGGCGGGGAGCGGGGATGTGACCACCCTGGTACCCGACATCGGCCTCGATTTCGGGGGGACGCCCCTGGGGGCCGGGACGGCGACGATGGCGATCTCCGCCTGGGCCTGGCAGGACTTCGATCCGACGGCATTCCTCTGGACCGACATCGAACGCGAGCACGAGGTCTTCGCCCACACCGCTCCGGCGGCCTTCGTGATCGAGAATTGAGCTCCCGGCGGGTTTCCCCGGCCACCGGCTTCAACCGGGGGGGCGGATTTGCCATTCTCCACCCACGGGCGCGGGTCTTCATGCGCCCCAAAGGGAGGCCCTATGCAGCGTGATCGTCGTCAATCCCTCGCCCATTCGTCCCTGTCGGCCCTTGGGGTCGGCCTTCTCCTGCTGGCGGGTTCCGCCTGCCGGGAGCTGCCCCGCACACCGGGGCGTGGGGTCGTCGTCCTGACCGAGGGGAACCTGGCCCAGCTCAAGCCGGCGGACGTGGCCGTGGCGCCGGTGGAGGTCCGTCCGGGAGTCAAGGCGCCGGCCGATCTCCTGCGGCGAGCCATCGCCCAGGGCCTGCCGAGGCGGCACTACAGCCCCATCGCCCTCGACTACGTCGACAGCCGTTTGACCGACGCAGCCTACTCCCCCGGCGCGGTGGGGGAAGAGGCAGTCTGCCAGGTGACCGTCTCCGGCTGGAACGAGCGCTATTGGGATACCGGGCATGCCATCGAGGTGGATGTCGAGCTCACGATGATCGACCCCGAGAACCCGGACGGACAGCCCCTTTGGAGCGGTCGGCTCACCCGCAAGATCGACGTCGCCGACCTGGTGGACTCGACCGTCGAGGCTTCCCTCTACGAGGCGGCCGTCAATCGGGTGGCGCGCGAGCTCCTGGCGGCCCTGCCCGAGCGGGACACCTCCTATAGGGGGTGAGGCGCATCCGGGTTGGGCTTGCCCCGCTGGCTTTCCTTGCTGGGGGGGGGACAGGGCGGATGTGGGGCGCTAGACTCCGCCTCTCCTCTCGGGGTGGATGCCCCGAGTTTCGCACCCCTGCTCAGGGGACGCCCCTAGCCGGCGCCCTGGAGCTCGTGGCAAGTCCCAAGCGCATACGAAGACATGGCTATCGCCCCCGACCGCAAGGCCGAGATCATCGCCGAACACGCCCGCGAGGCGGGTGACACCGGCTCCCCCGAGGTTCAAGTCGCTCTCTTGACCGAGGACATCCGAAACCTCACCGAGCACCTCAAAGTCCATCGCAAGGACTTCGCCTCCCGCCGCGGCCTCCTGACCATGGTGGGTCGCCGCAGCAAGCTTCTGCGCTACCTGCGCGGCAAGAGTCCCGAGCGCTACGCTTCTCTCATTCAGAAGCTTGGGCTGCGTCGTTGAGAGCCCTGTCGTTGAGAGCCCTGCCCCCGAGGGCATTGCCGTTGGGCTTGCTCCCGCCGGAGGCTCCCTGGGGATTCCCGCCCGTGACCGGAGGCTTTTCGGGGGGAGTCACCGATCGGGCGCCGGCCGATTCCGTGCCGGCCGATTCCGTACCTGGCAGTTCCGTACCTGCTTGGGCGAACCCCCGATGACCATCGCGGATCGCGCGCGCACCCCGGCTCTCGGCCTGCTTCGAACGCAGCCGTCGGCCCTTCGGTGCGACCGGAGCGTTCCGCGCAAGTTTGGGCCGCCCCCCCGGTCGCGAAGATCGAGGATGGGGACGCGGGTCGGGTGCAGGGTTGCACCCCCCCGTTCGCGCTGATGGTCAGGCCCCACCATCTACGTTGTTGTTGAGAAGAGAAAGAACTGAGTTCCATGACAAAACCCGTTCGAGTCGAACGTGAGATCGCCGGAGTCCGTCTGGCCCTAGAGACCGGGCAGGTAGCCCGCCAGGCCGGCGGATCGGTGATCACCACCCTGGGGGACAGCAAGACCTTTGCCGCTGTGACCTCCGGCGGTCCCCGGGAGGACCTGCCCTTCTTCCCGCTGTTTTGCGACTACCGCGAGAAGGCCGAGGCCGGCGGCAAGATCCCCGGAGGCTTCTTCAAGCGCGAGGGTCGTCCCACGACCAAGGAGATCCTGACCATGCGCCTGATCGACCGCTCGATCCGGCCCATGTTCCCCGACGGGTACAAGGAGGACGTGCAGGTCTTGACCCACGCTCTCCAGTACGACGGCAAGTACAACACCGATGTCTGCGCCATGATCGGCGCCTTTGCCGCAGTGCGCCTCTCAGGGCTGCCCTTCGAAGCCAGCTTGGGCGCCGTGCGCATCGGCCACATCGACGGAGAGCTGGTCGTTTTTCCCACCGACGAACAGCGACGCGGTGATTCGCGTCTCGACCTGGTCGTCTCCGGGCATGCGAATGCGATCGGCATGGTGGAGTCCTCCGCCAAGGAGCTCAGCGAGGCGGAGATGATCGACGCCCTGGAGCTGGCCCATGAGACCTGCAAGCAGATCGTCGAACTGATCGATGAGCTGGTGGAGAAGGCCGGTGTCGAGCAGCAGAGCTTCACTCCCCCCGAGATCGATACCGACCTGCGGGATCGGGTCTTCGAGTGGAAGCCCAAGCTGATGCGTGCTCTGCGCACCGACGGTAAGCATGAGCGGGATGCGGCCTGCGATGAGGTGCGCGCGGATTGCCTGGAGAAGCTGACCGAGGGCGTTGCGGAAGACGAGCTCGCTGCCCGCACCAACGCGGTCAAGGAGTTCTTCGGGAAGCTGCGCAAGAAGTGCGAGCGCGCCTGCATTCTCGAGGGTAAGCGAGTCGATGGGCGCGCCTACGATGAGGTTCGACCGATCACGATCGTGCCCGACTTCATTCCCCGCCAGCACGGCTCGGTTCTGTTCACCCGCGGCGAGACCCAAGCGTTGGTGAGCTGCACACTGGGTACGCCGGACGATGAGCAGATCATCGACGGAATCGAGCCCGAGTACCGCAAGTCCTTCTACCTGCACTACAACTTCCCGCCCTATTCGGTGGGTGAAACCAGGCGCATCATGGGCCCTGGACGCCGGGAGATCGGTCACGGCATGCTGGCCGAGCGAGCGCTCAGCGCGGTCATGCCGGGGAAGGATCGTTTCCCCTATACCGTGCGCATCGTCTCGGACATCACGGAGTCGAACGGCTCCTCGTCGATGGCCAGCGTCTGCGGCGGCTGCCTGGCCCTCATGTGTGCCGGCGTGCCGATCAACCAGCCGGTGGCGGGAATCGCCATGGGCCTGGTCGAAGAGGGTGATCAAACCGTCATCCTGACCGACATCCTGGGCTCCGAGGACCACTGCGGGGACATGGACTTCAAGGTTGCTGGGTCCGGAGTGGGGATCACCGCCCTGCAGATGGACATCAAGATCAAGGGGGTTACGCGCGATCTTCTCGCAAGGGCCCTCGAGCAGGCCCGCAAGGGACGGGTGCACATTCTGCGTACCATGCTTGATGCCGTCCCCCAGCCTCGCGCCGAGGTCTCCGAGTTCGCTCCCCGCATGGAGACGCTCAAGATCCCCGGCGACAAGATCGGCTTCCTGATCGGCCCCGGTGGCAAGAACATCAAGGCGCTGCAGTCGCTCTACGATGTGCGCATCTCGATCCTCGACGATGAAGGCAACGTCCAGGTGTTCGGTACCGATGCCGCCAAGGTCAAGGCCTGTAAGGACGCCATCGTCGCCTCCACCGAGACGCCTGAGATCGGATCCCGCTACAAGGGCGTCGTGCGCTCCGTGCGTGACTTCGGTGCTTTCATCGAGATCCTGCCCGGAGTGGAAGGGCTGTGCCACATCTCCGAACTGGCCGAGGGCTTCGTCGGACAGGTCACCGATGTGGTCGATGTCGGCGACGAGATCGATGTCGAGGTGATCAACGTCGACGACCGCGGCAAGGTCAAGGTCAGCCACAAGGCGACCCTGCCCGGCGGCGGTGGCGACGATGATGGATCCAGTGGTGAGCGCGGCGAGGGCCGCGGCTCGCGGGATCGTGGCGGTCGCGACCGTGACCGCGGTGGCCGTGGGCGTGGGCGCGGCGGTGATCGGGGTCGCCGCCGGGGTGGTCGCGACCGTCAGACCGCAGACAGCTAACGCCAAGCGCCAAGTCCGCGGCCTCCCCTCCCGGAGTTCCAGGAGGGGCGCAGCGTTCGAGAGGGGCGGGATTCTTCGGAGGTCCCGCCCCTCTTCCTCTCCTGGTGGCTCCTGGTCTCCCCGATCCCCCGGGCTGCTCCGCCTTCCGGGCCAACCGGTCCCGATGCATCGCATGTAGGGCGGGCACAGCCCTCATGGCGTGGCGTATTGGGTTGCGCCCCCGTTTTTCGAGGTCGGGGTGCGTGTGGGGCCCCAAGCGTCCGATAAACGGGGTGGAACCTGCCCCCGCGTTCCACTTTCGAGTCCCGTCGTCCTCCCTGGATGTTTCCAGTAAACTTCCAATTGCTTCAGACCCGCGCGTCGTTCAAGAGGGTATACCCGAACGTCCCGGATCTGGCCGTCCGAGCGGTCACGGCACGTGAGGTGGCAGTGGGAGGGTCTGCCCAGGACAGATTCTTCCAGGGCAGATTCGTCCAGGAATGTGCAATTCGAGGAGCCAGCTAGGAATGCGGACCATCATCGCAGCGAGCGTCACCCTGCTCCTGGCCCTGCCCGCGTGGGGACAGGAGCCGGCGGGGAGTCATGACGCCGGTACCAGAGCCGTGGCTCGCACCAGCGAGTCGGCGGCCGATCCTTTCGATCCAACGGAGCATGCTTCCGGGACGAGTGGGGCGACCCTGGACGACGACGGGCGGGGTACGGACTACATCGTCGACAAGACGGACAACATCTGCGGCATCGATGAGCCGCGGGCGATCTCCAATCCCGCCAAGGTGGACTACGACGCGGTGCTGGAGGCGACCAAGGAGGTCAAGCTCCTGCGGCGCCGCCGCATCGATCCCGAGTCGGCCAAGGGCATCAAGCTGATGACCGAGGCGCGGCGCAAGGTCCTCGCAGCCTGTGAGGCCATCCGTGCCGACGGGGGCTACTGCTCGATTTGGAAGGCGATCCGTAGACGGGACCACACTCCGATCGATGATGTGACGGCCCGGGTCAAGGCCAAGCTGGCTGAAGACGAACCGGAATAGATCGCCTTCGCAAGCTGGGGCCTGATTCGCTAGCCTCAATCGGTCGGGTGGGGCGGGACCGGATCCCCGGGCTGCCCCCGCCTGCCCGTCTCCTGGTGACCTCTCCCCATCCTCACTCCCCGCACAGGCCCTCGCGAGGCCTCAACTTCCCGCTGCTGAGCCTCTGGCTGTTGGGCTCCCTGGGGATGGGGGGCTGTTCCTCGCCCGACTCGCAGCCGACCGACTCGCTTCTCGACGCCTTGGAGGAGGGACCGGCCCCCGAGGTGGTCGAGCCCGATCCGGAACTTGCAGGGGAGGAGTTCGATGAGGATGCCTACCTGAGTGCCCTCGAAGAGGAGTACGCCGCCCAGGACTCCCAGTCGACGGATGACGGGTCGGAACTCTCTCCCTACCAGGAGTTTGGACCGCGTATTCAGGTCTACGACTCGGGCTTCATCGCCAAGCCCTACTTCTTCCCGATGGGTATGGGCGCGAAGGCGGTCGCTCTTCTGCGGGACTACGGCGGGGTGCCGATTCACGCCCAGTTCACGGGTAGCGACATCAAGCAGCCCAAGGAGCCCCAGCCGGATGATGCAATCGTCGTGCATCTCTTGCCCGGCTTCGACCAGGAAGCCTTCTCCGCCCCACGCAGTGCGACGGTCGATACGCCCACACCGGTCAAGCTGGCCGACATGCTCATCGTGACGGGGCGTCCGCCGGCCCTGCGCAAGGTCCAAAGCTTCCTGCACACCTTCATCTCCGATATCCGGCAGATCGAGATCGAGGCCAAGATCGTCGAAGTCACCACACGCCGGAGCTTGGATTACGGCATCCGCCCCATCGACGACGCTACGCCGATCTTCGGCTTGCCCAACTCGGGCTCCTTGGTCAACAGCATCGACTTCTCCCTGGGGAACACGGTAGACAGCTCGGAAGCCATCTTTCAGGTTGCCTCGGTCTTCGATGGGGTCGAATTCAATGCCCTGCTCGAGATGGTCGCCCAGCGCGAGGACGTTTCGATCATCTCGCGTCCCAAGGTGGCGGTGCGGGAGGGAGCACGTGCCGAGGTGCGCACGACGCGCAAGATCCCCTTCTTCCAGGTCGGAGCGATCAATGCCAGCGGGAACTTCACCTCGAACCTCAACTTCGTAGACGTCGGGGTGCAGATGTACGTCATCCCGCGGGTCATCGGGCGTGACACGGTGATCCTCAATATCGACGTCGAGGCTTCGCAGCAGACCGGGACCGCCGTCGCCCTGACCCAAGGAAGCGCCGACAATAGCTCGGTGATCTCCGTTCCCGAGATATCCAAGCGGCGCACGACGACCACGGTGCGACTCGAACCCGGCCAGGCGGTGATCCTGGGGGGGCTCATCACCCAGAGCATCCTCCAGCGCGAGCGCAAGGTCCCCCTGCTCGGCGATGTTCCGCTGCTGGGCAACCTATTCAAGAGCACCTTCCGCGAGACGGAGCAGACCAACGTGCTCTTCTTCATCCGGCCGAGGATCCTGCAGGGCATCGACATGTCGGCGGAGGACTTCTGATGCGAAGCGTCGGGCTGCTCTTTCTCGCCATGGCCTTCGTGGGCTGCCGCCTGCCCGGGAGCACACCCAAGGAGCGCAATGCGAAGATCAACCAGGATCTGCTCGAACGTCTGAGTGCAGAGTCCCTCAGTCCGGTCGAGGACTTCGATGAGCAGGGCTATTTCGACGAGCTCGAACGTCTCTATGCCGATAGTCCGCCGGAGGAGGCCGGTGGGGACGCGGAGAGCGCTCCTCCCATCAACCCCTACGCCATCCTGGGCGCAACCAGTTGGCCCGTCGGTGGAGAACTGTTCGTCAAGCCCTATTCCTTTCCCAAGGGAATGGGCGCGTCGATGCTCGATCTGGCCACGATCTACGCCGACTTTCCAGTCGTGCCCGTCCGCGAGGGCGCGGGACTCCCGCCGGTGGCGGACCAGGATCCCGCTTCAGCCGTCCTCGACCTGCGCGCCAGCTTCGACAGCGAGGCCTACAACCCTCCTCGCAAGGAGGCGATCACCACTCCCAAGCTGGTCGATATCTCCGACTGGATCTTCGTACGTGCGCGCCCCGAGGTGATCACCAAGGTCGAGCAGTTCTTCGACCTGTTCGGGGCTCAGAAGCGGCAGATCGAGATCGAGGCCAAGATCGTCGAGGTGACGACCTCGGACTCCCTCGACTACGGCATCCGACCGATCGATGGCGACACACCCATCTTCGAGCTGCCCAACTCCGGCTCCCTGGTCAATCAGGTGGGCTACTCCTTCGGCAACACGGTCGTCGGTGGTGAGGCCCTCTTCGGGGTGCGCTCGGTCTTCGACGGCGTCAAGTTCAACGCGCTTCTGGAGTTGGTCGCGGACCACGAGAACGTCTCGATCATCTCGCGCCCCAAGGTGGCTGTGCGAGAGGGAGCTCGGGCTGACATCGTCAACACCACGAACATCCCCTTCTTCCAGATCAAGTCGATCAACTCCGCGGGCAACTTCACCACCCAGCTCTCGTTCCAGTCGGTCGGGACGCAGCTCTACATCATCCCGCGGGTCGTGGGGGACGACACGATCATCCTCAACATCGACATCGAGGTCTCCCAGGAGACGGGTACCGCGGTCACCTTTGCCCAGGGGGGCGACGGGCCCGAGATCTCCGTACCCGAGATATCGACCCGCGTCGCACGCACCGTCGTGCGCCTCGAACCGGGTCAGGCGGTCATTCTCGGGGGGCTGATCTCCGAGCGCACGGCTACCCGCGAGACGCGGCTGCCGCTCCTGGCCGACATCCCCCTTCTCGGGAATCTCTTTCGCAGCCACCTGTGGGTCAAGGAGCAGACCAATGTGCTCTTTTTCATCCGACCCCGAATCCTGCAAGGCATCGATTTCCAGGACTATTGACCCCGATGTTGCGTCTGGGTGTCCCGAGTCCGTACTAGGACGATCGATGCGGGACAGCTTTTCGGGAATGGGCCTATGCTAGGTTCGTCCCTCGGTCATGCGCCTCCTCCATCCCATCCCTGACTCCCGGCGGCGCGGCGCGGCGCTGCTGCTCTCCTTCCTGGTGCTGATGGTCATCATCGCCATCGTCTACCAGCTCAATCGGACCACGGTCACCGACCAGCAGGTCGCCGACAAGAACCTGCAGATGACCAAGATGGACCAGGCCATCCAATCGGCCATGCTCGAGGTACTGCAGCAACTCCAGGAGGACGGGGAGATGCGCTCGGGGTCTGGAGAGGCGGGGGGCGCGCCCGGCGGTGATCTGGGTGATGCGGCAGGAGGGGATGGCCTCGGGGACGCGGATGGCTCCGGCGGTGAGGGGGGGGCTCCGGCCTCGAACCCCGATGCGGTGGATTCCCAGATGGATGACTGGGCGCAGGTGGCCTCGACCACGATCGACGAGGTGGATCTGCGCATTCTGATCGAAGACGAGGATCGCAAGTACAACATCCTCAACATGCTGAATGAGGACGAAGAGGAGGCGGATGCGGCCGTCGAGCGCGTCGCGCGCATTCTCGACTATTGCCGCGAGAACACCGCTGACGACATCTCGAGTTCCGAAGCTGACGAGATGGCACGAGCCATGCAGCAGCACATGCTCGAGCGCGAGAACTCTCTCCTTCCCCGCCCGGCCGAGCTACTCAGTGACGACGAAGAGCGCTCGAGCGTGGGATTGCCCCTCTCCATGCGCGAGTTCATCGCCTTGCGGCCCTTCGAGGAATACCACTTCCGCGACTACTTCGACCCCGACGGCGTGCGCGTGCACTCGATCACCGCTTACCTGACCTGCTACACCTCGCCCGCAACGGGTGGGGGAGGCGGAGCCAAGGTGACCCGGGCTCCCGGAGGTTACGGGGTCAACCTCAACACCGCCCCGTTGGCGGTGCTGATGGGCCTGTTCGACTCTCGAGACGTCAGCGGACGTTTCTGGGATAGCGTGCTGACCTACCGCAACGAAGAGGAAGAGCTTCCCGAGGATCAGCAAGGCGAGGACTCCGAGGAGATGCTCGATGAGTTCGGCCAGCCGGTCGTGCGCAAACAGATCTTCGACTCGGTCGATGAACTGAGCGAGCTCCGGGATTGGGATGGCTTCGAGCCCGACCTCCAGGCCGAGATCAAGAAGCTCCTGCGGGTCGAGAGCGATGTTTTCTCGATCACGATCACCGCTCGCGTGCCTACCGCCGAGGAGCGTCTGCGAGTGGCGGAGTTCACCAGCCTGCGCGAGCAGGAGGAGTATGAGCGTTCCGGGCTGCACCTGGTGCGCACGGTACGGGCGGTCTACTGGCGCCAGATCAGTGACGACAAGGTGACCCTGCTCCCCCTGATCCCCTGGGAGGTGTTGGACTACGCGCCCATGCCGGTGCTCGACCTGCCTGACGACGAGCGCTGACCCGTCCTGGAGTGGATTCGGAGACAGTGGATTCGGAGACAGTGAAGTCGGATACCCTGCGCATCGAGGTCTTTCACCACCTCTTCGCGGCGGCGGCCGAGGAGATGGGGGCCGCGTTGATGCGCTCGGCCTTCTCTCCCAACATCAAGGAACGACGCGACTTTAGCTGTGCACTGTTCGACGGCGAGGGGGCCATGGTTGCCCAGGCCGCGCATCTGCCGGTCCACCTGGGATCGGCCCCAGCCTCCCTGGAGGCGGTTCGCGAGACCCTGGAGCTGGGTCCGGGGGACGTGGCCGTCCACAACGATCCCTATCGTGGCGGTACCCACCTGCCCGACATCACCCTGGTGGCCCCCGTTTTCCTCGCAGGCCGCCGGCAACCGGACTTCTACGTGCTCAATCGGGCTCACCATGCGGATGTCGGGGGGGCTGCTCCCGGCTCGATGGCTCCCGCGAATGATGTGCACGGGGAGGGATTGCGCATTCCGCCTTTGCTCCTGATCCGGGGTGGGGTCGTCGACGAGCGGCTCCTGGAGCTGTTTTGCGCCAACATGCGCGTCGGGGATGAGCGCCGGGGCGACCTGCTCGCCCAGTGGGCGGCCTGTCGCATCGGGACGGGGCGTCTCGAGGAGATGGTGGCCGAGCACGGCCGGAGCCAGGTTGTCCGGCATGCCCGGCTCCTGCGCGACTGGACCGCTAGCTTGATGGCGGCACGCATCGCCGAACTGCCTCGGGGGCGCTTCACCTTCGAGGATGAGCTCGAGTGGCCGGGTCCGGCAGGAGCGAACTGTTGCCTGCGACTCACCCTCGAGGTGGCTCCGAACGGGCTGACTTTCGACTTCCGGGAGAGTGACGATGCGGGCCGCGGTCCGATCAACACCGTGCGGGCCGTGACGGTTTCCGCCGTCTTCTACGTCCTGCGCTGCCTTCTTCCACCGGGGACGCCGACCAACGAGGGCGTCCTGCGCGGGGTACGCATCTTGACGCGGCCCGGCTCGATCTGTGATGCGCGCTATCCCGCTCCGGTCGCAGCGGGAAACGTGGAGACCTCCCAACGCCTGGTGGACCTCTGCCTCGGCGCCCTAGCCCAGGTCCTGCCGGATGAGATCCCCGCCGCCAGTGCAGGGACGATGAGCAACCTCTCCTTCGGGGGGCATGCGGGGGAATTCGCTTACTACGAGACCCTCGCTGGGGGCGCGGGAGCGGGCCCGCGGGGCGCGGGGGCGCACGGTGTTCAGA
>JALWOP010000359.1 GCA_027083445.1 Planctomycetota bacterium | reverse complement strand
GAGCCGACCCTCGAGAGCACCACCCTGGATCTCGGTCACTCCCGCCTCGACCTCGATCGGGGGCGGCGCTGCGGCTATTCCGAAGTGGTCTTCGGCGCCGGCAAGACCGAGGGCGAGCTGCGCGACATCGCGCGCGCCCTCCTCACCCGACACGGTCGCCTCCTGGTGACCCGCGTCGAACAACGCATCGGCGAGGATCTGTGCGGGGAACTCGCGGGAGCGCGCTACCACCCCCGCGCCCGGCTGGTTACCGCTGGAGATCTCGCGCCGGAAGGGAGTGACGTATTGGTCGTCAGCGCGGGGACTGCGGATGAAGCGGTAGCACGGGAGGCGTGCCTTTGCGCGCGCTTCCTCGGGGCACCCGCCCGCCAACTGCGCGATGTGGGGGTGGCGGGAGTGCATCGCCTCCTGGAAGAGCAAACGACCCTGCGGGCAGCGCGGGTGCTCATCGTCGTCGCCGGTATGGAAGGGGCCTTGCCGAGCGTGGTCGGAGGCCTGGTCGACCGCCCGGTGATCGCGGTACCGACCTCGGTCGGCTACGGCGCCGCCTTCGAGGGACTGGCCGCCCTCCTTGGAATGCTGAACAGTTGCACGGCGGGCGTCACCGTCGTCAACATCGACAACGGGTTCGGCGCGGGCTACGCCGCTGCCCAAATCCTTCGGACCGCAGGGGACGCCCGATGAACGACGGACGCGCGTGGATCGCCCTGGAGAACGGGGTGGTGATGGAGGGACGGTCGATTGGGGCCCCGGGCGAACGGAGCGGCGACCTGGTCTTCAACACGGCCATGTCCGGATACCACGAGATCCTCACCGATCCGTCCTATGCCGGGCAGACCGTCCTCTTGACCTATCCCTTGATCGGGAACTATGGGGTCGCCGAGGAGGACGCCGAAAGCCACCGTGCTTGGGCCGAGGGTCTCGTCATCCGTGAGCTCTCCGCCATCCCCTCTAGCCATCGGGCGAATCTAGGGCTTGGGGAATGGCTGCGGCGTGAAGGTGTGGTCGCCCTGGATGGCGTCGATACGCGCAGGCTCACACGCCTCGTTCGCGAGCAGGGCTGCCTGCGCTGCGTCATTTCCACCGAGGACGGCGATGCGGACTCACTGGTGACCAAGGCACGGGCCGCGCAGGGCACCGAGGGCCGCGACCTGGCCTCCCTGGTGACGACCGACGAGGTCTACACTTGGGATGAGGGCTATCACGAGAGCTACCCGAATCTCTTGACACCCTTCGCGGGAACCCGCATTCGCTGTGTCGCCTACGACTTCGGGATCAAACGCAACATCCTGCGTAGCCTGGTCCACTGCGGGTTCGACGTCACGGTCGTGCCGGCTGCGACCCCAGCCGACGACGTCCTGGCCATGGATCCCCAGGCGATCTTCCTCTCCAACGGACCGGGGGACCCGGCTGCGGTCGAAGGCGGCCTGGCCGCCGTCTCGGATCTGGTCGGCAAACGCCCCCTCTTCGGGATCTGCCTCGGACATCAGATCCTCTCGATCGTCCTGGGTGCCCGCACCACCAAGATGCCCTTCGGGCATCACGGCGCCAACCACCCCGTGCGCGACCTGGCCAGCGGCCATGTCGAGATCACCTCCCAGAATCACTCCTTCGCCGTGCTCGAGGAGTCCCTGCCCGACGCGGTCGAGCTGTCGCACATCAACCTGAACGACCAGACGGTCGAAGGCATCCGTCATCCCGGTGCCCGCTGCTTCAGCGTGCAATACCATCCCGAGGCAGCCCCCGGCCCCCTCGATTCAGCGCACCTGTTCCGGCGTTTCCACGAGCTGGTCGGCGCGGGGGTTTAGAGCATCGAAACCGGATCGATGTCGATCACGACCCGTGGGCGCGAGAGCCCTGCGGAGAGTTCGATCAGGCCCTTGCGAGCACAGGTGAGCGCCCCCGATCCGATCGGGGCCTTGATGAGCAGGTGGTAGCGCACGCGGCCCCGGACGAGGGCCATGGGTGCTTCACTGGGCCCGAGCAGCATGCCCCCCGCCTGGGCTACGCGATCGAAAAGCGCATCCGCGAAACGCTCTGCCGTCTCACGCACAAGGGTGGGGTCGGCATCTTCGAAGACGACCCGGATCAGCCGTCCGAAAGGCGGATAACCCAGCGCCTCGCGCTCCCCGAGTTCAATGCGAGCGAAGGCCTCGTAGTCATGCCGGGCCGCCTGCACGATCGCTGGGTGATCGGGGGCCACCGTCTGCACGATGATCTTCCCCTCCAGATCTCCCCGACCCGCTCGGCCGGAGACCTGGGAAACGAGCTGGAACGTGCGTTCAGCCGCGCGAAAGTCGGGTAAGTGCAGAGCCGAATCGGCCGAGACGATGCCCACCAGCGTCACGCTGGGGAAGTCGAGTCCCTTGGCGATCATCTGCGTACCGACCAGGACGTCGAGCTCCCTCCGGCCGAAAGCCGCCAGGGTGCGCTCGTAATCCTCACGCCGCAGCATGGTGTCCGAATCCATGCGCCCCACGCGAATGCCGGGGAAGAGAACCGCAAGTCCATCCTCGATCTTCTCGGATCCCGTGCCCAGGAAGCGCAGCCCTGGCGAAGTACACCCGGGGCATTCGCGAGGGGGACGCTGCTCCTCGCAGCAGGCGTGGCAAACCATCCGTTCGAGCCTGCGGTGGTAGGTCAGGGGAAGGTCGCATTGGCGGCACTTGACGGTCTCGCCGCAGGCGCGGCACCAAAGCACCGGTGACCAACCCCGGCGATTGAGGAAGAGGATCGCCTGCTCCCCGCGCTCCAGCACGCTCTCCAACCCGGTGATCAAGGCCCGCGAAAAAAGGGCGGGGCTGCGAGTCTCGGCCACCTCCTGGCGCATGTCGATCACCTGCAGGGGCGGCGGATCTCCGCCGTGGACGCGCCGGTCGAGCCGGATCAGGTCATAGCGCCCCGCCGAAGCGTTGGCCCAGCTCTCGAGCGACGGAGTCGCCGAACCCAGGACGCAGACCGCGCCACAACGCTTGGCCCGCACGACGGCCAGGTCGCGGGCGTGGTAGCGGGGCGTGCTGCCCTGCTTGAAGGAGGGTTCGTGCTCTTCATCGACGACGATCACCCCCAGGTCACGCACCGGGGCGAAGAGCGCGGAACGAGCCCCGACAACGACCCGGCACTCCCCCTGGCGCACGCGACGCCACATCGCAAGCCGCTGGGCATGGGTCATCTGGCTGTGCAACACGGCGACGTCGCCAAACCGGCTCCTGAACCAACCCACGGTCTGGGGAGTCAGAGCGATCTCGGGTACCAGGACGATCGCGCCGCGTCCCTGCTCCAGGGCCGCCTCGATGACGCGCAAATAGACCTCGGTCTTGCCGCTTCCGGTCACGCCCCAGAGCAAGACGGTCCGTCCCTCGCGACTCGTAAGGTGTTCCCCGATGCGCCCCACGGCGGCGGCCTGGGCCTCGGTCAACTCCTCCGGGCGTGCACGTGGACGGGGCTCGGCCGAGAGCAATTCGTCGGGCTCCGCCAGGATCCTCTCGGAGATGATCCACCCCTTGCGGATCAAAGTCTGGAGGGGTGAGAGGGAGAGGTTTATGCGCTTGAGCAGGTCCCGCCGCTCGAGAGGACCGCTGGCTTCGAGCAGGGTGCGCAGCAAGCGGTGCTGCTGCGGCCAGCGCTCCTCGAGCGAGCTCAGCTCCTTGGAGCCGACCCCCGGAGCCGGCCGCACACGTATCACATGACGGGCGCCGCGCTCACTCTTGAGGTGCGCGGGGAGCACAGCGGCCAGAGCCTCACCCCAGGCACAGGCGTAGTAGGACGCCATCCAGCGCGTCAGCTCGAGCAACTCGAGATCGATCACCGGCTCGCGGTCCAGCACAGCGGCGATCGGCCGCAGGCGCTTGGGATCGATCTCGCAGGAGACATCCATGGCCACGCAGACCCCCACCTCACGGCGCCGCCCAAAGGGCACGGCGACGCGCATGCCCGGGAGCAGACCCTCGGACAGCCTGGGCGGCACGACATAGGTGAACTCCCGGCGCACGGGTCGATTGAGAGCGACCGCGCAGAAAGGCCCCCGCGCGGACTCGCCAGCCGCGTCGGGAAAGAGGCCTCCCGCGGGGCTCACCTGCTTACCGGATCGCTCCATGCTCAATCTTCCCGCTCCTCTGGGATGAAAGAGAGACTCCCGCGCTCACCCCAAGGTCGCAGCCCTTCCCCTTCCCTCTTGGCCTGCATGGCTCTCCGCCTCAGCCTGCGGGGTCCACGTCCCGAGCGACGACGAGCAGAGTCAGGTCGGCGGGGTACTCTTCGGTGTCGGCAAAGGCTTCGGCCGCCGCAAGGAGGCTGTCGACCAGGTCCTCCGGCTCCTCAGGTGCACTGCGAGAGAAGAGCTTGTAGAAGCGCTTCTCGCCCAATTCTCCCCCCTCCGGTGAGCGCACCTGGACCACTCCCGTGGTCGCGAGCAACAGGCGGTCGCCCGCTCCAAGGGGCACCCGGACGAGTTCCAAGCTCCGGTCGAAGACCGGACCTCGGTCGAAGCCCAGGGCAATCCCACCGGGTTGAATCAGGCGTACCTGCTCCTCTTCGGCGTCGTAGCGTAGCAGCGCCAGCTTGTGGCCCGCACTGGCGACCAGGGCCGTGTTCTCTCCGTAGTCGAGGGAGACCACCAGGGCCGTGACATACATCCCGCGCCGCACGTCTCGAGCGATGGAGCGGTTGATCTTCTGCAAGGCCTCGCCCAAATCCCCGCCGCGCTCGAGTTCACTCTTGAGGTAAGCGCGCGCCATCGCCCCGACCAGCGCTCCGGGCACGCCGCGACCACTGACCTCACAGACGAGCAGGATCAAGCGATCCTCCAGTTCGACGAAGTCATGGAAGTCGCCCCCCGGTTCGAGGGAATCGACGTGCTGCCCTCCGAAGCGATAGCCGGGGATCTCGGGCCACTCTCCGGGCAGGAAGGCTTCGCGCACCTCGCCCGCGACTTCGCGTTCGCGCTCGCGAACCCCCAGCTCGATCTCCGCATCCTGAGCGGCTTCCAGGGAGGCCGCCATGCGATCGATCTGCCGCGCCAGGTGGCCCACCTCTCCCCCGCTACGCACGCGGGTCTTGTGGTGAAGGTTCCCGCGGGCGATGGAGCGCACATCTTCGACGAGCAGGTCGATCGGCTTGGTGACCTGGGTGGAAACCCAGAGGGAGACCCCCGCCCCCACGGCGATGACGAGGAAGGAGACGAGCAGGATCAGTCCGAAGAGGCTCCCACGCTGTCCCCCGTGGGGGTCCCGGGGGGCCAGGATTCCTCGCCAGCCGTCGTACTCGAGCAGGACCGCCTGCTCTCCGGGCAGGGGTGCATCATCGCCCGTGATGACCGGGTAGCGCTTCCAGCGCCCCGAGCCGATCCCCTGCTGCCCCTCGGGTCGAAAGGTCACCTGCCAGGTGGTGAAGAGGCGGTCCAGCACCTTCTCCGCGTCGACCGCCTTACCCTGGCGCGCCCCCTCCAGGGCGTCGCTCAGAAACTGAAGCCGCGCGGGCCGGGAGGCGTTGAGCTCGGCCGCCGTCAGCGCCGCGGTACGCTCCAAGGTGAAGCGATAGGCCTGCTCCAGGGCATTGCGGCTCTTGTCCAGGGTGAAATACCCCGCCGCGGCCATGACGACGAGCAGTGCGAGCGACATCAACAGCGAGAACCTGCCGGCAATCGACAGTCCCGAGCTCGATCGTTCCTTCCCGCGGCTCAAGTCAGTTCCTTACCCCTAGATCCGCCACTCGAGCGAGGGGACCACCCGTGGGGCCCCGGGGCGGCACTCGGAAGCGAATGACAGAGTATGCACCACGCGGGGGCGGGTCACTACGGGAATGGAGAAGACCCCCCTCCCGGCTCCAGCTACCTTGAGGCAGGCTGCCTAGGCGCCGGCTGCCTGGTCGATGATCGACTTCATGTCCTCCTCGACCCTCCCAGCGTGCTCTGCCAGGTCTGGGCGACCGAACTGGGCCAGGAGGACGCTCGGCCTCAGCATGGAGATCTCCAGGCCGTCCCCACGCTCGAAGACGGAGATACGACAGGGCAAGACGGTGGAGATCGACATCTCCGTCTCCAACACACCCTTGGCGATCTGGGGATTGCACACCTCGTAGACACGGCAGTCCGAGGCGAAGTCAACCCCCTTGGCGTTCATCTTCTCCCGCAGGTCGATGGAGCCCAGGAGGCCGTACTTGTGCTCCTGCACCGCCTGCTCGAGGCGCGTGGCCACTTCGTCGATCGTCCCGTTTGCCCGGCGCGAGTAGAGGTTGTCATTCATGGCAGTTTCTTGAGGTAGGGTGGATGCGGAGGCAGAGGATAGCGCCCCCCGCCGGGGAGGCGGGCAGGACGCCGGCTATCCTCGGTGAGCCACCAAACGGCCGCTGGTTCCCCGATCCGGGAGGATTCCCGTGAGAGGGTGCCCGTGGGAGGGGTCAACCCCCTATCTGCCACAGCCCCGCCTCACCGATCGTCAGGCGGGCCAGGGTCAGCACGGCAAGGCCCAGGAGGCCCGCTACCAGGTCGTCGAGCAGAATGCCGTCGCCCCCGGGGATCCGCTCCATGCGCCGCACGGGACCCGGTTTGAGAACGTCGAAGAAGCGGAAGAGGGCGAAGCCCACCACCAGGGTCACCAGGCTGGGACCACGGATCCAGGCCACGGTCACCAGGTAGCCGAGCACCTCGTCGAGGACGAAGACGCCCGGATCCTTGCCGCAGTGACGCTCCGCCCAGGGGGCGAGCATGCGCCCGACCTGATAGATGAGAGCGCAGGCAACCAGGACCCAAAGGAGGTAGAGCTCGGTCGGTGCAAGCAGCCATGCCAGGAGGACCCCCCCCAGCGTGCCCACGGTGCCGGGCGCCACAGGTGAGCAGCCCAGGAAGCCGCAGGAGATCAGGCCCAGTCGCAAGCGGTCCATCAACCCTCCAGCTCTCCAAGGATGCGCACGGTGCGCAGGACGTAACCGACGCCCGAGGCGATCGTCGCCACCAGGGTAGCCCAGATGAGCCCCAGGGTGAGCTGCGTCCAGAAGCCGGTCCAGGCCGCCGGCCACTCCCAGGCATGGATCCAGAAGACCCCCCCCACGGCCATGCACTGCAGGACCATCTTCAACTTGCCCCATCGATCCGCAGGAAACTCCCCGCCCCGGCTCTCGACGTAGCCGCGCAAGCCGGTCACCAGCAACTCGCGCGCCAGGATGATGACCACCATCCAAGCGGGCAGAAGCCTGTGCGCCCAGGGGGAAGCGCAGAGAAAGATCATCGTCCCCAGAATCAGCACCTTGTCGGTGAAGGGATCGGCGATGCGGCCAAAGGCGGTGACATGTCCCCCCTTGCGCGCCAAGTAGCCGTCGAGGAAGTCGGTAGCCGCGATCAGCACGAACAGCCAAAAAGCCAGGTTGACCCAGCCCCGCACCTCCGCCAAACCCTCGAGCGGACGGTCGAGCAGGAAGGCGAAGAGCGCAAAGAGCAAGAGCGCCCCACCGAAGCGGATGGCGGTAATGCGGTTGGGCCAGTAGGTGAAGATTCCCATCACACCTCGCAGACCAGGTCACCCTGGTCGGTGACTGCTCGTACGCTGACTTCGAGGCGCTCTCCCACCTGGAGCAGCGTCTGCTCGGAGGTGACGTAGGTCCGCGGGTCCACCTCGGGAGCGTCGGCCGCGGTATGTCCGACGGCGATTCCGTCGGCGTCGCTCCCTTCGTCGATCAGGACCTCGACCCGGCGGCCGATCGCCTCCGCTTGAACCTGGGCCAGGTTCTCGTCCCGCACGGCGAGCAGGGCGGCGAGGCGCTCCTCGGCCACCTCCGGTGGAACCGGGGGCAGGTCGAGCTCCGCGGCGGGAGTCTCCTCCTCGGGCGAATAGATGAAGGCACCCAGCCGACTGAGCCTGAAAGTCCGCACCATCTCGATCAGCTCTTCGACATCCTCGTCGGTCTCACCGGGGAAACCCACCAGGGCCGTCGTGCGCAGGGTGATGCCGGGCACCTCCTCTTGGAGTCGTGCGAGGGTCTCACGCACTTGCCGGCCCGAACCGCTGCGCCGCATCGCCTTCAGGACCGGAGTGGCAGCGTGCTGAATGGGAATGTCCAGGTAGGGCAAGACGCGGGGATGCTCCGCCAGGAGCGGGGTCAGGCCCCAGGGGAAGCGGCCGGGATAGGCGTACATGATACGCAACCGGTGCTCGCCCTCCAGGTCCGCCAGCGCCGTGACCAGGTCGGGTAGCTCGAGACCGATGTCCCGGCCCCAAGCGGTGGAGTCCTCGGCGACGAGCACCAGCTCACGCACGCCCGCCGCGATCAGTTCCTGCGCCTCCGAGATCACGGCGGCGGGTCGCTTGGAGCGGTGCGGACCGCGAATGCCTGGGATGGCACAGAAGGCACAGGTGTGGTCGCAGCCGTGACTGATGCGCAGGTAGGCGTAGCTGCCCGGGGTCGCCAAGAGGCGCGCCCCCTCCCGTTCGGGCGGGCGCAGGCCGGGTCCGTCGAGATAGCTGGTCGCGGGGCGCCGGCCGTCGACCAGATCGCGCACGGCCCTGGCCAGGGAGCGGTAGTCGGAGATCTCGGCGAACAGGTCCACCTCCGGGAAACGTTCGGCGAGGGTGCGCTTGTAGCGTTGGACCAGGCAACCGGCGACGACGACGGCCTGGATCCGGCCCTCGGCCTTCTTGTCGAGCAGATTCTGCAGGGCCTGGTAGGACTCCTCACGGGCCGGCCCGATGAAGGAGCAGGTGTTCAAGACCACGGTGTGGGCCTGGTCGGGGTCGCCGCTGACCCGCAGATTCTGTTCGGCCATCCGGGCCAGGATCAGCTCGGAATCGATCAGATTGCGGGCGCAGCCCAGGTGGACGAGGGAGACGGTGGACACGAGGCGCGGGGGGAGAGCTGGAACGGGCTCTTGCCGCCCCGCCGGGTGTCAGGAGCCCGCTAGGCGCCCCTCCCACTCGTCGGGGGAGAGGAGGATATCACGCTTTTGCCCCCCCAGGTACGGGCCGATCAGCCCCAGTTCCTGGAGCTCGTCGAGCACATCGCAGGCGTCGTCGAAGTCCAGGTTGAAACGTCGCTGGAGGAGCGAGACCGCCACCCGACCGTGGGTCAAAAAGAGGCGACCGGCCTCGTGGACGAGCTCCTCGTGGGAGAGGTCACCGGCGGTGGGCAGGTCGCGGGAGGCGGGAGAATCGGTGCCGCGCGCCTGGGTAGGCGCGGCGGGCCGCAGGACCACCTCGGGCTCGGGCTCGGGCTCGGGCTCGGCGAAGGGGAGCTCCGCCGAATCCTCGGCTTCATCATCTTCCTCCTCTTCCTCCTCTTCATCCTCTTCCTCCTCTTCCTCCTCGCACTCCCCCTCCTCGAGCTCGTCTAGCTCCTCCTCCTCGTACTCTTCTTCCTCGAGCTCGGCGGCCTCTTCATCTTCGTACTCCTCCTCTTCATCATCTTCCTCATCTTCCTCCTCTTCGAGTTCGTCTTCGCACTCCTCCTCGTCGTACTCGGCGACCTCCTCGTCTTCTTCGAACTCTTCCTCCTCGTACTCCTCGTCCTCCTCCTCGATCTCCGGAGCGGGGACCGGATCTAGAGCGACCTCTTCGGTCACGAGCAGAGGGAGGTCGCCCTCGTCGGTCGAGGCCTGCTCGAAGAGGGGCTCCTGCTCCCAGGCAGGCTTGGGGGGACCCGCCTCCTCGGGAGCGGCCTGGGGAAGGGGGCTGGCTAGGGTTTCTGACGCACCTTCGGCCCGGGCGGGTCGGGCCTGGGGTTCGGCCGGGGCCGGAGCGGACGGGACGGCACCAGCCAAATCGACGTCAGAGGCGTTTCCGGCCTGCCGCTGGTGGTGAGCCGGCCGCCAGGTAGCGGCTCCAGGGTCAGCCGCACCGTGGGTCGAGGAATCGTCATCGTCGCAAGTGAGGGGTCGGGCACCCTCCGGTACCTGCCCCTTGAGGCGAACGTCTTCGGGGTAAGGAGAGGGTGGGATAGGCTGTGGCTGCACGGCGTGCAGGCCGTCCTGCCACAGCTCTTCCATATAGGTGAGCGTCTCGGCGTCGGGTACGAGTGCGTTGGCCTCAGCCGTGGAAACCCCGTCGGATTCCCGTTCCGAGAGAGCGTCCGAAATCGTCGGTGTCTGGCCTGGATTCTTCTGAAAACCCCTGCCCCTCTGCAAACCTCTGCCAGCGGCCTCGATCCCCCCCAGCCAAGCCAGCCAAACGGCACTGAAGGCCACCGCGCCACCGACGATCAATCCCGCCCAGGGACCGATGGCACGCAGGGTCCCCCCGGTTGCATCCCCGAAGGCACCTCCGTGGAGGAAGCCCTCGCCCGAGGGGTGTAGGGCCCCAAGGCAGACCGCCAGGCCGAGTGCGGTGAAGAGAAAGCCGGCCAGGTGCCGGCCGGCGTCCACGCCGCGGCCTGCCAGGACCATCGCCCCGCCCACCAGGGCGAAGCCCCCTGAGCCGATCAGGGCGGGCAGGTAGCCGACGGAGCCGACGATCGACCGAGCCACGCCGCGCATCCCCGTCGCGGGAAGGGCTGGGTCGGAACCCGAGGCCAGGTCCATGGCGACGA
The DNA here is from genome assembly GCA_027083445.1 of Planctomycetota bacterium. Lineage (GTDB taxonomy): Bacteria > Planctomycetota > UBA1135 > UBA1135 > JALWOP01. The sequence continues at coordinate 3,265 of JALWOP010000359.1, read as the reverse complement.
GCACGAGCGGGAACGCGGCCAGGGTGAAGAGTGCCATCCCGAGCAGCTCGCGCCCCGAAAAGCCTTGGCCCTGTACCTTCTTCGAATCGGACATTCAGAATCCCCCCTGAGGGCCGGTCACGACGCCTAGGGTCGCAACTGCCAGGGGCTGATTCAACGCTGGAGCGGGTCCGATTCGAGCCGATCCCTCCCGACCCGGCCCCCTGCGACTAGTTGAAGTCGTAGATGTAGGAGAGGCGCTCCTTGTTCAGGATCGCATAGGGCAGCTCCAGGACCTTCTTCAGATCCTCATCGCCCTGGTCCCGGAACCCGCGCAGCTTGGGCTCACGCATGACGAAGAAGCGTCGCGTGGCCCGGTCGCTGACCTCGTAGGCCCCGGGTCGGATCGAGCCGGCTACCTCGACGTTGAGGTTTCCGGTGTAGAAGACCCGCACGCGCTGCAGGCTCTCCTCCTGGTCCCGAGCCAGCTCGGCCCGGGTCAAGTCCCCGGCCTCGTCCAGATACTCATGGGCCATGAGAACCTCATCCACGTTCATGTGCAGGAGGGGGGTGTGGATGCGCTCGCGGGAGCGCAGGTCGATCAGGGTCACGTCCCGTACCCGCAGGAAGTACTTGCGGTGCTCGTCGAGCAGCTTGCTGAGCCGCGTGTACTTGTTCTCGACGTTCCCCTTGATCAGGAACGCATCGGTCAGGAAGAGGTCGCTGCAGAGGGTGAGCATCCTGGTGTCTCCGGTGGCAAGTGGGTCACCAAGGAGCCGCGCACCGCCCCGATCAGGTGCAGAGAGCCCGTCACGAGCACCCAGCCCCCAGTCGAAGCCGCCGCCGCGGAGGCGACCGCACACCCCGGCGAGGGCTCGACCTTGGCTTCCAGCCCCAGGGTGGCCGCCAGGGCCGCCAGTTCCTGGGGCGGCAGTTGCCGCTCCCCTACGGAGGTGCACTGGACCCTATCGACCCGCCCAACCAGGGTCTTGAGAAGGCCGAGGGCGTCCTTGTCCCGTCCCACGGCGAGAACCACCCGACAGGGCCCCCTCAGGTCCCGATTCCGGGACAGCTCCTCGAGAACCGCTTCCAGGCTGGAGGGGACATGGGCCCCGTCGAGCACCACCGGCACACCGCGCAGGTGGGTCCGTTCGAGTCGCCCCGGGAGCCGGGCGCTCTCGCTCACATCGGGATCGTCCAGGCGTCCCGGATCGGCACCCACCACCGCGAGCAGCGCCCCGGCCAGGGCTCGGTTGGTCTCCTCCAGACTCTCGCCGCGGGCAACCCAGGTCACCGGGCAATCCATGGCCTGCGCCCGGGCGGCGATCACCTCCCCCGCCTCGCTTCCGGGCGCAACCCCACTGACCAGGGGCACGCCCCGCTTCAGAATGCCGGCCTTCTCCCCCGCGATCGCCGCCCGGGTCCCCCCCAGAACGTCGGTGTGTTCGAGGTCGATCGAGGTGATGGCGCAGGCCCGGGGCTGGACCACGTTGGTCGAATCGAGCCGCCCTCCCAGCCCCACCTCGACCACCGCCCACTCCACGCCCACCTCCCGCAGGACCCAGAAGGCGGCGGCGGTGAAGACGTCGAACCAGGTTGCGGCGGGGGTGGCGGCATCGAGAGCGGCCTCGATTCCCGCGGCGAGGCAGTCCCGCTCCACCTCTTTCCCGCCGATCCGCACGCGCTCGGTAATACGCTCCACATGGGGGCTGGCGTAGACCCCCGTCCTCTCACCCAGCCCCGCCGCAACCAGGGCCGCGACCGATCCCTTGCCCTTCGTCCCAGCAATGTGCACCGACTTGAAGCTGTGCTGCGGATGTCCCAAGCGCACGAGGAGCGCCTCGATCGGCGCCAGGCTGGGACGCAGGGCGCCCCGGTCGCGACGCTCCCAGTCGATGCGTGCGTCGAGCCGCGCGCAGGCGGCCTCCAGGGGGTCGTTCAGGTGTTCCAAATCGAGATCCAAGGCGCCCGCGGGAAGGAAATCGCAACCGGGGTCAGAAAGGATCGACCCGGACTACGATAGGACTTCCCTGGAGGAGAAGCGCGGATCACCCGTGGGGGGTGGTCGCAGGTCGGAATCCAATCGTTCGAACCATGGTCGAGCTTCTTCACAGGATCAAGGTCTTCGTCTACCGGCTGGAAGAGGGTCAGCCGGATTACCTCCTCCTCAAGCCCGATCAGGGCATCGAGGGCCTCTGGGGCCCGATTCAGGGGGAACTCGGCTTCGGCGAGAAGCTCGAGCAGGCGATCCGCCGCAAGGTCCTCGACGAAACCGGGCTGGTCGAACCGGGCCAACTGGTTGACCTGGAGATGCCCAACCGGGTCAGCATGGGGGACGAGGAGATCATCGAGTGGACCTTTGGGTATCACTCCTATGGGGTCCCCGACGAGGAGCTGCTCACCAACCACTGGGCCGCCCACCGCTGGGCGGGGTTCGCCGCGGCCTACCCGGCCCTGGGGTTCGAGGACGATCGGGCGGCGATCCTGCGCCTGCACGCTTTCCTCGGCGCGGCCTGAGCGGGGCTGGGAATCAGCGCGGCGGGAAGATGCCCAGCCTCGGATAGCGCTTGCCCAGGGCCTCCTCCATCGCGACCCCGAGCCACCCTTCGAGCACCTCTCCGTAGAGGCTGCGAAAGTCGGTCGTCCAGTCCGGGTCTCCCTGTACGAGCTTCTCCAGGTCGGGGTGCTCTCCGTGGAGGCCTCCGATTCCAGGCGGCCCGAGGAGAAAGGCGGGACCCGCATGTCCGTGGTCCGTCCCGGCCGACGCGTTTTCGGCCAGGCGCCGACCGAACTCGCTGAAGGCCAGCACGAGCACGGGCCGGGAGCCCATGTCCTCGAGAAAGGCGGTCAGGGCACCGTCGAACTCCGCCATCAACCGGTCGTGCTGCCCGCGCTGGGCGGCATGGGTATCGAAGCCGGTCATCTCCAGGGAAACGATGCGCGTCCCCAGTCCTCCGGTCAGGAGAGCCGCCGCATCCCGCAGGCCGGCCGCGAGGGGGGTGCGCGGATAGTCGGCCGTCGGGCGATAGGCACGGGCCGCCTCGACCATGGCCGCGCTGACCCCTCGAGCCTCCCCGAGGATGGCGCGCAGACCCGCCAAGGCCCGGTCCCGCCCCCGATGGAGGGGATCCCCCGGCCGGCTGGGGCTCTCCTCCTCGGCCAGGCCTCCCAGGGCGCGCTCCTCCTCCCGGCCCCCGAGCCAGCGGAAGCGGCTGGGAGACTCGACGACCACCGCAGGACGGGCGCTCGAATGGAGGGACCAGGGCAGACGCGTCCCCAGGTGGAC
>JALWOP010000358.1 GCA_027083445.1 Planctomycetota bacterium | reverse complement strand
CGCTCGAGCACCATCGGAGAGTTGACCTCGAGCATGAGAGGGATTCCAAGACGCTCCGCCGCTCCGACACCGGCGGCGTTGCCAAAGGCATAGCGTTCGTAGATGGCGTCGGGGTCGAAATCCCGCGCCGCCTTCATCAGTCGACGCCGAGCGGGCAGGGTATAGCCATACTCCGCCAGCTCCCGCGCAAAGCGCGGGACGCGCCCGATCAGGGACCATACCGAAGAGCGGGAGGGGGCCTCGCTGGCCGCAGGAGCGTCGTCCCCCTTGGGGACGAGCGCCTCCTCCCGCACCGTGTGCCCCTCCTCACGTAGGGCCTGGATCAGAGAGCGGATGTGCACCGCCTGACCATCCTCGGCTTGGGTGCGGTGATGGTAGAGGATCCTCACACGCGCTCAGGTAGGAGAGGGGTGTTGCGGAAACGGGCTGCTGCCGCCGAGCGGCGACCGAACCCGGGACGTTGAAGGGCGACCAGGGGCCCCCCGCGCCGACTGCCGCCGCTGCGCAGGGGATAGCGACGTTCATTGTCCATCTCACGCCGAGCGACATGCCCGAAGACCAGGATGATGGCGACGTAGTGATAGATCAGGTCGAAGTGCGCCCGGTTGAGAAACATGCTGCCCACGAGGAAGGTCCCCATGACCGCCTCGAACATCGTGCAGTACGACAAGATCCAACTCGCGTGGTAGCGGCGACTGGCCAGGCGCCGGACCCGCCAAATGTCGACCAGCGAGAGCAGGAGCATCGACATGTACAGGATGAAGGCCGGCGTCCCGCACTCGGCCCAGACCTGCAGGTAGGAATTGTGGGCCACGATGGTGCCCTCCCCCCGCAACTGATCCGGGCTGGGGTTGGGCTCGTAGTCCAGGTAATTCATCTGGAATCGGCGGAAGCCGACCCCGGTCAGGGGGTTATCCCGGATCATGCGCCCGGCGACCTTCCAGGCTCGGATGCGACTCGCTGCGGAACTCTCGGTCTGATAGTCCTTGATCGTCTTGATGCGCGCGATGTATTCACGGGGGGCGAGCATGAGCACCGCCCCTACCGCTGCCGCGCCCAGGGCAAAGCCCATCACTCGATTGCGTGAACGCCAGATGAGGATCATGGTCATCACCCCCATCGAGAGCGTCCCGCCCCGCGAGCGGGTCAGGATGACCGTTATCATCACGAGCGGGATCATCAGGTAGACCCCTCGCCGCAGGATATCCCTCCGCTCCGAGGTCCCCAGATGCACGAGCAACGGCACCGACATCGCCAGAGCCAGGGCGAAGTCGTTGTTGTCCTCGAGCATGCCGCCGGGGCCGCGCTTGATGTAGACGTTGCCGAGCTTGACGATGCCCGCGATCCCGCTCTTCACCCCGAAGAAAGCGAAGCACATGGCGATCACCCAGACGAGCATGCGCAGGTGCTCGCGCGTGCGGATGACCGAAGTCGTGAAGATGGCGATGAAGATGATCTTCACGTACTCGATGTAGCGGGTGATCTCTACCGGGCGATCACCCCGGGAGAAGAGTAGACCCAACCCCACGGTGAGCCCCAGGGCCACCATGATCAAAGTGCGCGGCTCCCAGATCGGTTTTTGCTTGTCGTGTGAGGCGATCCAACCCGCTGCGGTGACGATCGCCACGTAGAAGGACCAGCGTTGGGTACGCGCAAACCCCCAAGCCAGATCCTGTAGGCGCATGTACGCCAGAACCGAGAAGAAGAGCATGCCGACGATCGGCCGCCGATAGCAATACGGCAGCGCGATCAGGACGATTAGCGAAACGAGAACGTCGCGCACGGAGCTCCCTGGGGACTACTCGAATGAAGCCCGGAAGGCGTCGATCGAGTGACGAATGCCGTCGGTGAGGAGATCGGGACGCATCGCCCAAGCCCAGGTCAAGAACCCGACCAAAGCCACGAAGGCCAGGGTCGAGCCACCGACCGTCAAGCGCAGGATGCGAGCCCGACGTCGGTCACGCTGGGTCACGATCTCGTTCACCGTACCCAGCACGGGGATGATCATCACGCGGGTGACCTCGTTGACGCTGCGGAAGCAACTGCGCGAGTACTCGGTCGCCAGGGCCAGTCCGAAACCGAGCATCAGACTGATCAAGAGGGTGCCGATGATGATCAGCACGGGATCCGGCTGGGTGGGCCGAACGGGCATCTTGGGTTCGTCGAGGATGCTGAAGGGGTTGCCGGCGGCGCTGGTGAGCAGGTCGATCTCCCGCCGCATCGCGTTGTGGGCCTTGCCGACCTCGATCAGGTTCTGGTGCAGTCGGTCGCGCTCTCCCATGAGGGTTTCGAGCTGCTGATAGACCGACTGCAATTCCTTGGTACGTGCGACCAGGGAGTCGACTTCATCCTCGAGATACTTCTTGCGTCCCATGAGACGGTCCAGCGCTACGCGCTCCTTCTCCAGGGATTCGGCCGCAGCCAGTTTGTCGAGGTTGGGCAGACGCTCGGCATCGGAGGAGACCCCCTCTCGAGCGCTCTCCTCCAAGAGGCGGATGACCTCCTCACGCTCGTGGATCTCATCCTGGATTTGCTTGTAGCGGCCGTGCGCGGGCTTGTAGCCCTTGCGCTTGATCTCGGCCCGCAGCTCGACGATCGCCTCCTGATGCTCCAAGATCTCCTTGGAGAGATCGAGGCCGACCTGGGTCTCCTCCAGGGCCACCTCGTCATCCATCATCTCGTAGAGCCGCTGATCCTCCTCGAGTTGTAGCTGCCGCTCTTCGATCTCCGCCTCGACCTCGGCCAAATCGAGGCGCGCGGAATCGAGGCGGGAGAAGGCCGGATCGAGGGGACGCTCTCCCCGGCTGTCCGGAGCCCAGGGGGGGATGTCGTTCGTGCGGTGAATCTCCGCGATCTCGGCACCGATCGCCTCCTCGCGGGCCTCCATCTGGCGCTTGCGGTTGGTCAGGTTGTTGAACTCGGCGATCTTCGCGTTGCGCGTTCCCTCGAGTACCTCATCGCGCCAACGCTTGCTGACGGCGGTCAGAAACTCGTAGGCCCGGGTGCGGTCCGTATCGGCATAGCTGATGACGACGATCTGCTGGGTCACCCCGAGCCCCATGTTGGGTGTCTCGACCGAGAGGTTTCCCAGGACGCGGTCGATCAGGCGCTCCTGCTCCACGGCGCTGAGCTGCTGGAAGGGCCAGCCCAAGTCTTGGACGATGACCGCCTGGATGCGCCGCGGCGAACGGATCAGGTGCGTCGCCACCTTGCCCTGCTCGCGTCCCTCGGAGGAGGTCTTACCCGCACCGGGGATGTCGTGGACCATGATGCGCGTGCGCGCCACGTACTTCTTGGGCACGATGACCGCAAAGGCCACCCCGAGGATGGTCAGGACCGCGAATGGAACCAGGATCAGCCCCGAACGGCGGCGCAGAACCCGCAGGAACTCGCTGACCTGCCCTGAGCTCTCGACTTCGACCGGCATGGTTTGCGCAGCCCTCCCTAGAAGGACCCGAAGTTGTTGTTGCGGCGGCGACCGCGACGGAAGGAGCGCCGGCCACCATAGCCGAACAGTGCCCCTCCGACGCCGCGCAGGACCTCCTCCACCGGGAAGAGCAGGCTACGGAGGAAGAAGGCGAACTGGGCCAGCATGGTCGGGGGCACGTAGATGATGTCGTAGGCCAGGACCTGGTAGTTGAAGGTCGAATCCCCCCCCGGGACCATGTCCTTCATGTTGAAGCGCAGGATGACCGGATCCACCGGGTCGGGGCGGATCAGGAGGATGCGCCCGGTGTTGGCGCTCTGGGGGTCCGGCTTGGCGTCGAGGACGGCTTCGAAGACGGTCAGGTCACCGGGGTGCTTGCGCTCTCCCTCGCGCTGAACCTCGCCCATCATGTAGTAGACCTTGCCCTTGGTGCGCAGATCGACGACGAAGTCCGTCTCGTCGTAGTAGACGCTGTAGCGCTCGGTCAGGCGGGCCTCGATCTCGGTACGGGTCAAGCCCGCCACACGCACGGCACCCACTTCGGGCATCAGGATCGTGCCGTCGATGGCCACCTTCTGGCTACCGGCCAACTCCTCGGGGTGGCGGGCATCCTCGTAGACGACCGTATCCCCGATGGTGGCGTAGTTCTCCTCCTCGGGATCGTTGAAGTATTTCTTCCCGAAGCCCCGTCGGTTCATGTATTGAAGCTCCCGCTTACCCGGCTGGGTGACGGCGGAGCAGCCGCTGGCGCCCACCAGGGTCGCGCCCGCCGCGCCCCAGGCGAGCAGAGCCGGGCCGGGGACGCCGAGGCCGATCAGGGCGGTGGCCAGGAGGCTGAGGAAGAGCGAGATAGGGCTGCGGTGGGACATGCGCGTCGGAGGACTGGGGCGGGGGTGGGCCCCCCAGGTCGGTGATGCGGGGGGGCACCCCCCTTGAAAGGGGCCCGCTGCTACCCTCATCGGCAGGAAGGGGCCCCTGGTTGACCGCTTGAGCGGGGCCGCACGCAGGGCCGAGGCCGCGGCCGGCTCAGGCGCCGTACTGGGACTGATAATAGCTCTGGTAAGCCCCGGACCTAACCCGTTGCAACCACTCATCTTGTGCCAGGTACCAGTCAATGGTTAGGGGCAGCGCCTCCTCGAAGGTGTAGCGCGGCGTCCAGCCGAGTTCTCGCTCGATTCGCCCCGCATCGATGGCGTAGCGCCGATCATGGCCCGGGCGGTCGGCCACGAACTCGATCAGGCTCTCGGGCTTGCCCAGGTGGGCCAGGATGCGGCGCACGATCTCCAGGTTGGGGAATTCGTTGTGCCCACCGATGTTGTAGACCCGGCCGCACTCGCCGCGTTCGAGGACGGTCAGGATGGCCTCGCAGTGGTCGCGCACATAGAGCCAATCCCGCACCTGCATCCCGTCCCCATAGACCGGCAGGGGACGGTTCTCCCGGGCGTTGGCGATCATCAGCGGAATCAACTTCTCGGGGAACTGGTAGGGCCCGTAGTTGTTCGAGCAGCGCGTGATCAGCGCCGGAAAGCCGTGGGTGTGATGGGCGGCGGCCACCAGAAGGTCGCTCCCCGCCTTGGAGGCGCTGTAGGGCGAGCTGGGCTGCAAGGGGGTCTTCTCGGTGAAGAAGCCCTCCGGCCCCAGGGAGCCGTAGACCTCGTCGGTCGAGACATGCACGAAGCGCTCGACACCCCGCGCTCGGCAGACGTCGAGCAGGACCTGGGTCCCCAGCATGTTGGCTTGCACGAAAGGCACCCCGGAGCGGATCGAGCGATCGACGTGGCTCTCCGCCGCGAAGTGCACGACACTCACGGGCAGGTCGTCACCGGCCGCCTCGAAGGCACGCTCCACATCCTCACTGCGGGAGACATCACCGTGGACGAAGGTGTAGCCCTCTCTTCCTTCGAGCGCGGTCAGATTCTCGAGGTTGCCGGCGTAGGTCAGGGCGTCCAGATTCACCGTGCGCCACTGGGGGCGCAGCTCTGCGAGCATGTGCAGGAAGTTGCTTCCGATGAAGCCGGCTCCGCCGGTCACGATCAGGGTGCGGGTCATGGGTCTACTTCAAGACTGCGGGGAGGGTGCGAGCCCGTACCCTAGCCGTCCTCTTCCTCTTCATTGCCGAGGAAGATACGCAGGGCCTCGCGCCACGGAGCCAGGGGCGCTCCGCGCAGGGCGGCCAGCTTGGAACAGTCCAGGACACTGTAGCGAGGCCGATGGGCCGGGCGCGGAAAGTCCTCGGTCGTGCAGGGTTCGATGGTTACCTCGCCCTGGGCGGCATCTCCGCGTCCCCCATCCTCCGGCCGGGAATCCTCGAGCACCGCCAGGGCAAACTCGTACCAGGAGCAGGAGCCCTCGCAGGCGGCGTGGTAGATGCCTGGCTCCGCCAGGTTCAGCACGTCCCAAAGAGCGGGCGCCAACTCGAGGGTCGAGGTCGGAGATCCGACTTGATCCTCGACGACCCGCAGGTGATCCCGCTCTCCGGCCAGGCGCAGGATCGTGGCCGGGAAGTGCTTGCCCCGCGGCCCGTAGAGCCATTGAGTCCGGACGATGCGCGTCCCCTCGGGGTGGGCCTCGCGGGCGGCGCGCTCACCGGCGAGCTTGGTCCGACCGTAGACGGAGAGGGGTCGGGTCGGCGCCTCCTCGGTGTAGGGGGTGTGCGCCTCGCCGTCGAAGACGAAATCGGTCGAGACGGCGACCAGGGGGATCCGCGCCGCGGCACAGGCCCGCGCCAAAACCCCCGTCGCGACGGCATTGACGCGCTCGGCCAGCTCCGGCTCCTCCTCGGCCTGATCGACCGCGGTGTAGGCAGCGGTGTGCAGCACACCGGTGAACGGCCCCCACTCCTCGAACAGGCGCTGGACATCCGCCGGCTCGGCCAGGTCGACCCCCAGGGCCTCGACACCGTGGGCCTCGCGCAGGTCGGTGCCGATGACCTGAACGTCGTCGGGGCTGGCCAGGAGGACCTGGCTCCCCAGCATCCCCGCCGCCCCGGTTACGAGTACCCGCTCGGGCACGGCCTCATGCGGCGAATCAGCCGGCGGACTCGTCATCGACATGGTTGGCGCCACCCTCGGCGACGCGTCGGGTTGCGGCGTAGAGCGACTCGAAGGTGCCGGCATCCGTCCACCAGCCCTCGAGGACGCCGTAGGTCAAGGAACCGTCACGGATGTACCAGTTGTTCACGTCGGTGATCTCGAGTTCCCCACGCTCAGAGGGCTCCAGGGTCCCGATGATGTCCCAGACGCGATGGTCGTACATGTAGATGCCGATCACCGCCAGGTTCGAGGGGGGATCCTTGGGCTTCTCGATGATCTCCGCGACATGGTCACCCTCGAGGCGTGCCACGCCGAAGCGCTGGGGATCATGCACCTCCTTGAGCAGGATCTTGGCACCCTGCCCCTCCTCGGCCAACTGGCGCCTGAAGGCCTGGACCGGCTCGATGATGTTGCGCTCGATCAGGTTGTCCCCGAGCATGACCACCACCGGCTCCCCCTTGGCCCAGTGGGCACACAAACCCAGAGCCTCGGCGATTCCCCCCTCACCCTCCTGGTAGGTGTAGTTCAAGTGCCCGAGGCCGAAGTCCTTGCCGTTACCGAGCAAGGACAGGAAATCTCCGGACTTGCGGCCTCCGGTGACGATCATGATGTCGTCGATACCCGCATTGACCAGCGTGCGGATCGGGTAGTAGATCATCGGCTGGTCGTACACCGGCAGGAGGTGCTTGTTCGTGATCTTGGTCAGCGGAAAGAGCCTCGTGCCGAGGCCGCCGGCCAGGATGACACCCTTCATGGATCGCTCTCGAAATGGGGATGGCTGGGGATGAGGGTCAAGACCTTACACCAAAGGCTCAGCGGGCGTGATACCACTCCATGAACCGTGCCAGCCCCTCGGCAACCGTGGTCCTGGGGGCGTAGCCCAGCTCCTCCCGGGCGCGGGAGATATCGGCGTAGGTCAGCGTCACGTCCCCCGGCTGCATCGGGCGCCGGTCGAGCACCGGGGTCCGGCCGCAGGCCTGGCCGATCAGCTCGACCAGTTCGCTGAGGGAGGTGGTCTGGGATTCCCCCAGGTTGTAGATCCGGTAGCCCTTGCAGCGATCGATCGAGCGCACCACCCCATCGATGATGTCGTCGATGTAGGTGTAGTCCCGGCGGGTCTCGCCGTCGCCGAAGAAGGGCAGGGGCTGCCCCGCCAGGGTCAAGGCCACGAACTTGTGGATCGCCATCTCCGGCCGCTGACGCGGGCCGTAGACGGTGAAGAAGCGCAGGCAGGTGGTCGGGATGCCGTAGAGGTGGTGGTGGGTATAGGCGAAGAGCTCGGTCGCCCGCTTGGTCGCCGCATAGGGCGAGATGGGCCTGTGGATCTCGTCGTCCTCCCGGAAAGGCGCCCGCTCGTTGCCACCGTAGACGCTCGAAGAGCTGGCCATCACGAAGCGCGTCTGGGGTCGCTTGCGCAGAGCTTCGAGCAGGATCATCGTCCCGCGCACATTGACATCCTGGTAGAGCAGGGGATCCTCGACACTGGGACGCACCCCGGCCATCGCCGCCAGGTGCACGACCGCATCGAATCCCTCGCCGACCAGGCCTTCGATCAGGGGGGCGTCGCGCAGATCCCCCACGACCACGCGCGCATCGCCCAGGGCCTCCTCGACGTTGCGGCGCTTGATCGCCGGTGAGTAGAAGTCGTTGAAGTTGTCGAGCACGACGACCTCATCTCCCCGGGCCAGCAAGCGCTCCCCGAGGTGGGAACCGATGAAACCCGCTCCTCCGGTGATCAGAACCCTCATTCGACCGTCACGCTCTTGGCCAGGTTGCGCGGCTTGTCGATATCGCAGCCGCGCAGATCGGCCACGTAGTAGGAGAGGAGCTGCAAGGGAATCACATTCAACAGCGGCGACAACCACTCACTGGTCTCGGGCACGGGGATCGAGTCCTCGGCGACTTCATGGCTGGCCGCATCCGAGCCGACGCTGACCGTGACGCCGCCCCGCGCCTTGACCTGCTCGATGTTGGCGCGCACCTTGTCCGCGACATGCCCCACGCTGTTGATGACCACGATGGTCATCCCCGGATCGATCAGCGCGATGGGGCCGTGCTTCATCTCGCCGGCAGCGTAGCCCTCGGCGTGCATGTAGCTGATCTCCTTCAGCTTGAGAGCCCCCTCCAAGGCGATCGGGAAGTTGACCCCGCGCCCCAGGAACAGAAAGCCGTTCTGCTCGACGTGCAGGCGCGCCAGGCGCCGCACCCGGCCGACGGCCTCCTCGGTGAGCAGGGAATCGATCTTGGGCCGCAGGAGGCGTAGCTCTTGCAGGAGTTCACGGGCCCGCTCGCTGTCGAGGGTGCCCCGTGCCCGCCCCATGCGCACCGCCAGCAGCAGTGCAGCGGCGACCTGGGCGGTGAAGGCCTTGGTGCTGGCGACACCGATCTCGGGGCCCGCCTGGGTCAGGATCACCCCGTCGGACTCGCGCACCTGACTGGAGCCTTCCACATTGCAGATCGCCGCGACCTTGGCCCCCTTGGAGCGGGCCAAGCGGGTCGCCGCCAGGGTGTCCGCGGTCTCCCCCGACTGGCTGATCGCCAGGGCCAGGGTTCCCGGCCCGACGAGGGGGTCGCGATAGCGGAACTCGCTGGCGAAGTCCACGTCGACGGGAATTCGCGCCAGCCCTTCGATCAGATAGCTGGCGATCATCCCCGCGTGCAGAGCCGTGCCGCAAGCGGTCACCTGGACGCGCTCGATCTCCGCGAAGAACTCGTCGGAGAAGGCACCGCCCTCGAACTCGACGTCATCCGCGCCCTTGGCGATGCGGCTGAAGGCGGTACGGGCCAGAACATCCCCCTGCTCGTGGATCTCCTTGAGCATGTGGTGCGGCCAGTGGCCCAGCCCCGAGTCCCCCGACTCCCAGTGGATCGTCTTGGGTAGGCGCTCGACCAGGCGCCCCTGCAGGTCGATCACCTGCACCCGCCCGGGGGTGAGTACGGCGATGTCCCCGTCCTCGAGGAAGCTGATGCGGTTCGTGTAGGGCAAGAGCCCCAAGAGATCCGAGGCGAGATAGGCGGCATCCGCGGTCGACGCGACGGCCAGGGGCGGCCCCTGTCGCGCACAGACGACCTCGGGGCCCGCGGGCCCACGGGAGAGCACCGCCAAGGCGTAGTACCCCTCCACCCGTGCCAAGCAGCGGCGCACGGCGGAGCTGAGGTCATCGGCCGTGGCCAGTTCACGCTCGATCAGGTGGGCCAAAACCTCGGTGTCGGTCTCCGACTGGAAGACCACACCGCTTCCCGTGAGTTCCTCTTTGAGAGCGAGGTAGTTCTCGATGATGCCGTTGTGGACCACGGCCAGGGTTCCATGCCGCCCCAGATGCGGATGCGCGTTGCGATCGCTGGGCGGACCGTGGGTGGCCCAGCGCGTGTGACCGATTCCGGCCCGGGCCCCCTCCAGGGCTCCGTCGGCCAGGGCCGCCTCGAGGTTTGCCAGACGCCCCTCCTTCTTGCGCACCAGCACTCCGTCATCCGCGGCTACCGCGACTCCACTGGAGTCGTAGCCCCGGTATTCCAAGACGCGTAGGCCATCGACCAGACCCTGGACGACCGAGCCTTCACTGAGAATGGCGCCGACGATGCCGCACATGGCTTCACCTGCGGGATGGGGGTGGACCCGCACTCACACGGGCACGGAAGTAATCGAGGGTCCGGCGTAGCCCGGTCTCCAGGTCCACCTGCGGCTCCCAGTCGAGCAGGGCCTGTGCCTTGCGAATGTCCGGCTGCCTCACCTTGGGATCGTCGACCGGCAGGGGCTCGAAGGTGATCTCCGAGCTCGAACCGCACAGCTCGACCACCTTGCGGGCAAACTCGAGGATGGTCATTTCGGAGGGGTTGCCGATGTTGACCGGCTCGGCCTCCTCGGAGTGCAAGAGGCGCCAGATCCCCTCGACCAGATCGTCGACATAGCAGAAGGAGCGGGTCTGGCTACCGTCCCCGAAGACCGTGATCGGCAGGCCCTGCAGGGCCTGGGACATGAAAGCGGGCAGGGCGCGACCATCCGCCAGGCGCATGCGCGGCCCGTAGGTGTTGAAGATGCGCACGATGCGCGTCGGGATCCCGTGGAAGCGGTGGTAGGCCATCGTCATCGCCTCGGCGAAGCGTTTGGCCTCGTCGTAGACCCCCCGGGGCCCGACCGGGTTGACGTTGCCCCAATAGCTCTCGGGCTGGGGATGGACTTGGGGGTCGCCGTAGCACTCCGAGGTCGAGGCGAGCAGAAAGCGCGCCCCCTTGGCCCGGGCGAGGCCCAGGGCCTTGTGCGTCCCGAGCGAGCCGACCTTCAGGGTTTGGATGGGCAGTTCCAGATAGTCGATCGGGCTGGCCGGCGAGGCGAAGTGCAGGATCGCGTCCAGATCCCCACCGACATGCAGGTACTCGGTGACGTCGCGGTGCTCGAAGTGGAAACGGCTCTCCGCGAAGAGGGCCTCGACGTTGGAGATATCCCCGGTCAAGAGGTTGTCCATGCAGATCACCTCCCAGCCCTCGCCGAGGAAGCGCTCGCAGAGGTGACTGCCCAGGAAACCGGCCCCGCCGGTGATCAGCACGCGCTTGAGCTTGCTCATGGATGAACTCGCCCTAGCGGGGCTCAGACTCCCCCGGATCGGTCGCATCCATTGAGTCGGCCGACTCTCGCGGATCGGTCGAATCCAGTGGGTACAAGAGCACCTCATCCCCTGGATCGAGCCGCAGACGCACGCCGAGCGCGACGACCTCGTGGGGGCCGCGGGAGCGTACGCGCATACCAGAGCCTTCGGGGAGCAAATCGACATCCCCGCGTACGGCGATACGCGGACCGCCCTCACCCAGGCGCAGGCTGCGGAAGTCGGGGGACTCCTCCAGGGGGCCGGTGCCGCCCTCCAGGATGGGAAGGTCGACCGCCTCGGCCGGGTCGACCTGGAAGACCTCGTCGCGGTAGGCGATCCAGGTGGTGCTCAAGCTGCGGTTGATCACCCGCAGCACCTCGTCGTCCTGCCGTTCGAGGGCGATGGGACCCCCGTTGGCACTGAGCAGGGCGCCACCCATCAATCGCACCTGCTCGCCCTCCGCAAGCTTGAGCAGGGCGCGGTCGACGTCGAAGAAGTTGAACAGGGGCTCCCCGTGGCTGACCGAACCGACCGCCCCCATGCCCTCGCCGATCAGGGTCACCACCGTACCCTGGGGGTAGAGCACTTCGACCCGGCCTCCGGCGCCGGCGCTGACCCAACCGCCGGCCCTCAGGCGGGCCTGCTTGCGGTAGTAGTAGAGGGGGAAGCTCGACCCCTCCCCCGCGCGCCGCACGAAGGCTGGATCCGCCAGGCGGGTGACCAGCACCTCCTCGGGTCCGGGGGCGAACAGATCCGCGGTTCCGGGGGGGAGTTCCGCGGGTCCAGGCATCACGCCGGGGTGGCGCTGGGTGTCGATCCAACAGCCCGCCAGGAGGGGTAAGAGCAGGAGCGAGAGGAGGCGGATCATGATCATGCGCCGCTCTCGCGGCCGCCCGGGGTGTGGGCCCCGAAGAAGCGTTCCACGAAGCCCGTGTCGTGCCGGCCGGACTGGAATTCGCCGTGCTCGAGGACCTCGCGTAGGAAGGGAATCGTCGTCGCCGGCCCCTCGATACCGAACTCCCCCAGGGCGCGAACCGCACAGCGGATCGCCTCCTCTCGGGTGGCGCGGTGGACGAGGAGCTTTCCGATCATCGAATCGTAGTTCGGCGGAATCGAGTATCCACTGAAGGCGTGACTGTCGATCCGTACCCCAGGCCCCCCGGGGGGGACGAAGGTGCGGATCAGGCCCGGAGAGGGTCGAAATCCCTTCTCGGGGTCTTCGGCGTTGATGCGGCACTCGATGGCGTGCCCCCGAATCTGGATGTCCTTCTGGCGGTAGCGCAGGGGTTCGCCCGACGCGATACGCAACTGCTCCTGAATCAGATCGACCCCCGTCACCAGCTCGGTGACCGGGTGCTCGACCTGAATCCGAGCGTTGACCTCGATGAAGTAGAAGTTTCCCTCCCCGTCGAGCAAGAACTCCACCGTGCCGGCGCTCTGGTAGCCCGCCGCCTTGGCCATGCGGACGGCCGCACTACCCAGCTTGTCCCGTTGCTTCTGGGTGAGGGCCGGCGAGGGGGCCTCCTCGATCAGCTTCTGGTGGCGCCTCTGGATCGAGCAGTCCCGCTCACCCAGGTGGATCACGTTGCCCTCCCGGTCCGCCAGGATCTGTACCTCGACGTGCCGCCCGTGCTCGATGAATTTTTCGAGGTAGACCGTGTCGTCTCCAAAGGCGCCCAGCGCCTCGGCCTGGGCAGCGCGCAGGCTGGTGCGCAGGCTCGGCTCGTTCGAAGCGATGCGCATGCCCCGCCCCCCGCCCCCTGCGGTGGCCTTGATCATCACCGGATAGCCGATCTCCCGGGCACTCTCGACCGCGTGCTCCTCGTCGCGCAAGGTCCCATCGCTTCCGGGGACGACCGGCACCTTGGCACTGATGGCGATCTCCCGGGCGCGGGCCTTGTCCCCCACCGCAGCGATCGTCTCGGCCTCGGGCCCGATGAACTCGATGCGACAGGAGCGACAGACCTCGGCGAAGGAAGCGTTCTCGGCCAAGAAACCGTAGCCGGGGTGAATCGCCTCCACGTCGGCGATCTCCGCCGCGGAGATGATCGCCGGAACGTTGAGATAGGACTCAGCGCTGGCCGCTCCGCCGATACAGATCGTCTCGTCAGCCTGACGCAGGTACCAGGCGCCGGCGTCGGCCTCCGAATAGACCGCGACGGACTCGATCCCGAGCTCTCGGCAGGCGCGGATGATGCGCTGGGCAATCTCTCCCCGGTTGGCGATGAGGATGCGACGAAACATGGATTCGCTAGGAGGGCCGTACGAGGAACAGAGGCTGTCCGAACTCGACCGGCTCCCCGTTCTCCACCAGGATCTCCACCACCTCGCCGCGCATCTCGGCCTTGATCTCGTTCATGACCTTCATCGCCTCGATGATGCAGACCACGGTCTCTTCACCGACGGTCTGCCCCACCGAAACGAAGGGCTCCGCTCCCGGCGCCGATGCGCTGTAGAAGGTGCCCACCATCGGAGAGGTGATCTCCTCGAGCCCCCTATCGCGCTCGCTCTGGGCTTCACCGGAAGCACCGCCCCCCGCCCCGGGCTCGGGCGGCACTTCAGGGGCCGGTCCGGTCGTGCCCGGCATCATCACCACCGGGGCACCGGCCACGGGGGTGGAGCCGCCGCGCTTGAGGTGCACGCGCAGGCCGGCCTTTTCGTCGTCGATCTCCAGCTCGCTGACCTCGCCGCGCTCCATGATGCGCACGAGGTTCCGGATCAACTTCAGGTCCATGGGATAGCGGGGATGGCGGGGGGAGGGGGGTCTGGGAG
>JALWOP010000357.1 GCA_027083445.1 Planctomycetota bacterium | reverse complement strand
CGATGTCTCCCTCCGACCCCCCCCAACCTTCCCCGGCTTCGCTTCCCGAGAGCCTGCGTCCCCTGGTCGTCGGCCTGCACCACCTGGCGATCGCCGTTCCCGACCTCGCCCGGGCGCGGGAGCTCTACGAGGGGGCCCTGGGGCTGGAGGCGGGCCCTGTGGAGCACGTGGCGGACCAGCGCGTCAACGTTCTGGTTCTTCGCGCGGGGGGGCAGCGCATCGAACTGGTCGAGCCGGCCGCCGAGGATTCGCCCATCGGGGGCTTTCTCGCCCGGCGGGGACCCGGCCTGCACCACGTCGCCTGGCGCGTTTTGGAATTGCAGGCGGCTCTGGATCACCTGGCGGCCCAGGGCGTGGCCCTGATCGACCGGTCTCCCCGGCCGGGCGCCCACGGCACGCGTGTCGCCTTCTTGCATCCCCGGGCCACCGGGGGCGTTTTGATGGAGCTCGTCGAGGAGCCCCAGGACTGAGCGTCAGCGAACCCATCCATGAACGAGACCCCTACCCCTTCCGAATCTCCCCTCGAGCGGCTGCATCGCCTGCGCGAGGAGTCCCTCGTCGGTGGTGGCGAGCGGCGCATCCAGGCCCAGCACGACAAGGGCAAGCTCAGTGCCCGGGAGCGTATCGACTTCTTGGTGGACGAGGGTTCCTTCGTCGAGCTCGACCGTTTCGTGACCCACCGCTGTACCGACTTCGGCATGCCTTCCCAGCGCATCCTGGGGGATGGGGTGGTCACCGGCCACGCCCTGATCGACGGGCGGCCGATCTACCTCTTCAGCCAGGACTTCACCGTCTTCGGCGGCTCCCTCTCGGAGACCCACGCGGAGAAGATCTGCAAGGTGATGGACATGGCCCAGAAGGCGGGGGTGCCGGTATTGGGTCTCAACGACTCGGGCGGCGCGCGCATCCAGGAGGGGGTTCAGAGTCTGGGCGGCTACGCGGAGATCTTTTGGCGCAATACCCGCGCTTCGGGAGTGATACCCCAGATCAGTTGTGTGATGGGACCCTGCGCGGGGGGAGCGGTTTACAGCCCGGCGATCACCGATTTCATCCTGATGGTGGAGGGAACCTCTTACATGCACATCACCGGGCCGGACGTGGTCAAGACGGTGACCCACGAGGAGGTGACCAGTGAGGATCTGGGCGGTGCTTCGGTGCACACCGAACGCAGCGGAGTGGCCCACTTCGCTTCCCCCGACGACAAGAGCTGCATGAACTTGGCGCGTCGGTTGCTCTCCTACCTGCCCCTGAACAACGCGGAGGACCCTCCCTTCGTGCCGACCGACGATCCGCCCGACCGCTGCGAGGCGCAGCTCGACGAGTTGGTACCCGCCGACCCCGGCAAGCCCTACGACATCAAGCGGGTGATCGAGCTGGTCTGCGACCGCGATTCCTTTCTCGAAGTCCAGGCCGCCTGGGCGGGCAACCTGGTGATCGGCTTCGCTCGCTTGGGCGGGCGTGTCGTGGGTATCGTCGCCAACCAGCCGGCGGTCCTGGCGGGTTGTCTCGACATCGACGCCAGCGAGAAGGGGGCCCGTTTCATCCGCTTCTGCGACGCTTTCAACGTGCCCATCGTCACCTTCGAGGACGTACCGGGCTTCTTGCCGGGGACGGCCCAGGAGTATGGCGGGATCATCCGCCACGGGGCCAAACTGCTCTACGCCTATTGCGAGGCGACGGTACCCAAGTTGACGGTGATCACCCGCAAGGCCTATGGGGGGGCCTATGACGTGATGGGTTCGAAGCACGTGCGAGCGGATGTGAACATCGCTTGGCCGGGAGCGATGATCGCGGTGATGGGGGCGGCGGGGGCGGCCAAGATCATCTATCGCCGCGAGATTCAAGCAGCGGAGGATCCCGCCGCTGTGGAGGCCCGGCGCACGGCGGAGTACGAGGCCACCTTCAGCAATCCCTACCGCGCGGCGGCGCGTGGATTTGTCGATGACGTGATCGAGGCTTCGGCGACGCGTCCCTATCTGATCCGTTCCTTGGAGCTTCTGCGCACCAAGTGCGAAGAGCGTCCCGTCCGCCGTCACGGCAACATCCCCCTCTAGACCATGTTTCGACGACTCTTGATCGCCAATCGTGGGGAGATCGCCCTGCGGGTGATTCGCAGTGCGCGGGAGATGGGCATCGAGTGCGTGGCGGTCTACTCGGAGCAGGATGCCCGAGCGCTGCACACGCGCATGGCCCACATCGCGGTACCCCTGGGAGGTTCGACGCCGGCGGAGAGCTACCTGAATCAGGAACTCATCCTCGACGCGGCCCGGAGGACGGGGGCGGAGGCGATCCACCCCGGCTACGGATTCCTATCGGAGAACGCCGCCTTTGCTCGGGCGGTGACCGAGGCCGACCTGGCCTGGGTCGGTCCTCCCCCCGCCGCGATCGAGGTGATGGGGGACAAGATCGAAAGCCGCCGGGCGATGGAGCAGGCGGGGGTGCCCACGGTCCCCGGTCTGGTCGACCCGGTCGAGGACGAGGGCGAGGCCCGGCTGGCGGCGGAGGGGATCGGCTATCCCATCGCGATCAAAGCGGCCGCCGGTGGGGGAGGCAAGGGGATCCGCATCGTCCGATCGCCCGAGGAGATGGAGAGTGCCTTTCGCACGGCGAGCGGCGAGGCTCAGGCGGCCTTCGGTGACGGTCGTCTCTATCTCGAACGCTATCTCGACCGTCCCCGTCACGTGGAGATCCAGGTTCTCTTCGACAGCCACGGCGGGGGTGTGCATCTTTTCGAGCGGGAGTGTTCGATCCAGCGCCGTCACCAAAAGCTCCTCGAGGAGGCCCCCTCGCCGGTGATCGACCCCGAGACCCGCGCCGCGATGGGCGAGGTCGCCCTGCGCGCCGGTCGTCACGTCGGGTATGAGGGGGCGGGAACGGTCGAGTTCCTCTGGTCGGAGGGTGAGTTCTACTTCCTCGAGATGAACACCCGCCTCCAGGTGGAGCATCCGGTGACGGAGATGGTCACGGGGGTCGATCTGGTGCGGGAGCAACTGCGCATCGCGGCGGGGGAGCCCTTGGGTTATGGGCAGTCCGATCTCACCTTGCGGGGCCATGCGATCGAGGTGCGCATCAACGCCGAGGATCCACTGAACGGCTTTCTCCCCTCGGTGGGCACGCTGCGCAACCTCCGTGCTCCGGGAGGGCCTTGGGTGCGACTCGACAGTGCCATGTACCGGGGGATGGAGGTCGGTCTCACCTACGATCCGATGCTGGGCAAGTTGATCGTCTGGGGGGAGGATCGTCCCCAGGCGATTGCGCGCATGCGTCGAGCGATCGAGGAGATGAACGTGGGTGGGGTGCGCACCGGTCTTCCGGCGGCCTTGGCGGTCCTGGAGCATCCCCGCTTCGTCGAGGGGGATATCGACACCCATTTCCTGGAGTCCCTCTCCCTCGAGCCCCCTCCCGCCTGGTTGGAGCTGGTCGCGGCGGCGGCGGCGGTCCACCGTCACCACCTGGCCCGCCGCCGTTCCCTGCGTATCGCCGAAGAGGACCGCACTGGATGGAGGCAGCGAGCCTTGAACGGCATCGCGGCCCACGTCCGTCGATCGAACCCGGGAGGGAAGTGATGAGGTATACGATTACGAGTGGGGAGAGGACGCTGGAGGTCGAGCTCACCGAGCGGGCCGGTCGGCTGCACATCACGGTCGACGATCGGCCGCTCGACTTCGAGTACGAGGAGGTCGACGGCTTGGGTCAGGTGGTGGTCACGTCGGAGGGTCGCACCTACGCCATGTCGATCGAGGGTGACGAGCACGAGGCCCACATCACCCTTGCGGGTCACGAGTACGCCTTGGAGATCGAGGACGAGCGGGAGCGCGCGGCCCAACTGGCGGCCCGTGCCGCATCCCGGGGCGGTGGGCCGCTCAAGGCGGTCATGCCCGGGGTCGTGATCGAGATCCTGGTGGCCGAGGGAGAAGAGGTCGAGCAGGGGCAGCCCCTCTTGATCCTGGAGGCGATGAAGATGCAAAACGAAATCGCCGCCCCCGCTCCGGCCCGCATCGAGCGCCTCCACATCTCCCCCGGCCAAGCGGTGGAGGCCGGCGCCCTGCTCGTCACCCTCGGCGCCCTGGAATAGGCCGGAACTCGGCGGCTTGCAGGGACTTTGCTTGGTAAAGGGCCTCGTTTTGGGAATGGGGGATCGGGAGGGGGTAGGCTCGGGGTATGGCACTACGACGATTTCTACTCTCGGTGGTGGCTCTGGGGCTCCTGGTGGGACCGGCCCGAGCGACCTGGTCGATCGTGGTGGTGAACAAGGCGACCGGTGAGGTCTGCGTCGCCAGTGCCACCTGCCTGGGCAACAAGTTTCCCCTCAAGCGCTGGCTACCGGTCATCGTCGTCGGCAAGGGGGCTGCGGCAGCCCAGTCCCAGCTCGATTCGAGCGGCAACAACAGGCTGCTCATCTGGGACGGCATCCACGCCGGGCTCGTGCCCGGACGGATTCTGGAGGAGTTGGCCGCCTTCGATGGGGGGCACCAGACCCGGCAGTACGGCATCGTCACTTTCGACGGCGCACCCGTCACCTTCACCGGCACTGGAGCCGGCGAGGCCAAGCTGGGGGTCGTCGGGGAGACCGATGAGTTGATCTACGCCATTCAAGGCAACGTACTCGCCGGGGATCCTGTCGTTCACATGGCCGAGGCGGCCCTTCTTGGGACCGATGGGGATCTGGGGCAGCGGGTCATGGCTGCCATGGAAGCGGCACGCGCCATGGGGGGGGATGGACGCTGCTCCTGCGGCAACGATCCCGATGGCTGTGGCTCACCTCCGCCCGACTTCGACAAGTCGGCTCACACCGCCTTCATCGTCCTCGCCCGACTGGGCGACAAGGACGGCGTCTGCAACAAGGCGGAAGGCTGTGCCAGCGGGGGCTACTACATGTCCCTGGTGGTCAAGGGTAAGGAGAGCGATCCCGATCCCGTCCTCGAGCTCGAGGGTAAGTACGCCGACTGGCGCGCCGGCCTCGACGATGTCGCCGATCACGTTCTCTCCGAGTTCCACGTGGATCGCACGAGCCTGGTCGCCGACGGCAGGGATCGTGCCCAGGTACGCATCCGATTGCGCGACCTCGACGGCGACCCCCTGACCAGCGGGGGCCACAAGTGGCAGGTGCGTTGGGTTGGAGAGGGCGAGCCCACCGCCATTCCCGGCGAGGTGGAGGATCTGGGCGGCGGTCTTTACCACTTCGAGCTCACCTCCACCGCTGTCGTGGGGCGCGGGGCCTGGGTCCTGCGTTGCAAGCGGCCGGGCGACAAGTGGGTCCAGTTGGCCCGGCCGCTGGTTCTGCCCAGCGAGACGGTCCTGCCCCTGCATGCGGGGCTGGAGGCCGTGGAAGGGGAGAGCCTGCCCTTCACCCTCAACCTCGGCGCCGACCACGCGGGGCTTGCCTACCGGCTCCTCGGAAGCACCTCGGGGAGCTGGCCGGGTACCCCCCTGGGCAACGTCGTCATTCCCCTCAACCGCGACCGCTTCTTCAACTGGACCTGGAGCGGAGCGGCGGGTTTTCAAGGTTCGATCGGGCTGCTCGACGGGGAGGGGCGGGCCGAGGCCCTGCTCGATGGACCGGGCGCCGGTTGGGGCGCCCTGGCCGGGAGTACCCTCTCCTTCAGCGCCCTCATCGGCGGACCCACCTTCGAGGTGACCAACGTGGTCCAGGTGGAGGTGCTGCCGTGAAACGACTGCTCTTGCTGCTCGGAGCCCTGGGTTTGATCCAGGGGCCGGCGTCGGCCACCTGGTCCGTGGTGGTCGTCAACCTGGCCACGGGTGAAGTGGCCGTCGCCTCCGCCTCCTGCGTTGCCGGTGACGGCCTCGATTCCACCGTCGGTGTCCTCGTCGTGGGCAAGGGGGCCGGTGCCGCCCAGGCCTTCGTCCACTCCAACGCCCAGAACCGCAAGATCATGTTCAAGGGCTTCAAGGATGACCTGGAACCCGCTCGCATCCTGGCCCTGATCGAGGCCTCCGACAACACCAGCCTGCGCCAGTTCGGCATCGTCTCCTTTCAGGGGAGTCCGGTCACCTTCGACGGTGACGGCCTCACCGGCGACGCCTTTCAATTCGCCGGGGGTGTCAGCGGGCAGGTCGGGGATCTGCTCTACGCGATTCAAGGCAACTCCCTGGCGGGGAAGCCGGTCATCGAGATGGCCGAGGCAGCCCTGGTGAACACCCCCGGTCCCCTCTCGGACAAGGTGATGGCTGCCATGGTTGCCGCCGGAGCCATGGGTGGGGACGGGCGCTGCTCCTGCGGTCCCGATGCCGATAGCTGCGGCTCTCCGCCGCCCAACTTTGGCAAGAGTGCCCACCAGGCCTTCATCGCCCTTGCCCGGGTCGGGGACACGAGCGGCAAGTGCAACGGCAGCGACGGCTGCGTGAATGGGGACTACTACCTCTTCCTGGAAGAGACCGGAGGCGCCGCCGATAGCGATCCCGTCACGCGTCTCGCTGCCAGCTACCAGGGCTGGCGCGCTGCTCTGGTCGGCATGGCCGATCACTACCAGAGTCAAGTCGAGGCGGACCGGGCGGTGATCGCTGCCGACGGCCGGAGCCGCGCACGGGTGCGGGTGCGCCTGGTCGACCTGGATGGGACCCCCCTGACCCAGGGTGGGGATACCCTGACCTTCAAGCGCTTGCGCGGGGGCCTTCTGCGGGCTCGGCCGGCCGAGGTCATCGACCATGGCGACGGCTCCTATACCTTTGACCTGATCGCCACCGAGAAGAGCGGACGGGAGCACTGGGCCGTGGTCGTCCAGCGGCCCGGAATGCGCCCTGTGCAACTCGACCAGACGGTCGTCATCGAGACTATCGAGCCGACCGAATTCTACGCTTCGCACTACTCGATCAGCCTCTCCGCGGACCCGGCGCTCTACCTCGGGATCGATCGCGGCGCAGGGGGCGCGGGGCAGCCCTACCTCATCGCCGGAACCGACCGGGGCACCGTGCCGGGTTTCGACCTCTTGGGGGGCGTGCACGTGCCCCTGAACCGCGGTCGCTTCATGGCGTGGACCCTCACTCCGGGACCGGGACGCGTGGACTTCAGCGGTCTCCTCGACGGTGAGGGCAGGGGCGAGGCGCGGCTCGAGCTGCCCCCCCTCCTGGGTGCCGCCCTAGTGGGAGAGCGACTCCACTTCGCCGCTCTCTTTCCCGGACCGATCTGGGAGGTGAGTGAGCCGGTGGCGGTGGAGGTGGTGCCGTGAGAGGTCGGCGTTGGGCGGGCCTTGGGATCCTAGCGGCGACACTCTGCACCCCCGCGCGGGCGACCTGGGGCATCGTCATCATCAACCACGCCACTCGGGAGGTGGGCGTCGCCTGCGCCACCTGTATCGAGGACATCGACCTCGTGCCGCGCCTGCCCGTCGTCCGACCGGGGCTGGGCGTGGGCAACGTCCAGGCCTGGTGGGACAGCGGCGTCTCGCGTCGATCGGTGATGTGGGATGGCTTCGGCCAGGGGAAGACTCCCCAAGAGATCCTGGATGAGCTGCGCCAACTGCCGCAGCACTTTCGTTACCAGTTCGGCATAGCCTCCTTCGCCGGTCCGCCGGTCACCTTCACCGGTACCACCGCCCAGCCGGGCATCTGCAACGTGGCCGGGAGCGATGGTGTCTGGTCCTATGCCATTCAGGGCAACGTCATCACCGGTGAGCCGGTCTGTTGGATGGCCGAGCAGGCGATCTGCAGTACCGACGGAGACATGGCGGCCAAGCTCATGGCAGCCATGGAGGCTGCCCGCTCCATGGGAGGCGACGGGCGTTGCTCCTGCGGCTACCCCGCGGACGGCTGCGGTTCTCCTCCGCCGTCCTTCCAGAAAAGTGCCCACACCGCCTTCTTGATCGTTGCCCGTTACGGCGACCAGGAGGGGGGCTGCGCCGCCGGCAGCGGCTGTGCCGACGGGGCCTACTACCTGTCCCGGGACGTGGTGGGGAGTGCGAACGATCCTGACCCCGTGGTCGTTCTGGGCCAAAAGGTGGCTCTTTGGCGCATCAAGCAGCAGGGCCGTCCCGATCAGATCCTCTCGCGGGTGATGCTCGACCGGCAGCAACTGGTGGCAGACGGAGCGAGCCGGGCGCGGGTGACCGTGGAACTGCGGGACATCGACGACGTACCCCTCTCCCACGGAGGGGCGCAGCTCACGGTGGTGCAGCGCTCGCCCGGCCAGGCGACCGCGCTTGCCGGTCCGGTCACCGACCACGGGGATGGGAGCTATAGCTTCGACCTCAGGGCCACGGACCAAGCGGGGCGGGGGCAGTGGGAGATCGTGGTCGATTTCGGGGGGGCCAAGACACGCACCCTCTGGCCTCCACTCGCGATCGAGACGGTAGCGCTGCAAGACCTTTTCGCGGGCTTTTACGACTACCCGGCGGGTACGGGTCTCTCGGTACCCTTTGAGCTCAATCGGGGCAGTGGTGAGGCAGGAAGGGCCTATCAGCTCCTGGGAACCCTCTCGGGGACCGTGCCGGGCGTGGACCTGGCCCTGGTGCACCTGCCCCTGAACCGGGACTCCTTCTTCGAACAAACATGGTTCCACCCGGGAACTGCGGACTTCCCCGGATCGATCGGGGTGCTGGACGGCGCCGGTCACGCCGAGGCGCGGCTCTCCTTGCCCCCGGCGACTTCGATGGCCCTGGTCGGAGAACGCTTTCACTTCTGCGCTCTCTTGGGCAGCCCCGCCGATGGAATCACCACCGTGGTTACCCTACCGATCATTCCCTGAGGAGGGGATGACGGCTCACGGGACAGCCGGGGTGGTCACCGCTGGGGTCAGCGCAGGTCGGAGGCTGGGCGGGTCGTGCCGTCCTCGGCGACGAGCCAGGGGATCCAAACGACGGTCAGTGTGCTGACGTCGATGTCGGTCTTGCGGGGGTGGATGGCGAGTTCCTCGATGTCGAGATCGGCCGGGCTGGGCACGGTGGGGACTTCGGCCAGGGCCTGGTCGGCTTCCCGCGACAGTTCTTCCAGCTCCCGGCGCTTTTGTTCCAACTCGCGCTCGGCGCGGGCGACGTCTTGCTTTTCACGGGCGACGCGCGCCCGGCTGCGGGCGGCCGTGGAGGCGCGTGACGTGGTCAGCGAACGGCGACCGATCAGGGCATCCAGGAGCGAACCGCCGATGCGTAGCCAGGAGCCCCTGCTCTGTTCCTCGAGCTGCTCCTCCTGGACCCCCAGGCGTTCCTCCGCCTTGCGTACCCGCTCCCGTGCCGCGGTGAGCTTCTTGGCGTACTTCGCCTTGAGCTTCTCGATCAATAGGTCGCGCTCCTCGACCTCCACCTGACGCACCCGAGCACGGAACGCCGCTTCACTCTCGCCCTCCTCGCTGTAGAGGCGATGCTCCCGGCTGCGGTAGAGCACCACGGCCAGGTCCCGATAGACATGCTGCTTCAGGTCCCGCTGCCAACCGCTCCAGGTCGTCTTGCGTGACGTGCCGGCGGGCAGTTCCGCATAACTCGCCCCCTTGCGTGGGGTGCGCCCACCGCGGCGGGCGAAGGGAGCTTTGTCGGTGAACTCCCCTTCGGCCCAGGTGACCGCAGGCTCCTGCTTCTCGATCGGTGTCAGGGCGAAGAGGGTGCGCCACTCGTCATAGCCGGCACTGCGGTTGGCGTAGTGCAGCTTCACCTCGGCCGCGAGAGAGGGACGATAGAGCACCCGCTCTCCTGCGCCAGGTTCATCGACGAGGGGTAGGAAGCGCTCCGAGGCGCATTCGTGCACCACCGGGCGCGGCATCGCGGAGGGCGCAGCCGTGGGAGCAGCAGGGGACAGGGCCGCGGCGGCTTCGGCCACTCGGGCTTCGGCTGCGGCTTCTCGGCGTAGGCGACCTTGCGCGGCGGCGGCCTTGGGGGTGGGCGGATCCGCCTTTTCGCCGGCCGTCAGCCGCTCGATCTCCACTCGCGTCAGGGGGCCGCGCAGGTAGTTCAGAACCCAACGGGTTTGGAACAGGGTCGGCGCTGAATCGTGGACGTTGTGTAGGAGGAAACGCCGCTTGCCCAGCCCCGAGAGGGTGCGTCCCAGGGCGGAGCGGTCGAAGTGGCCCCCTCCGGAGAGGGCGCCTTCCAGACCGTCGAGCACCCGCATCTTGTCGCGCTCGGTTTGCAGACGACCGAGAAACCAGGTCCCGCAGTTGCTGAGCCCCTTGTAGTCGAGATCGACCGGGTTCTGGGTCGAGAGCAATACCCCCAGGCCAAAGGCGCGTGCCTGCTTGAGCAGGGTCAGCATCGGGCGCTTGCTGGGCGGGTTGGCGGTGGGGGGGAAGTAGCCGAAGATCTCGTCCATGTAGAGCAGCGCGCGTAGGCTGCTCGTTCCCGGCTGGCTGCGCACCCAGGAGAGCACCTCGCCGAGCAGCACCGTCACGAAGGACATGCGTTCCTCATCCGAGAGGTGCGAGAGGCAGAGGACGCTCAGTCTCGGCCTGCCGTCCGGGGCATAGAGCAGCCGCTCGACGTCGAGGGGTTCACCCTCCATCCAGGCGGCGAAAGCCGGTGAGGCGAGGAGGCCGTTGAGGCGTAGCGCCAGGCCCATGCGTTCCTTGGCCGGATAGAACGACTCGAGGGCGAGCACGCCCAGGCGTTCGAAGGGCGGACGCTGGATGGCGAGGATCACGTCGGCCACGGTGAGGGATTGGCCCGCGGCCCAGGCGTGCTGCAGGATGTTGGCGACGAGGATCGTCTCGCGGCTCTGGACCGGGTCGGCTTCGATCCCGATCAGGCCGAGGAGGCCCGCCGTCGTCGCTTGGATGCGATCGGCGAGGGATTCGGCGTCCGTCAAGACCGCGGGCGGCGGTGCGTCGAAGGAGCGCAGCACCGTCAGCGGATGGCCCGCCGTGCTGCCAGGCGTCCACAGGCGCACCTGGCAGGACTTCTTGTAGCGCGCGATGCGGTCCTGGCCCTGACCCCACTCGCCGAGCCCCTTGCGCCAAAGCGCCGCGGTCTTGGCGGCGTGCTCCGCGCCCGTGCGCCCCTTGCGCAGTGCCTCTCCCGGGTCGATCCAGGGCTCGAAGTCCTCGGGACGCAGCTTGGGGAAGGAGAGCGCCAGGTTCCCCATGTCCCCCTTGGGGTCGATGATGATGGCCGGGATCCCGTCGATGGCCGCCTCCTCGAGCAGCCCGACCGCCAGCCCGGTCTTGCCACTGCCGGTCATGCCCACGATCACTCCGTGGGTCGTGAGATCCTTGGCGTCATAGAGGAGGGGGGTCGGAGAGAGTTCGCCGGATGCATCGACCTCGCGGCCGAGGTAGAAGGCTCCGAGCTGTTCGTATTCCTGGGCGTCGACCATGTTCGGGAGAGTAGCGTTCCTGGCTATGCGATGGGGTTGGTTCCCTGATCGGGGAGGCTGCGGAAAGTCCCTAGGGCGGGGGCTAAGGGAATCTGGGGATAGCTCCGATAGGGAGACCGGCGCGGTGCCGCGTAGTGCCCGCCGCCCCTGACATGGCTACCCGCCTTCTGATTCAGACCGCCCGAGCACTGCCGACCTACCTGGCCGGTGTGCTCATGGTGGTGGGGATCGCCCATGTGGTCTCCGAGCCCCGGCCGGTGATCGCCGCGGATGTGCCCCTGTGGTCGTTTCCTTCCGGCGACGGGGGTGAAGCCTCCCCTGCGACTGCGCCTCTGCCGCACTTCGAGCTGGTCGTCGTCCCTTCCTCCTTGCCCCTGGTGTTCCTCCTGCCGCGGGACTGATCGAGGGCACGAAGGGTTACCTTCCAGGACTCACCCGAATCCCGAAGAAGCCGCCCGGATCGGGGTACACTCGCCGGCGATGGACGAGCTCTTGCGCACCCTGGTCGAGTGGATCGAGATTCCTTCGGTGACCGGTGAGGAGGCCGATTACGGCGACGCGCTGGAACGCGCTCTCCAGGCCGAGGGCTTCGCCACCGAGCGCCAGCACGTCGCCCCCGGACGCTTCAACCTCTTGGCTCGCGCCGGGGAGCCGAAGGTCGTCTTTTGCACCCACCTCGACACCGTGCCGCCCTTCATCGGCGCTCGGGTCGACAGCGAGTTCATCCACGGCCGTGGTAGCTGCGATGCCAAGGGGCAGGCCCTGGCCATGCTCACCGCCGCCCGGGAGTTGCTCGCGGGGGGGGAGGATCGCATCGGCTTCCTTTTTACCGTGGGTGAGGAGATCGATTCCTTGGGGGCGCAGGTCGCCAGTCGTGAACGCCGGGCCCCTTGGAACCCACGCTGGACCATCGTCGGTGAACCCACCTCGGGTCGCTTCATCAGCGGCCACAAGGGGATCTTCAAGGCGCGTCTCGAGGCACGCGGAGTCGCCGGCCACTCGAGCCAGCCGATCGGGCCCAGCGCGATCCATGAACTGGTCGGCTGCTGCTCGCGACTCCTGGCGCAGGACTTTGGGAGTGATCCCGTCCTGGGGCCCGCGACGGTGAACATCGGCGAGATCACGGGCGGGGTCGCCCCCAATGTCGTGGCTGAACGGGCCGAGGCCGAGATCCTGCTGCGTACGGTCAGCGATCCGGACCAGGTCGAGGCGGGAATCCGCGCCTGTCTCGGCGAGTGCGTCACCCTGGAACGTTCCGCGGAGTGCTATGCGCCGGTGACCTTTCACGTCCCCCCGGGGGAGGAGGCTCACCCGGTGGCCTTTGGAACCGATGCTCCGCACCTCGACGGCTTCGGCGAGCCGCTGCTTTTCGGGGCGGGGGACATCCGCGACGCCCATACCGACCACGAGAAGGTGGGTCGCGCGCAGATCGAGGCTTGCGTGGCGCGCCACGTGCGCACCGTGCGCGACCTCTTGGCCGCGGCGGAGGCCGAGGGATGACCCACCCCAAGGGGGAAGCACTGCTCGAAGCCCTCGAGGCGGGTGAGGTTCGCGCCGCCGAACCGGACCCCGAGGGTCGAGGCTGGGTGGTCCACGCATGGGTCAAACGTGCCATCCTCGATCTCTTCCGGGGGAGTGCGATTGTTCCGAAGGGGGTCGAGGTCCAACGTGGAGAGCTGGCCTTCCGGGACAAGGCTCCCCTTGCCGTGCGCCGCTTCAGCGCCGAGGAGGGTGTGCGTCTCGTACCTGGCGGCTCGGCCGTGCGCCGTGGCAGCTACCTCGCCCCCGGTGTGGTCTGCATGCCGCCCATGTATGTCAACATCGGTGCCTACGTCGGCGCCGGTTCGATGATCGACAGCCACGCCCTGGTCGGCTCCTGTGCCCAGGTGGGTCGCGATGTGCACCTTTCCGCCGCAGCCCAACTCGGCGGGGTGCTCGAGCCGGCGGGTGCCCGCCCCGTGATCATCGAGGACGGCGCTTTCATCGGAGGTGGAGCCGGAGTCTATGAGGGGGTGCTCGTCGGCGCCCGAGCCGTGCTGGCGGCGGGGGTGGTGCTCACGGCGGGGAGCGTGCTTTTCGATCTCGTCCATGGGCGCGAGTTGCGCGGCGAGCCCTCCTCACCCCTGACCGTGCCCCCCGGTGCGGTTGTCGTACCCGGTACCCGCGCCTTGAAAGGTGAGTATGCAGAGGCCCACGGGCTTTCCGCCGCTTGCGGCTTGATCGTCAAGTACCGCGACGAGCGGACCGATGCCGCGACCGCGCTCGAGAGCTCTTTGCGCTAGGGCTGCTGGAGTCGGTCCCGGGGGGCGGTGACGGTTAGGGCTCACGACGCACACGGCGGCTGGCTTCCTCCTCGGGCGGAGCCGGCCCCCTCGGCACGCGCTTGGGGCTCCACTCCGGGAAGGCCCAGGGTGGAGCCGCGCCGCCCCGCGGGCGAGTGTCTGGAGCTGAGCCGAAGGAGAGGGGGGCGCTGCCGAGTTCCATCCAGATCGGTGCTGGAGGAGGCGGAATCGAATGGATGGGGTCCGGGTCAGGGTTGTGTTCCTCCCGGGGGGGGGTGCTGGGG
>JALWOP010000356.1 GCA_027083445.1 Planctomycetota bacterium | reverse complement strand
CCGATCACGAAACCGCCCGCCTCTTCTCGCACTCCGCGCAGCTCCTCGATCGAGCCCAGGGAGATCAAGTGGCGCGGCTCGCACAGCCCGTGCTTCAGGTTGGGCAAGAGGTCGGTGCCGCCGGCGATGATCCGTGCCCCCTCGCCGTGCTCCACGAGCAGGGCCAGCGCCTCTTCGACCGTGCGCGGTTGGTGTAGCTCGAAGGGAGAGAGACGCAGCATCAGCTCCCACGCTCCTCTCGCTTTTTTCGCAGGGCCGCCAGGACCCTGGCCGGGGTGAAGGGCAGTTCCCGCAGGCGGATCCCGAGGGCGTCGTGGATCGCGTTGGCCAGGGCGGGGATCGAGGAGTGCAAGGGCCCCTCGCCCGCCTCCTTGGCCCCGTAGGGACCCTCGGGGTCGAGGCTCTCGACGATGAAGGCCTCGATCTCGGGCGTATCGAGGCTGGTGGGCAGGCGGTAGTCGAGCAGGCTCGGTCCGGCGTGCAGGCCGAAGCGATTGACGCGGTGCTCCTCGAGCAGCGCCTCGCCGATCCCCATGTAGCAGGAGCCCTCGATCTGACCCCGCACCAGGGTGGGATTGAGGGCTCGCCCGCAGTCGTGGGCGCACCAGACCTTGGGCACCTGGATGCGGCCCGTCTCCCCGTCGACCGCCACCTCGACCACGTGGGCGGTGAAGGAGTAGGCGGGCGAGGCACCGATCGTTCCACCGCGGTAGTCGCCCCCCAGGGTGGGGGTGTTGTAGGAGCCGGTCGCCCCCAGGGTGTCGCATCGCGCCTCGGCCAGTTGGAAGGCCTCGGCGGTGGGCATGTGGTGTTGCGGATCCTCCAGGTCGATCGCCTGGCCGCCGATCAGGCGCACCCGGCGGGGTTCGACCTCCCAGTTCTCGGCCACGGCTTCCACGATCAACGGGCGCAGTTTGCGGCAGGCGTCGATGGCGGCGTTGCCCACCATGAAGGTGACCCGGCTCGAGTAGGCCCCCAGGTCGACCGGACAGAGGTCGGTGTCGGCGGCGACCACCCGTACCGCATCGAGCTGGAGCCCCAGCTCCTCGGCCACCAGGTAGGCGACCACCGAGTTGGAGCCCTGACCGATGTCGTTGCCCCCGGTGAAGACCGTCACCACCCCTGAGCGATCGACCTTGAGCTGCACCCCCGCTTGGGGCATGTCGTTGGGGTAGACCGGGTAGTTGGTGCCCGAGATGTACATCGAGCAGGCGACGCCCAATCCCCGGTAGAGGCCCTGCTCGTCCCGCCCCAGGCGTCCTCGGCGCTCCTTCCAACCGCTCTCCCGCTCGACCACGTCGAGACATTCGGCGATGCCGTTGGAGGTGATGCGCTGGCCGTTGATCGTTTCGCTGTGGCTCGCCAGCAGGTTGCGTCGTCGCAGCTCGATTGGATCGATTCCCAGGGCCTCGGCCACCTCGTCGAGTTGTACTTCGAAGGCGAAGCGCGGCTGAACCGAGCCATGCCCGCGTTTGGGACCGCAGGGGGGCTTGTTGGTGAAGACGCGCGTCGAGTCGAAGCGGTAGGCGGGAAAGGCGTAGGGCCCGGTCAGGAGCTGGCCGGAGTAGTAGGTGGTCACCAGGCCGAAGGAGCTGTAGGCCCCACCGTCGATCAGGATGCGGGCGTCGACGGCGGTGATGCGACCGTCGCGGGTGGCGCCCGTGCGGTAGTGCATGCGCATCGGGTGACGTCCCCGGTGGGCGTAGAAGACCTCCTCGCGGGTCCAGAGCATCTTCACCGGTCGGCCGGTCTCCATCGCCAGCTTGGCGACGCAGAACTCCAGGCTGAAGGGGTCGGACTTGCCCCCGAAGGCGCCCCCCAGGCAGGGTTGTACGACGCGGATGCGGTGGGGGGGCAGGCCCAGGACGTGGGCCAGGGCGCGGTGGACGTAGTGGGTGATCTGGGTTGCGGACCAGAGCGTCAGCAGGCCGTCGGGGCCGTAGTGGGCCAGGGCGCAGTGGGGCTCGATGGCGGCGTGGGTCGAGCCGTGGAAGGCGTAGTCCTCCTCCAGGACCACCTCGGCCCCCTCGAAGCCCGCTTCGAGGTCGCCGAACTCGAGTTCGACGTGCTTGGAGACGTTGTTGCCGCGGCGCGTCTCGTGGATGGGGGGATCGGCATGCTCCAGGGCCTCCTCGGGGTCGAGGTAGGCGGGCAGGACCTCGTAACGCACCTCGATTCGATCGAGGGCCCGGTTCGCGGTCTCCTCGTCCACCGCGGCCACGGCGGCGACCTCGTCTCCGATGAAGCGCACCCGATCGACCGCCAGGGCGGTCTCGTCCTGGGTCCAGGGGATGACGCCGTAGCGGGTGGGGAGGTCGGCGCCGGTGATGACGGCCACCACCCCCTCCAGGGCGAGGGCGGCGGAGGTGTCGATCGAGAGGATGCGTGCGTGGGGGTGGGGGCTGCGCAGGGTCTTGGCGTGCAGCATTCCCGGCAGGGAGAGGTCGTCGGTGTAGCGCGCCTCGCCGGTCGCCTTGGCCAGGCCGTCGACCTTGCGCTGGGGCTTGCCGATGATCGAGAAGCTCTCGCCCCAGGGGGGCGCCGTCCCGTGTATGTCCCGTGCGGCCATGGCTGGTGGGGGTCAGGAGTTGGCTTGGGTGGCGGGGCGGGAATCCTCGGCCTGTGCCTCTTCCACTGCCTGCAGGATCTGGGTGTAGCCGGTGCAACGGCAGAGATTGCCCGCCAGGGCGGCGCGGATCTGTGCGCGGGAGGGGCATGGGTTCTCCGCGAGCAGGGCGCGGGCGGAGAGGATCATCCCCGGTTGGCAGAAGCCGCACTGCAGGGCGCCGGTGCGGTCGAAGGCGTCCTGGAGGGGGTCGGGTCCTTCGGCGGTGCGCAGTCCTTCGATGGTGGTGATCGCCTTGCCCTCGGCGCAGGCCGCCAGGGTCAAGCAGGCCAGGACCGGCCGGCCGTCCAGGAGCACGGTACAGGCGCCGCAGTCCCCCTTGTCGCAGCCCTGCTTCGAGCCGGTCAGCCCCAGCTCGTAGCGCAGCACTTCGAGCAGGGTCCAGTGGGGCGGGGCGGCGACCCGGCGGCGCACCCCGTTCACGGTCAGATGGTAGGCCCGCATGGGCCGCATTGTCGCGATTGCCGGCAGGGGGGCAAGGTGGCGGCGCGGATCCAGGCTGTACCTCGTCGCGAACTGCCGCGGCAGGGGGCCCCGCGGCGCAGGGTCCCGGCTCCCCCGAGCCGCCCCGGCTGGATCACGACCCGGGGTCGACGGACACGGGCGACCCCAGGGCATGGAGGGGGAGAAAAGAATCG
Organism: Planctomycetota bacterium; assembly: GCA_027083445.1. Taxonomy (GTDB): domain Bacteria; phylum Planctomycetota; class UBA1135; order UBA1135; genus JALWOP01. The sequence goes on along the minus strand of JALWOP010000356.1, from coordinate 10,560 downwards.
GCAGAACCCTGAAGCATTCGGGGCCTTTGCCCGGGTTCGGAGTGTGCCCTGCCATCTGTGTTCTTCCCGTCCCGTGTCAATCCATGAAACATCTACAAACCACCACGCTCTCTCTCCTGCTGCTCGGCAGCGTCTCCTTCTCCCAAGGTTTCAACCCAGGCCTCGAGCACCTGTCCACCGGGACTGCCGATCCCATCTCAACCGCTGCGGCCGCGGGCAACTGCGCGGCGTGGGAGCCTTCGGAATCGGCTGAGAATTCCGACGGCATCGGCGTCGTCATGCAGACCGAGGGGATCGACGATTCCAGGGACCCGCTCGTGCTCAGTGCCACCCACACCGTTCCTGCGAGCGTCCAGTCGGTGGGCACGAACTACTGCGTTTCCGTGCCGAACAGCACCGGTGCGGCTTCCGTCATCAGTGCCACGGCCACGGTCAACTCCCAGGGAGAGGCGGTACTCTCCGCCAATGACCTCGTACTCAGCGCGAACTCTGTTCCCGCAGGTCAGCCCGGGATGTTCTTCTACGGCCCGACGCAGGCTCAGTTTGCGTTTGGCGCCGGGTACCTCTGTATCAGAGGAGGCCTCTACCGCTTGTCCGCCATCCAGGCGGATGCCTCGGGTGTGCTGACCTACCCCCTCGACGTCACGAATCCCCCCGATCCCTGTGGGACGATTCTCTCGGGTAGCACGTGGAACTTCCAGGCCACCTATCGGGATCCCTTTGTCGGTGGTTCCACTTGGAACTTCTCCGATGGTCTCGAAGTGACCTTCATACTCTGATCCTCCTGTAGGTCCGACCCTTCCCCAGGGATGCTCTCGGGGAGTCCCGCGCAGAAACGCGGGGCTCCCTGAATCATTCGGAGTTCGCACTCGGGTTCCTGGGTGTCTGCCAAGTCGAGTTCTCCCACCAGGAGCCTTTCACCATGAATCGCCTACAAGCCTCCACCCTCTCCCTGCTCCTCCTAAGCGGGGTCGCTTTCTCCCAGAGCTTCAACCTCGACATCGAGCACCTGTCGGCGGTGCATGCCGATCCGATGTCGGACGGTGCCGCCTCCGGTCAGGTCGGGGTCTGGAACACCCTTACCTTCACCAGCAGCGGATTGCCCAGCACGCCCCTGGTCGATCTGGCCGGACAGCCCGTCCCGGGAGTCACCGCCATCTGCAGCCAGGGGGCCTCGCCTAAGCCGCCGAGTAGCTGCGGCGGCTGGGGGAGTATCGAGGAGGCCGAGTACGACGGCATCCTCTCTGGCCCGGCCGGGTTCATCCTGCGCGTGCGTGGGCTGCGATCGGGCAACTACAAGGTCTACACCTATGCTCAGCACGACATGCCCGCCAGCAGTTGGGTCGTCGTGGAACCCGCGCCCGGCGTGCCTCATAGCTTCCAGTTGGCCGCCACCTGTCCCAGCTCTGGTCTGCACCACAGGCAGGATACCTACGCGGAACACGATGCGGTCTTGCAGAGCGGTGACACCCTGGAGATCAGCTTGACGCACCTGGTGGCCGCGCCTCTTGCGCTCAGCGCGGTCCAGATCATCTACGAGGGACCCGCCGCTCCGGTGGGGACGAACTACTGCACGGCCCTCCCCAACAGCACGGGAATGGCCGGTGCCATCAGCGCCACCGCGACCACCAACCTGCAGGGCGAGGCCGTCCTCTTCGCCAATGACCTCGTTCTCACCGCCGTCGACGTGCCGGCGAGTCAGCCGGGGCTCTTTTTCTACGGCTCGAGCCAGATCCAGCTTCCCTACGGCAACGGCAACCTGTGCGTCGGTGGAACCACCGCGCGCCTCCCGATCGTGCTTTCGAGTACGAGCGGGGTGATGGTCCATCCCGTCGATGTCACCTCCCCGCCCAGTTCGGCTACCCAGATCGTCGTCGGTAGCACCTGGAACTTCCAAGCCTGGTTCCGGGACCCGCTAGCGGGCGGTGCCGCCACCAACCTCTCCGATGGGTTGGCTGTGACCTTCGGTCTCTAACCCATGATCTGACATAGCCTTAGGGCGCTCGAAGGCGAATCGGAAGGATTCCTTGAAGCCTTCGGGCACCCTGGGCGGGTTCAGGGGGCGGCCAGCTCCCGAACTCGGCCTCTCCCACCTCCGTGAACTCCCCCTCCTCCCACTCCACCGTCACCCGGGCCGAGCTGCTCCGTCACGAGCCCTATGTGCGCCGACTCGCCGCCGGTCTGGTCTCCGACCCGAGCCGCGCCGACGACATCGCCCAGGAATCGTGGCTGAAGGCTCTCCGGAGACCCCCGCGCCATGCCGTCTCCCTGCGGGGATGGTTTCGAAGCGTCGTTCGCTGCGCCGGCGCGAGGGTACTCGAGAAGGAAGCCGTTCGAGCGGCACGGGAGGGACAGGTCGAGGCGCCTATCCAAGCGACCTCCGTGCTCGACGAGATCTCCATGCAACAGCTCCGCGAGGTGCTTACGGACGAGCTCGCCGCGTTGGAGGGGCTCTACCGCGAGGTCTTGACCCTGCGGTTCCTCGAGGACCGCCCTGCGGCCGAGGTGGCCCAGATCCTGGGAGTGCCCCTCGCCACGGTGCGCACTCGCATTCGCCGGGGCTTGGAGCGGCTGCGTGAACGTCTCGACCGTCGCTTCGGCGGGGACCGCTCGGCCTGGTCCCAGGGCATGCTGGCCCTCGCTTTGGGCGGGAAAGCGGCACCCTCGAGTGCGGCGGCTCTGGCCCTGCCCCTTTGCCTTCTCGGGGGGCTGATCCTCCTGCTCGGTTTTCGATTCTACTCCGGTCCTTCCCGGGGCCGGAGAGAGACGGTCCAGCCCCAAGCGGTTTCGATGCTGTCCACGCTGAGTGCGGTCGACTCGCGGAGCCGTCGCTCAGCCGCCGCTTCGGAGGTGGACCCGATCCTCCCAACGCCCCTATCGATGCCCGGGGGAGTCCTGCTCGCGACTTTGCGTTGGGAGGATGATGGCGGTCCCGCCCAGGGGCAGCGTCTGCTGCTCGAAGGGCCCCGAACCACTCGGACGGCGGTGACCGACGGGCAGGGGCGAGCTCGAATCGAAGGGCTCGCCCCGGGAGCCTGGCGCGTGGCCGCAGCCGGCGGGGACCCCCGTTGGGTCGAGCTGATCGACGCCGCGGAGGTGTCGGTCGATATCTCCCTGCGGCCCGGCCGCACCCTGCGCGGCCGGGTGCGGGCCAAGCGCCAGGAGTCGGTGGCCGGTGCGACCGTGTTCGCCAGCTTCCCCGACCGTCCCGACCTTTGGGCCCAGTGGAGCACCGTTGGAGAGGACGGTCTCTTTCAACTCAGCGCTGTCGATCCCCGCGCCACGGTTGGCGTCGTCCAGGGCGATCGCGGCCAATTCTTCGATCTCGATCAACCCGCCTGCGATGGCTTGGAGGAGGTGGAGCTCTACCTGACCCTGCGGAAGGGGGTCCTGGAGGGGCGGGTCGTCGATCCCAGTGGAGAGCCCATCGCGGGGGCTCGCATCACGGCCGAAGACACGGGTCTCTTGCGTCCCATGGTCCGTGAGGACGGTATTCTGCGCCTGGCTCGGAGCGCGCACAGTGTCGTGAGCGATGAGCAGGGGCTCTTCAGGGTGACGAACTTTGGAGTGCGGCCGCCGGTTCTGCGGGTCACCGCTCCCGGCTACGCCGCGCGGCGGCTCATGGCCGCTCCGGGGGAGCCGATCGTGCTCACTCCCGCCGGCAGCTTGGAGGGCAGCTTCTCCTGGCCGGACGGTACACCCGCGGCGTTCGCGCAGGTCTCGACCCGCGGCGGAATGGGAGAGTGGATTTCGACCCGCTGCGATGGGGAGGGCCGCTTCGAACTCACCGGTTTGCCCACTGGGCGCCTCGAGCTGCGCGTCCGAGCTCGAGAGGGAATGCGGTGCGGAGAGGGGCGCTTCTATCCCAACCTGCGGGTCGGTGGATGCTCGCAGTGGAGAGGGATCCTCGGGGAAACGGAGGGTCTTCACGGTCGCCTCATCGATGGGCGGGGCAACCCGCTCATCGGGTGGCGTCTGTGCCTCGACCCGCAGGGAGAGGGGGAGAGCCCTACAGATCCCCGGTTTGAGAATTCCGGCGGCGAACAGGGACGGGTCGTCTTCACCGGAGCGCGGGGGGAGTTCCACTTCGGTGCGGTCGATGCGGGGGGGTATCGACTGCGGGTTTTCGATCCGTCGCGCCCCGGTCGGGTGATCTTGACCCAGCACCTCTCCTATCCGGCGGAGTCGCTCTGTATCGTCGCCCCGGACCCGGGTGAAAGCCGAATCCGGGGTACCCTGGTCTGGCCGGGGGGAGCCGTCCCTCCCAACGCGCGACTGGTCCTCAGCGGTACCAAGCTGGAGGAGGATCTCTCGGTGCCGGTCGAAGAGTCGACCGGGGCCTTCGAGACACCTCTCCTGATTCCTGGTCGCTATCGGGCGACGGCCTGGTGGCCCGGCCACCACCCCGTGGAGCTTGCGGCTCCGCTGGAGGCCTCGGCTGCAGGGGTGCAGGAGGTCGGTAGGCTCGCGGTTCCCGGGGACGGTCGGCTGCGGATCACGCTCGAGGCGGGGGTGGAGGGGCGCGGTTCCGCTGCTCGGGTGCTGGTCTGCAAGGGGAAGCTGCCGCTCTACCAGGCGGCTCTCTCCCACGCGGACCCGAGCATCCTGACCCCTCCCCTTCCTCCCGGTCCCTATCAGGTGACGGCTTGGAACCTGGATGGTATGCCCGCGGCCCGCACCGCGACGGTCATCCCCGGTGAGGTGGTCGACCTTCGTTTCGATGAGATTCGTGGGGGGCGCGATCTTCTCATCTACCTGGCCGAACCGCCCTCGGAACCGGGCGAACTCGTGATCGAGATCGCGACCGAGGATGGACGCGGCCTCCCCGTGCAGCGCTTGCCCGTGGGACGGTCGGAGGGGGGTCCTTTCGAGCTGGCCGGAGGCCTCCCCGACTGCGCCGCGGTGGTCATCGCCACCCTGCGCATTCCCGGCGCAGTGGGAGCGACCCAGAGGGGCCGCAAGTGCTTCGGGGCCTGCTCGGAATCGGATCCGGCGGGCCCGGCCACCCTGGAGCTCAGCCTGGAGCTCGCCCGGGAGCGCTAGGGGCTCAACTTGAACGGTCGTGGCCCGATCTGTACCGCCGTCCGCGAAGTCGGTATCCGCAAACGGGCCACCTGCCACACCCTGCGCCACTCACCTTTTCGATGATGGCCAGGACATCCGCCCGATCCAAGAGTTCCTCTGCCACGGCAGCGTGAACGCGCCAAGGATCTACACCCATCTCCTGAACCGCGGCGCCCTCGGCGTCCAGAGCCCTCTCGATCGCCTGTCCCCGGCTCAACTTGCGCCACTTGGTGACCCACCTCTCCTCTTCGTCCGGAAGGACTGACCGCAAGGTAACGGGCGGTGATCGAGAGGCAGAATCCAGCAGAGGCCATAGTAGCTCCTCCTGCACGGAGCGAAGGGCCGAACAAGATGTCGGGCCGCGGCCCAGAGACTCGGATGAATGACGGTGCAGCAGAAGCTCTTGTTTGAAGACGGAGGCCACGCGCCAGATCGCGGGCGGAACCCGCGACGAGGTGGCGTGGTGCGGCTCGTCCCTTCGGCGTCAACGGAACCCAAAGCCACGAATGCGTCCCTGATGAAGGAAGTCGTGCAAGAAGAAACCTTGGTGCGAGCATGGAGAGCCGTGCGCCGCAACCGGGGTGGACCGGGTGTCGACGGGATGACCGTCGAGGCCTTCGAGGACTGGTGGCCAAGAACCGCCAGCGAATTGTGGATGAGCTTCTTGCCGGTACCAACCAGCCAGAAGCAGTCAAACGGGTGGAGATCCCAAAGCCGAAGGGCGGCGTACCTGTCCTGGGAGTCTCGACTGTGCTCGACCGTGTCGTGCAACAGGCGATCGTCCAGGTGCTGACCCCGCTTCGATCCGGGCTTCTCCGAACACAGCTACGGCTTCCGGCCCGGACGCAGCGCCCATGATGCCGTGCGTGCGGTACGGGAATTCGCGGCAAGCGGCTACCGCTGGGTGGTCGACGTGGACCTGAAGGCCTTCTTCGACCACGTCAACCACGACGTCCTGATGGGCAGGCTTGCGGGGCGCATCGCTGACAAGGACCTCCTGCGTCTGATCCGCCGCTTCCTGGAGCGACGTCTCCGGCTGACCGTCAATGAAGAGAAGAGCGCGGTGGCGAGACCATCGACTCGCACCTTCCTCGGCTACAGCCTGACGGCGCACCGCTCACCGAAGCTGCGGCTGGGGCGGGACAGCGTCAAGTGGCTAAAGGATCGCCTGCGGGAGATCCTGCGCCGGACCCGCGGCCGGTCGCTGCGTGGAATCGTGTTCGAGCTGAACCAGTACCTGCGGGGCTGGGTGGGCTATTTCCGTCTGATCGAGACCCCGAGTGTCCTGAAGAAGCTCCAGAGCTGGATCCAACGCAAACTGCGGTGCTACCGCATCAAGCAGCTCCGTCGGGCCAGCCAGCTCTTCTGGGAACTGAAACGGCTCGGGGTGCCCGCGAAAAACCTGACCTGGTTACTATCGACCAGCCGGGGTCCCTGGCGGCTCTCGCGCAATCCACAAGTCCACCAAGGCTTCGGTCCCCACTACTGGGTGAACTCGCTACTGGGCGAACTCGCTACTGGGCGAACTCGCTACTGGGCGAACCTCGGCCTCTTCAACCTCCACGCATCATGGCGCAGACTCGCCTCGGCAACTTGAACCGCCCGGTACGGACCCGTATGCCGGGCGGTGTGGGAGGGGGAGCCCGCGAGGGTTTCCCCTATCCCGATTAGACCGCCCCAGGAGATCGACCGGTGAGAGTAGACGCGACAAGGAAGAGGGAGTGATGTCCACGGTTCGACGCATCGGGTCGGCCAGGTTCTTCTTCTACAGCAACGAGGGCACCGAGCCGCCCCACATCCACGTCGAAGAGGCGGGTGCCGTGCCAAGTTCTGGCTGGAACCGGTATGCTTGTCTTCGTCGAGTCGGTTTCGAGCACACGACCTTCGTCGTCTGGAACGGCTCGTGGCCGAACATCGCGACGAGTTTCTGTAGGCATGGCATGAGTTCTTCCGGTCCTAGCGTGGACCCTCGAGCGGTCGACGTCGGAGTAGACGACGACAGCCTGACAGTCGGCCTGGCCGACGGCCGGCGTGTGACCGTCCCGCTGGCATGGTTCCCTCGGTTGCTCCATGCGAGCCCAGACCAGCGCGGGAACTGGCGCCTCATAGGCGACGGCCAGGGCATCCACTGGCCTGACATTGATGAGGACCTTAGCGTTAGCGGCCTGCTTCGTGGGGCTGCAGCTCCCGAGGCGTCGAAACGTGCGGTCTAACAGGCCGCTGCAGCCGACCGGCTTCGCCGGTGGCTGAACGGCAAGGCGTCGAAGCCGACATCGTGGCCGATCGACCTTCTCATCCCACTCCAGGCATGCCGCCCAGGGGTCACGGCGCCTGGAGCTAGCGCGCTCGCGGCAGGTGGAGCCGGTCGCCCGCTTCAAAGAAGCGCTCACAGTCGGCCAGGAGATCGCTGCCTGCGTGGCGTTCGCAGATCGACCGCAGGACCTGCGGCGGGGGGGAGTCCTCCTTGCGGTCCGCGCAGTAACGGCCCAGGTCGCGCAGGATGGGACCCAGACTCCCCGGACGCTGCTCGACCAAAAAGAGCACCAGACCCAAGGCCCGCGCGTCGTTCACGTCTCCCTGGAAGTCCTCGAAGGAGAGCGGCCCCCCGCGCGAAGCCCCATCCGCCCGCAAACGACGCAGCCAATCCCTCCGGTCCAGGCGCTCGCCCGTCGTGCGCGTGGCCGAGAGCAGTTCGAGCTCCACCTTCCGGCCGAAGGCCTCGCTGAGCCAGGCCGGCGGCTCGCCGTAGCGCTGGGCGACCAGGCAGCGAGTGAGACCCTCGACGAGCCTGCTCGCACTAGCCCGGCGCGCTTCGCGCTCGATCCAGCCCGCGCAGCAAAGCTCATCCTCGAAGAACTCGCTCGACTGCTCATCCACGGCGCTCCCAGCAGCACTCCCAGCGGTGGTTCCGCCGAGCAAGTCCGCGATGAAACCCCGCGCAGACTCGAAATCGCTGCGGTCGCGCAGGTTCAAGAGCACCGCGCAACCCTCGCGCCGCTCTCCCCGCAGAGCATCCGATGCCACGGCCGAGCCGACTCCTCGCTCGAAGGCCAGGATTCCCTTGCGCAAAAGCTGCTGCTCCCGGCGGATCGAGCGGTGGAAGGCGGCCGAGGAGAGCAAGAGCACACGCCCGTCATCGGAGAGATCCATGCGGTAGCCCAACTCCTCGCACAGGGGCTGCCAAGTCTCGACCGCCGAACGAGCCCACCCAGAGAGGGTCGCGGGCCACTGGGGGGCGATGAAGGTGTGACCCCGGTAGTGGATCGACACCTCGGGGCCCGTCGACTCGGCCGCCTGCAGAGACGAACCGAAAGCGAGACAAAACGAGAGTAGGAACGCGCCGCGCAGGGTGCTTCGGTTCATGACTGAGTCCTGGGAGGGGGGCTCCGCCCCGAATCCGTCTGTCCCCTAGACGGTTCCCCTCGGGGCGGAGCCTGATCGCATGGCGGGAACGATGTCCCGATCCGCGCCACGGTCCGAAGGAGGCTCGTACCGCCGCGCCGCCAACTCTTTCGGAGGGCCCGACCCGGGCTCCGGAGGAGAAATGGGATTTCCTTAGGCGGCTCCTAGGCGCGGGGCTCGCAGCTCCCGTCCAGGTACTCCGCGATCGCCCCCAGGAAGGCCGGACCCAGGTCGGTCGCCTTGCGTTCCCCGACCCCTTTCAGGGCCAGGAACTCCTCCCGCGTGCGCGGCTTGTAGGACGCCATCAGGGCCAGGGTGCGGTCCCCGAAGAGCAGGTAGGGGGGCACGCCACGCTCCCGCGCCATGCGCCGCCGCAGCCCCCGCAGGTGCTCGAAAAGGCCGGCATCGACCGGCGGGCCACCCTCGGCGCGGGCGCTCTCGAGCGCTCCCCCTCGGCCCGGGGGGCGCGGCGCCTGACGCGGGCGCAGGAGGGTGATTTCGCGCTCGGCGCGCATCACCTCGACCCCACTTCGGGTCAGGTGCAGGGTGGGGTAGTTGCCCCCGGTCACCCCCAGGTGTCCCCCCGCGACGAGCTGGTCGATGAAGGCGCGGATCTCGCGCGTGGGGTGGTCGCGCAGGAGGCCGTAGGTCGAGAGTTGGTCGTGACCCGAGCTGCGCAGGCGTTGGGTGCGCGCTCCGCGCAACACGTCCGCCACGTGCGCCGCTCCATAGCGCTGGCCGCAGCGCACCACGCAGGAGAGGATCTTTTGGGCGACGACGGCGCTCTCCTCGACCGCGGCGAGCTCACCCAGGCAGACGTCGCAAGCATCGCAGCTTTCGCGCGTCCACTCCTGGCCGAAGTACTCGACCAGCACCCGATGGCGACAGGCCGCTCCACCCGCGAGTCCCCACATCTCGCCCAGGCGCTGGATCGCCGGACCGAGCTCGGCGCGCGCCTCGGGACGACCGGCCGCCTCGGCCTCCTCGGCGCTGCGCTCGAGCAACGAACGCCAGGTGTGGTAGTCCGCCCCCGAGGCGAGCAGTACGCACTCGGCCGGCAAGCCGTCCCGTCCCGCGCGCCCGGTCTCCTGACTGTACTGCTCGATCCCCTTGGGAAGCCCCGCGTGGATCACGAAGCGCACGTCCGGTCGGTCGATCCCCATGCCGAAGGCCACCGTCGCCACGATGACGTCGGTGCGCTCCGCCAGGAAATCGTCCTGGATGCGCGCACGCTCTTCGCTCGCCAGACCCGCGTGGTAGGGCTGGGCGCGCACCCCCTTGCCGGCCAGGGCGCGGGCCAGGCTTTCGGTCTCCCTGCGGCGCATGCAGTAGACGATGCCCGCCGCGCTCCCGTGGCGGCGGATGACCTCGTGCACCTGCCGGACCAGGTCGGTGCGTGGCAGGATGCGGTAGGTCAAGTTCGGACGATCGAAATCCCCGACCAGATGCACCGCGTCCCGCAGCCCCAGGGCGCTCGCGATGTCCTCGCGCACACGCGGGGTCGCCGTCGCGGTCAGGGCCATGATCGGCACCTCGGGGCAGCGCTCGCGCAGGTCCCCGAGCTGGCGGTACTCGGGCCGGAAGTCGTGGCCCCAGTGGCTGATGCAGTGCGCTTCGTCGATCGCCAAGGCTTGCATGCCCACGCGACGCAGGCGGTCGAGAAAACCCTCGCGCAGCAGTCGCTCGGGGCTGACGAAGAGCAGCCGCAGGCGACCGGCATCGAGGTCGCGGTGCACCTCGCGCAGCTCGTCGCTCTCCTGGGCGCTGGTGAGCATCGCTGCCGCGACTCCGTTCTGGGTCAGGCCGCCGACCTGGTCCTTCATCAGGGCGATCAGTGGGCTGACCACCACGGTGAGGCCGGGGCGGACCAGGGCCGGCGCCTGGTAACAGAGGCTCTTGCCCCCCCCGGTCGGCAGGACGACCAGGACGTCCCGGTCCTGGAGAGCGGCCTCGATCGCCCGCGCCTGCATCGGACGCAGACCCTCGAAGCCGAAGGTGCGCCGGACCCGGTCAGTCAGTTCTGCCAGCCGCGCCTCGATCCCGCCGGCGCGATCCGACTCGCCGGCGCGATCCGACTCGCCGGCGAGTCGGATC
>JALWOP010000355.1 GCA_027083445.1 Planctomycetota bacterium | reverse complement strand
CCTGGCTGCCACCTGGATTGGCGACGAAGTCCATCGAGCTGCCGACCAGGAAGTACCCGAACTCATCAGCCGGCAGGTCCCGCGCCTCCAAGGTGACGAAGTTGTCCCGGGCCATCTCCGCCCCCAGAGCCCGCAGAGAGCCGGGCTGGCCGGTGGAGTTGGGGTTGGCGGGAGAACAGTAGGTCGTGCCCAGAGGGTCGATCAGGTGGAAGATGTCGACGTTGTCTAAGGGGTCGACAGTCGGCCAGTCGGCACCGCCGGCGATTAGGACCTTGTCATGGTCCGGCAGGCTCACGATAGAACGCCAAATACCAGAAGTGGAAAGCTTCATCGTGATCCACTCTCCGGTGAGGATGTTCAAGACGTCCGCTGTGTCGTGGTGGACGGTTATATTGCGTGAATAGTCATAGTACGCGCCACCCGCAAAGATGACAAAAGGTCCCGCCGCTCCGGCCATAGTCGTGGAGCGGTAATGGGGCAGAGCGAGAGAAGTCCACGTCCAATCTGTGAGATCCAAAACATCGACAACTTCAGAACCTGGTGTCCCCCCTCCGATGTATAATCTCCCGTCAACAGTAATCGCACTTGCGCCCGCATGCTCATGTGGCATCTGCCGGACGGACCACGTACCCATCTGCGAATCATAGATTTCCAGTCGCCGCTTAGTCGAGTTCCCGCTACCACCCGCAAAGAAGGCATATCGTTCGTCACTGGCCGCCGCCATCCATAGCCTTGGCCCTGCGCCGAAGTCGTGCACAGACCACTGCCCTGTCGCAGTATCATAGATCTGCACTACGGAGAGCCATCCGACGGCCGGTAATGTCTCCCCACCCCCGAAGAATACCTTCCCGTCAACGGCCGTAACAGCCATTCGAGTCGCCGGGAAGGGAAGCATCGATTGCGACCAAGCCCCTGTGGCAACGTCGAACACATCCACCCATTGACTTGGAGCACCACCCGAGCTTCCCGCCCCACCGGCAAACACGATCTTGCCATCAATCGCTCCGGCTGCCAGTTGATAGCGAGGAGGTGAAAGTGTCGTCGTGGACCAGGTATCCGTAGCTGCATTGTAGATGTCGACCGTATCCGTAAGGACATAGGACATTATTCCTCCGCCGAAGTACGCCACGCCTCCCCAACCGGCCGCCGCTAGCTCCGAACGTGGCTCGAAGAGGTGGGTTTCGGTCCATTGAGCCCTTGCCACACTGCCAAGCGCGAGACATAAACAGAACGGCAAGATGCGAAGGGAATTCTCTACCAAACTCCGCCCTACTACCCTAGACATCCTGTGCTCCCTATCCGTCGATCCGGTAAATCGTTCCATTGGTCGTACTCGTCCCTGAGATTCGTATGAGGTAGAGCTCGCGATCAGAATCCTGCCCCAAACCATGTAATTCACCGGAACCCCAGTTGTTCACCCCAAGCTGCGAAGACCAATCGGCGGTCAAGTCCTTGGAGACGATACGGTCCGGCAAGCTGAAAGTGGGCGGATTAGCCGGCTCTGGGCAATCGGTATTCCTCCAGGCCACGTTTTGGTCGCCATCCGATAGACTACAATCCCCCACATGCCAAGGCCACGCCTAGTTCCGCACACCGGATGCCCCATAGGGATAGACGAAAATGTCCCCCGTGCAGTCCGGCCCCGTGTTGCCGATCCAGATGTCTCCCTTCCCATTGCCGCTGGAGTCTCCCCGATCCACGCTGAATCCGAAGGGGTTGCGCAGCCCCTTGGCCATCATGGTCGGTACCGGGGGAACGGGATCGTCCACGTTTATCACCCACAGCTTGCCCACGTCCTTGGTGTCGTCCTGGGCCTCCTCCCGCTCGGCGCAGGTGGATGAGGGGACCTTGTCATCACCGAGGGCGAAGTAGAGCAGGTGCGTGCTGGAATCGCCCCCCACCGTGTCGAAGTGGATCTGACCCGCGCCGTGGGCCGTGTCGATCGTGGGATAGGAGTAGAGCAAGGTCTTCGAAGTGGGATCCGCTGCCACCGTCCCCGGCGGAATGCGGTAGCGCTCGATCACCGTCGTCGGCGCGTTCGGCGTGTTCAGGTTGTAGCGCACATAGATGAAGCGCTTGTGGCGATTCTCCAGGAACTGAGGATGGAAGGCGAAGCCGGTCACTCCGATGAAATCGCTCGGGAGCGGGTCATAAGCCACCCCGGAAAGATCGAGCATCACGGCCTGCACCGGAATGCCGCCCCCAAGGGGTAGAGTGAAGGTGCTGATCTTCTCCGACCCCCGCTCGATGACCACCAAAGCATTGGGATTGTCGGGCCAGGAGGTGACGAAGACGGGTGTATCCAGCCCACTGATGACCTGAGTCAGATGGATCTGGGCAACGGCCGTTCGGGGAAGGAGGGTCAGTAGCACCATGGCCAGGCCGACACGCAGAAGCCGGACTAGGGCTTCAGGTCGGTAGGTCGGTAGGTCGGTAGGTTCTCATACGAGCACTCGCGGTCGAGCCGTCACGGGTGGTTCGACGGGAAGCCGATTCCGTGACCAGCGGTCTGGAAATCATCGCAGCACGGTTCCCTGAATCCCGCAAGCGCAAAGCGGAGCGGCCCCATCCGGCCTGCTTCCCTCCCCTGGGAACACCTGTTCCTCGTCCCCGACTTGCGGGGCGGGAAGGATTCCAGGACCCGGATCACTCCAGCCGTTCGAGTACCAGGGGCGCGGGGCTGCGGCCGGTGTCGAAGGCGATGGAGCCTTCGAGCAGCCTCCGTGCCTCGTCGAGGCCCCTGCCCGAATGGTGGATCTCCGCGATGAGATCCCCCGCACGCACCTGCTCGCCGCTGCGCCGCATCCAACGCAGACCGGCGGCGGAGTCGATGGAAGTTTCCTCCGCTCCGCCGGAGAGGGCTTTCGCGGCGAGCCCGATCGCCCGACAATCGACGATGTCCAAGACTCCGCTGGCGGGGGAGAGCCAAAGCTCGAGCTCGGGGGCGCGGGGAAGCTCCAGGCTGCGCGCCCCCTGCGCCCGGGCCATGCGCTCAAAGACCTCCAGCGCGCGGCCGTCGTCGAGGGTCCCGGCGATGCGGGCCCGCCCCGCCTCTAGATCAGGCGAGAGACCGCAGGAGCAACACAGAGAAGCCCCCAGCTCGACGATGAGCCGGCGCAGGTCGGCGGGCCCACCGGCACGCATGACCTCGAAGCACTCTGCCAGTTCGAGGGCATGGCCCACCGCTTCTCCCAGCGGGCTCTCCATCGAGGTCAAGAGCGCACTCGCAGCGATCCCACCCCCTCGCGCGAGGCGCAGCATCACCCGAGCCAGCTCCCGACCCCGATCGGGGTCCGGAAAGAAAGCCCCCGAAGCGAACTTCACGTCCAGGACGAGCGCATCCAGTCCCTCGGCTCGCTTCTTGGACAGGATCGAGCTGGCGATCAACGGCAGGGACTCGACCAACCCCGTCGCATCCCGTAGGGCGTAGAGCGCGCGGTCCGCGGGAACCAACTGCGATGTCTGGGCGGCGATCACGCAGCCCACCTCGCGCACGATGGCCTGCAGGCGTCCCGGGGAGAGTTCGGTCGTCAGCCCATCCAGCGCCTCCAACTTGTCGAGCGTCCCTCCGGTATGACCGAGCCCCCGTCCCGAGAGCATGGGCACGGCCATCCCGGCTGCGGCGAGTGCAGGGGCGAGCACGAGGGAGGTCTTGTCTCCCACTCCTCCAGTCGAGTGCTTGTCGACTACTGGCCGCTCCAAATCCCAGCGCAGGGTCGCCCCGGTGGCCAGCATGCCCTCGGTCCAGTCGGCTAGTTCCCTCTCACCCATCCCCCGATGGAAGAGCGCCGCCAAGAGCGCGGTCGCCTGGGCATCGCTGACCTCGCCGGAGAGGTAGCCCTCCAGGAAGGCATCGATCTCCTCTCGACTGAGTTCTCCCCCATCGCGCTTGCTCCGCAGGATCTCACGGGGGTCGAACTCCACGCCCACCCCCCCTAGCCCGCAAGCTCACTCAGGAAGGATAGCCCGGGACCCGCGCAGCTTCCGAGCAGAGCCTCCTCGACCGTTGCACCCAGGTCCGCAAAGCTCCTGCGCGTACCGAGCTCCGTCCCTGCCCCCACCGAAGAGCCCAAGGCGAGCAGCGGCACATACTCACGGGTGTGGTCGCTACCGTCCCAGGTGGGATCGGTGCCGTGGTCGGCGGTCAGGAGCAGGAGATCGTCCTCCCCAAGCCGCGCCTGGAGCTCCCCGAGGGCTGCATCGAAGGCCTCGAGGGCCCGTCGATAGCCCTTGGGATCACGGCGGTGGCCATAGAGACTGTCGAAGTCGACCAGATTGACGAAGATCAGGCCCTGCTCGACTTCATCCGCCAGGGAGAGGGTGCGGCGCATGCCGTCGTCGTTGCCCGCCGAGTGGACGGAGCGGGAAAGCCCCCGCCCGGCGAAGATGTCCTCGATCTTGCCCACGCCAACTACGTTCGAACCCCCTTCGAGGAGCCGGTCGAGCACCGTCGGCCGGGGCGGAGGTAGTGAGTAGTCCCGGCGGTTGTAGGTGCGCCGCAAGGCCCCCGGTTCGCCGACGAAGGGGCGCGCGATGACGCGGCCCAGTCCCATGGAGCGGGTCATTTCGCGGGCGATCGCGCAGGAATCGTAGAGCCGCTCGAGACCGAAATGCTCCTCGTGGGCGGCGATCTGCATCACACTGTCCGCGCTGGTGTAGACGATCGGGCGGCCGGTGCGGATGTGCTCCGCCCCATAGCGCTCGATC
Source organism: Planctomycetota bacterium (assembly GCA_027083445.1). Lineage (GTDB taxonomy): Bacteria > Planctomycetota > UBA1135 > UBA1135 > JALWOP01. Next base: position 41,554 of record JALWOP010000355.1, on the reverse strand, counting down.
ACCTCGGTCCCCGAGGCGGGGTGATTGCCGAGCCATCCGGGGAGGCCGGCGCGGCGACACCAGTCATCGAGAAGCTCACGGCCAAAGCCCTGCGGGAAAACCGGAAAGGGCTCCTCGAGGGGACAGCCCATCATCTCCCAGTGACCGGTGGGCGTATCCTTGCCCGGAGAGGTCTCGGCCATGCGCCCGAAGGCTCCCTGGGCGGGTTCCTCGCGGGGGAGGCCCTGCACTCCGGGGACGTGGCCAAGCCCCGCTTGGGTCAGGTGGGGCACCTCCAGTCCTCCCGCAGCGGCGATCAAGTGGTCGAGGGTGTGCGCCCCGGCGTCGCCGAAGCGCTCCGCGTCGGGCAGGGCACCGACCCCCAGGGAGTCGATGACGAGGACGAAGACACGTCGCACCCGGTCAGTCCTCGGCGGAGCCCTTGGCCTCCTCGATCAACTCCTCGATGTGCTCCTCCAACTCATCCACCCACTCCTCGCCGAAATCGCGCTCGAGCAGATCACGCTCCGCGAATTCCCAGCGCCCGGTGCGGGGATCGAAGTCGAACTGGTAGTCGTGCTCGCTGCCATCGTCCTCGGTCACGACGACCAAGACGATATTGCTGCTCCGGTCGAGTTCAGCGTGCCACTCAGCCATGATTCTCGTTGGGTAGGTTTCCGTTCGGAAGGAGGTCGGAGCGACAGGATACCCAGCTTGCGGGTCGGCGGTACGATGGAGTCCTGATGCGCCCGAGCTTCCTCCTCGCGCTCCCCCTTCTTGGGCTCTCCACCGCCTGCAGCCGCTGGACGGCCCTGCGTGAGTACCCTCGCTGGACCCTCTTCCAGTTCAAGGGGCAAGCGGTGGCCCCGCAGCTCTACGAAGAAGCCTTCGAGGTCGCCTTCCCGGCGGTGGAGCAGGCCCTGGGACCCTTCGAGGAACACGTGGCGGTCCATGTCTGGGACGGCAGCGGGGATGCGCGCCCTCCCGGAGTCCATGTGCGCACGGGCACCCACGAGGTGCCCGGCATCGGACCCGCCCGCATCCAAGCCTTTCACGCCCGCGGTGGGCAGGGCCTTGCCCATGACGGCATCTTCATCGGCCGTCCGGACGCAGGAACCGCCGTACACGAACTGGTCCACGCCCGCTTCGCGGAGCTGGATGCTTCCCTACCCCTGTGGCTCGAGGAGGGTATCGCCGGCTTCCTGGGCGACGGCATGCTCGTCGATGGAAAGTGGGTCGTCGACGGGCTCGCCTGCTGGCCCCTGAGAGAGCTGCGCGAGGAGAGGCTCAGCCTGGCCGACGTCGAACGCCTCGTGGCGATCCGCCCCGGAGATCACACCGGAGTACGCGACAACGTACTGGTCCACTTTCTCGGATGGGCTGTCGTCTTCGACCTGATGCGCTCATCCGGCGGACAGATCGACTGGCGCAGTTGGCGCATATCCCTTGGCAAGGCCACCCCCGAGGAGATCCTGCGCCACCTGGAGCGGACCTTGAGCGAAGAGGGGGTCACCTCCTGGCTGGAGCGCCTCGCCGATCCCAGGCCCGAGGTACGCCTGGCGACGGCGCGGGGTCTGTGGAAGCTCCGCCAGGCCTCCGTCTTGGATGCGCTGCTCGCGCGCCTCGCGACCGAAGAGAACCAAGAGGTGCGCGTCGCCCTGGCGGTGAATGCGCTGGCTGCGGCGGGCGAGATATCCCTCACCTGGGCCGCATGGAGCCGGGTGCAGCGCCAGGCCCTGCCCGTCCTGCTCGACGCGCACCTGGCGGATCCCCGCGAGGAGCAAGCCGCCCGTGAGCTCGCACAGGCACAGGAGTCGGGTGCCGATCCCGCCACTGGAGAGGCCGCCCTGCGGGGTCTGGCTCGGTTCTGGGAGGAGTAGGGGCGCCTCACCCGCCCCCCTATGGCAGCATGGACGCGCTCGACCCCCTCCCCTCGGCCATGAATCGACCGCTTCTCCACCTGCTGCTGCTTCTGCTCACGACCCTGCCGACCTGGGGTCAGAAAAAACCGGCCCCCAAACGCGAGGCCGGAGGCTCCAACATCGTGACGGGCAAGACCGGACGGCGCAGCCTGGTGCCGGTCAACCTCTCCGTCACCGGTCTGAACTCCCGGGCAGCGGCTGCCGTCACCCAGGCCCTGGAAGCGGTGACCCACCCGATCTACGTCTGCCCACGCTGCACGGTGCGCACCTACCGGCCGGGGACCTGCAGCCATTGTGAGGGTGCGGTCGAGGTCGAACCGCTGGCCGGCGACGAGGTAGAGGAGCAGCCGGTCTACAGCCGCATCGCCTTCTCCACGGATCGCGGCCGGTTGATCGTCACCGTGACGCCCCACCACTGGGCCAGCCTGCGCGAGATCACTGCGATCGTCGAGAAGGCCGGTGGCCGCGTCCTGCGTGACCGCTTCCTCGTGCCGCCTTCGGCCCGCATCAAACTCGCCCACGTCGATGCCCGGCACACCCGCCGCATTCGCGGAGCTCTGGTCGATTTGGGCCTCTTCAAGCGTCTGATCGTGACCGCGGATGCGGAGGGTGTCTGGATCGTGCCCCTCGAGGATGGCAAGACGACCCTGAGCCAGATCGAGTCCGTCTTGAAGGAGCTGGACCCGACGTACGCCGTCGAGGACATCCAGTGGGCGGCGTACTGCCCCCTCTGCGGCACCATGCCGGTCATGCGCATGGGCGAGCCCAACTGCCGGCGCCTGTAGGCGCCCGCCGTCGACTTCACCCGAGCGGACTCCTAGCTCCGCAATGCTTGTCGGACTCGAAGCCACTCCCGCCTGCCGTCCCCGCCATACCGGCGTCGCGCGCTACGCCCGACGGCTCATGGCCGCCCTGGCCCAGTTGTCCGGGGTGGAATCCGACTTCACGCTCCAGGCCTATGTGCGCCTCTCCCGGCGTTTCAAACGGGGCTACTCACCGCCGCGCATCGAGGGCATCCCGCTGCGCTATACCCTCGATCGTCGTCGTCCCCGCGGTCTGTCGCCCGACCTCGTACATGGGTTGGAGCTACGCGTGCCGACCTGGGTGCGCAGCCATTCCATACCACACCTGGTGACCGTGCACGACCTGTTCGGCGTGATCGGGAGTGAGTATCTCGACCCGCACCACTGCGAACGCAACCGGCTGCGCTACCAGGATGCCGCGGATCACGCGACCCGCATCGTGACCGTCAGTGCCTGCACGCGCAGGGATTTCCTGGAGCACTACGAGTTCGATCCGCAGCGGGTACACGTTACGCACCTGGGAGTCGACGACCGCTTCCGTCCCGCGCTCCCTGAAGATGTCCGGCACGTCCGCGCACGACATGGGATCGAGCGCCCCTTCTTGCTCTATGTGGGAGACGTGACACCCCGTAAGAACCTGCGGCGCCTGATCGAAGCCTTCGGGACCTGCCGGGCCGCCCGCGAGCACGACCTTGTCCTGGCGGGGTCGATCGAGGACGGGCTCGCGGAGATCGCCGAGGAGCTGCGCCGCTGTCCGGCGCGGCAGCGCATACGCCTGCTCGGCTTTGTCGACGAGTCGGACCTGCTCGTGCTCTACTCCGCTGCGGCAGCCCTGCTCTATCCCACCCTGTACGAAGGCTTCGGACTCCCGCTGCTCGAGGCCTTGGCCTCCGGCACCCCGGCCCTGGGAGCGAATGTCGGAGCCGCACCGGAGGTCGCGGCGGGCCATGCCGTTCTGGTCGACCCGAAGGACGTCGGGGCCATCGCGGAGGGAATCGACCGGGTCCTCGAGACCGACGCCGAGGCCCTGGAGCGAGCTCGCGCCCATGCGCTCACCTTCACCTGGGAACGCTGCGCGCGACAGACCGTGGAGGTCTATCGGCTCTGCCTCCAAGAGGCCCCCTCCTGAGCGGGGGCCGGGCTAGGCGCTCTTCGCGGGGCACATGGGGCCATCAGCCCCGCCTGGATCCGAAGCGTGGCCCGTGCGGCTCGGCTCCCCTGCCCCCCACCCTCGATCGAGGAGCGTTATCCTGTGCGCCGCTCGTCATCCCCCTCCCCCTTTTCGGCAGCCCAAGATGCCCACCCTCGAGTCCGCCAACCGCCCCTCGTTCGAAAACCTCGAGCCCCACTTCGCCCACTGGGAGAAGATCGGTGACTTGATCGATCAGTGCATCGACCTGATGCTCAACCTGCGGCAGAGCGGGCACCCGGGCGGCTCCCGCTCCAAGGTGCCGATGCTGGTCGCGACCACCCTGGGCGGGTGGATGCGCTGGGATATCCGTCGTCCCGAACACCCGGGAGGTGACCGCTTCATCCTGGTCGCCGGTCACTGCAACCCGGCGATCTACGCCCTGCTGGCGGTCTACAACGAAGCCCTGCGGGTGATGCATGCCAAGACCGGCGACCCCCGTTATGCCGTGCCCAAGGCCGAGGAGCGGCAGCTCGTGTGGGAGGACCTCCTTTGGCTTCGCCACAACGGACACCTGCCCGGGCATGCGGAGATGGAGGGCAAGACGCTCTTCTTCAAGTTCAACACCGGTCCTTCGGGCCACGGCGCACCCGCTGCTCTGGGCGAAGCCATGGCCCTGCGTCACGCGGGTTCGCCGGCGCGCGTCTTCGCTCTCGAGGGCGAGGGAGGCCACACCGCCGGAGCCCACCACGAGACCAAGAACTCCGCCTACGGTCTCGGCCTCGACAACCTGATCTACCTCTTCGATTGGAACGATCACGGGATCGACCCCTTCGCCAACTCCAGCGTCTCCTTCGGGACTCCCAAGGAGTGGTTCGAATGCTACGGCTGGCGCGTTTCCGGGACAGAGAACGGGCATGAGTACGGCCCGATCACCCGTGCCCTGCTCGATGTCGTGCATGACGACGACACCGGAGGCCGGCCGGGCTGTGTCTGGTTCAAGACGCGCAAGGGACGGGGCTACCACAAGTTCGACGCCCCCAGCCACGGCGCTGCGCACAAGCGTAACTCCGAGCTGTTCTGGCGCTGCCGCCAGGACTTCGCCGAGAAGTACGGCATCACCTTCCAGGGGCAGGGCGACACGACCGATCCGGGAGAGGACGCCTGCCGCGAGCAGACCCGTGCGTGGTTCGAGACCGTCTTCTCGGTCCTGCACGAGGACGAAGCCCTGTGCGAATACCTGGCCAACACCCTCGTTGAACTGGGCGACTCCCTCACGGAGGCTCCCGAGGGACTGCGCGTCGACCCGGCGCGCAACATGCATGCCGACCGTGACTGGCTGGCTCTCGACAAGCTCCCCGAAGCGCTCTTCTTTGCCCCGGGCGAGAAGAAGGCCAACCGCCACGGCCTGGCTCAGTTCGGAGCGTGGGTCAATGCACTCGCCAAGGAGCGCATGGGGCGCCCCCTGGTCCTGGCCTGCAGCGCGGACCTCGCGGACTCCACCGCCATCTCGGGCTTTGCCCACGACTTCGATGGCAAGCCCGGATTCGGCTGGTACGACCGCAACGAGAACCCGACCGGTAGCCTGCTTCCCCAGCAGATCACCGAGTTCGCCAATGCGGGGCTTGTCTGCGGAGCCGCTGCGACCAACCTGCATCCCGATCCGGAGCAGGAGTTCCTGGGTTATTGGGGTGCCTGCTCGACCTACGGCAGCTTCAGCTACCTGAAGTACGGGCTGATGCGCCTGTTCAGTCAGCTCGCCCAGGACTGCGACCTCAAGGTAGGCAAGGTGATCTGGATCGCAGGCCACTCCGGGCCGGAAACCGCCGAGGACAGTCGCACGCACTTCGGAATCTTCTCTCCCACGGTGACCCAGCTCTTCCCCGAGGGGCAGGTGATCAACCTGCACCCCTGGGAGCCCAACGAAGTCGCCCCGGCCCTGGCCGCCGCCCTCAGCACCGAGGTCCCCATCATCGCCCTGCACCTGACGCGGCCTCCCGTCACCGTCCCCGATCGTGGGCAACTCGGGGTGCCCAGCCACCTCGAGGCGGCCAAGGGGGCCTACATCATCCGCGACTACGACCCTACCCGTCCCAAGGAGGGCACGGTGATCGTGGAAGGCACCAGCACGACCGAATCGATCTTCGAACTCCTGCCCCGCTTCCACTCCGGTGAGGCGCCCAATTGCAAGTTGGTCGCCGCCATCTCCTATGAACTCTTCCAGCGCCAGCCCAAGGAGTACCAGGATCGCGTGCTCCACAAGTCGGATTGGCTCGACTCCACCGTGATCTCCAACGGCTGCCGCCTGGGCATGCACCACTGGATCTCGTCCAAGGTCGCCGAACGCTATTCCATGACCAGTGACTGGGACAACCGCTGGAGAAGCGGTGGCTCGGTCCAGGAGGTCAAGGAAGAGGCCCACCTCGATCCCGAGAGTCTGCTCGAAGGGATCCGGCGTTTCGCTGCGGACCGCAACGAGCGCCTCGGCAGCCTGCAGCTCCCCCTGGCCTAACGACCGGTCGGGTCGAGAGCCCGGTCGGTGTCATCAGCCCTCAGTCGAAGAGGTCTACGCGATCCGCCACGCCCGCGGGCGTCAAGGCGTCGTCGCGACTCCAATACAGATCGGGATCTCCATCACCATCCAGGTCCACCGGCAAGACGGCGGCCAGATTCGAGACGACCGTAGCTACGGGAGCAGGGATGGTGTCCGTGCCGTTCCCGATGCAGAGGAAGAAGCTCGAGAGCGTTTCATCGACCACCAGGTAGTCGGAGTAGCCGTCCTCGTTGAGGTCCAGGGCATACACCTGACTCAGGCTTCCGCTGGGGCCGGTGATCCCCCGACTGGTGAAGGAGAGCCCACCGTCGTTACGCAGGACCGAGAGACCGAGGTCCGTGGCGAAGATCAGGTCGAGGTCGCCGTCTCGGTCGTAGTCCGTGACGGAAAGGTCCGCAACCGTTCCTCCAGGCGTGAGGGTGCCCGCCAGGGTGAAACCGCCGCTGCCATCCCCCGCCCACACCTGGGCATCACCACTGCGCCCATACACGAAATCCCGATCTCCGTCGCCGTCCAGATCGAAAACGGCTCCATAGACGAGTCCGCTCGCGCTCAAGGCCGGTCCACTGGGAGCGAACCCGCCGCTGCCGTCGCCGGCCCAGACCTGGAACGATGAGGTCCCGGCCACGATCAGGTCGCTGTCCCCATCCCGGTCTAGGTCCCCCGCGTAGAGGCTGTCCAGGCCCAGCGCCAGAGCGGGTCCGCTGAAGCTCCCGCTTCCGTCGCCGAACCAGAGCTGGTCGGTGCCTGCGCCCGGATCTCCAATCCGCTGTAGGTAGTCCAGGTCGCCGTCCCCATCCGCATCGAACAGGTCGCCGCTTCTTCCGTCCGAGACACCGAATGCCGCTGCCGGGGCCAAACCGCCGTGCCCGTCACCCAACAGTACCTGCACCGCCCCGTCGCGGTCCGGCACGACGATGTCCAGCGCACCGTCGCCATTGACATCGCCACTGGTGGCCCGGCCGCTGCGCCACGAACCCAGGCTGGCACCGCTGTCGCTGTAGGCGGCCTGCGGCTGTCCTCCAGCCACCGAAGAGAGATAGGTTCGATGGGCATGCAGGTTGTTGACCAGGAGCAGGTCGAGGTCGGCATCGGAGTCCAGATGTCCTACGAGCACGTCCGTCGAATCATCCGGCTCTCCCCGGCGTGGATCCTCGCTGAAGATTCCCGAACCGTCATTGATCCAGTAGCGCTCCGCATCCAGGTACTTGGCGGTCACCGCATCCAGGTCACCGTCCCGATCCAGGTCGAGGAGGGCCACGGCTCGGTGGTCGTTGTTGCCCATGTAATCGTGGGTCGGCAGGAAGCCTCCGCTGCCGTCGCCAAGGACGACCTCGTTCTGTCCCAGGACCGCGAAGTAAGCATCCAGGTTTCCATCTCCATCCAGGTCTCCCAACGCCACGTCCTGGACAGCGGTCAAGGTCGCGCCGCCTCCGGCGCTGAAACCTCCCTGCCCATCGTTCAGCCAGGCGCGCGAGAGTTCGTCACGGTTGCCGGCGACCAGATCCAGGTCCCCATCACCATCCAGGTCCCCGGCCGCGAGGGCCTCCGTGTCGGCCTGGCCCAGGGCCTGCCCACTGTCGACGAAACTCCCAAGGCCATCGTTGAACCAGATCCGGCCTGCCTGCCCGGAGCTGTTGCCGAAGGCTGCATCCAAGTCTCCGTCGCCATCCCAGTCGCCGAGAACGACAGCATGGCTCTCGGAGGAGCCCAGGCTCTCTCCGCTATCGACCAGGTTTCCCGAGCCGTCGTTGAACCAGACGGTGTTGGCTCCCGCGGCCGCCTCCACCAGATCCAGATCCCCATCGCCATCCAGATCTCCGAGCGCGACATCGAAGGTGTCCCCCCCACCGAAGGACTGGCTCAAGATCCACCCACCGGCCCCATCGCCGCTGTAACGACGATCAAGACCTCCCGAGCGCGAGCCGACCACCAGGTCCAAATCGCCATCCCCATCCAGGTCGCCCAGTGCGCCTCTGGAGGTCATGTCGCTCCCAGCCACGAGCGCGGGCAAAGCGACGAAACCGCCGATGATGTCCTTGGGTCCGGAAGGTGCCGCATCCCGGCCCGTGGCTGCATCCTCGATCGCATCGGGCGTCATCGCCGTGGCGATGTCGACGGCTCCGGGTCTTCCGCTGCTCAATTCGGCCGGGTCAAACTGGCCGCGCGTGCGCAGGGTGGGACTGGTCCCCAAGGTGACGACGAGGGAATGCAGCTCGGGCCCCTGTGCCAGGACCGCACCACTACCAAAACCATCTCCGACGACCGGCAAGGAGAGGTCATTGCTGCCGGCGCCGTTGACCACGATGTCCTTGTCGAACAAGAGGTAGAGCTCGTCACCTGCATCGATGGTCGCATTGCCATTCACGTCCAGGTAGTGCAGGGGAGCGATGAGGCGCAGGTTCGTGATCGTGAAATCGGTGGCTGAGCTGTCCGGAGCGGAGACATTGCCCGCTCCATCCATGGCTTGCACCTGAACGCGCATCTGGGTTCCATCGGGCGCATAGCCCGTCTGCCAGGCAAAGCTTCCCGTATCGGGGGTGTCCTGGGTGATGAGCTGATCGAAGCTCCCACCCCCATCGATCGAGAGGCGCAGCTCGACGGTCCCTGGGTGCAGGTCGGTCGTAGTCCAGGTAATCGAGCGCTCCAGGTCCCAAGCTTCTCCACCAACCGGTGCGGTCAGGGTCACGACGGGGGCGGTGTTGTCCAGGGTGAAGTCTGCCGTGGATGTCGCCGGCACACTCGTGTTACCGGCCTTGTCCGTAGCCACGAGTTGTACTCGGTAGGCCGCTCCGTCAGGCAGAGTGGAGGTATCCCAAGATTCGAGACCGTCATCGGGTGTCGCAACGCTGACCACTTGGCTGTAGGTCACGCCGCCATCCTCCGACGCCATGATGTCGACATAGTCGGGGTTGGCTTCGGTCGTGCTCCAGGTGACATCCCTGTAGCCACCCCACAGCTCACCACCCGTCGGACTCGAGAGGGTCACCACAGGTGCCGTGTTGTCGACGGTGAAGACCCCGCTGACGATGACCCCGGCATCGGAGCGCACCCGGACGCGGTAGTTGCCCGCGTCCGACACCGACTGTGTGTCCCACCGAAAGCGCCCGTCGTCCTCGGTCTGGCCGCTGATCGCCGTCCAGGGACCGCCGCTAGAGACCTCTATGACGACCTTCTTGCCCTGATCGAGGGGAGTCCAGCGAATCTCTCTTTGGCCGCTCCAAAAGGCGCCGGCTGCCGGTGCGGAGATCCGGGGAGCGGAGCCCCCACCACCACCGCCGCCGCAGGCGGCTAGGAGCAAAGGGAGGAGAAGAACGCCGAGTGCGAAACGATGAGTGGGCATGGTGGGCTAGGGAGATGGGGCCGATCTCTCGTCGACCTCCCGCCCTAGCCCACTGAACCCTTCCCACTTCGAGGCAGTCCGATGCCTCTGGTCGGTCTGCATCGGTCGGAGAAGGGGATCGCACCCTGTGCCGGGGCCCCTCAGCGTTTGTAGGGCACCAGGAGGCTCGCGGCCCGTCCCGCTTCCGAAGGCGCATAGGCAGCGATCCAGCGCGCCGCGGCCTGGACGACGTCGACGCGATCGCGGGCGTCCAGGGCTGCTCCCCCGTTTCGGAGGGCGGCCTCCACCCGGGCACGCCCGAAGGGCAAGACCCGGGTGCGTGCCAGCTCTGCTTCTAGGTGCGCGGCATCCACTTCCTCGGGCAGGGCGGGACTCCCCAGAAAGATCGGATCCGATGCCAGATCCCGGGTCGGCCAGCCGTCCGGTCCCGCGGGAGAAGGCACGAGGACCACCAGGATGCCGTCGCGATGGGCGTCGTTCATCCGTTCTGCGGTCTGGAGGCCGACTTGCAGTACCGGCTCCAGGGTCTGGCGCGGCACGAAGGCCTCGGGATCGACCGCCAGGACCAGGATATGGCCCGCACGCACGTTGCCGTGTTCCTTACGCCACCAATCCGTGAAGGGCTCGGCCACGCGGAAGGGTCGTGCCGCGAGAAGATCCCAGACCGCGTCCGGGGGCAGCGGTGCGGGACGGCTGGGATCTAGAAGCGGCACGGGGGCAGGGGCGCGCCCCATGCCCAAGACAGCGACACTCGCAAAGGCCAGCGCCGAGAGTGACCAGAGAATCTTCATGAGTTACTCGTGGGTGACAAGCTCGAGATCATCGAAGCCCAAACGCCCGACCTCCGATCCCGGTAGGCCGAACTCGAAGCGCACGGCCTGGATCAAAGCCAGATCGAGCCCCGATCCGTCGGTAAGGAAGTCCGTCAAACGAATGCGTATCGTCTCGAACTCGTTGGCCCAGCCCGGGCTCGTCCCGATCGAGATGCGTTGGTAGGGCTCCTCGATCCCGCCTCCAAAAGCGCCGATCTCCACCTGGCCGATGCGCCCGTGGCTATCCACCAGCACGACGCGCAGGTCGATGTCCCCAAGCGCCGCCTGGGTGCTCGGATGTCGAGCACACTGACAGGCTCGGAAGCTCAAAGCCTCTGCGTCGGTCCAGTCCTTGTGCTCCGGGTCGACGGAGAACTCGAGATAGGAAGGTCCATCAAAGGTGAAGACGATCCCTCGAGGATCGTCAGCCGTGGCACGAGCCCGAGTCATGCCGTTGAAGGGGTCGCTGGTCTCCCATTCGAGAGAGGTGTTGGCGTCCTGCAGACGACCCTCCTCGAGGTCGGTCAAGTCGTAGGTCACCGGTTGGCCTGAGCTCGACAACGTCGTTGCTGGTTCGGATTGGAAATCATCGATCACGTAGCGGTCCTTCCCTCGCGCGTGGTACTCGAGATTCACCACGATGCATCCATCGTTGTTCTTGGGAGCTCCGATCGGCTGGAAGGTCTCGTACTGTCGCCACAGGAAGTCCTTGGCATCCGCCTCGTGCCGTATGAAATAGGCCGTCAGGGGCAGGAGGTAGCCACGCATGATCTTGTGCACCCGCTTGGGCCCGACGAGGCACGGCCCTTCCGCCACCCAAGGTCCGCCTCCGTCGTGGAAGACCGCGTGCCCCGCCCCTTGGATGACCGTGCAGGCCTTCTCACCGCCGGCGCGCTCGAGAATGGGGAACGACTGCCCCGGTCCGCTGTTGGGCGCTCCCCAGACATCGTTGTCCGCACTACCGACCCAGAGGTGAAAGTTGACCTTGTGGGGCTTGGTCTTCTGGGGAGAGAGGAAGGTGGTGGGAGCGATGCTCGAAACCAACTGGATATCATCCAGGCCGTAGTTCGCCGGGACGTAGTTGCCATCGAAGAGGCGGTCATAGGCTCGCACCACCCCCTCGGCCCCGCGGCTATGCCCGATCCAAACGATCGTGTGGCCGTCCACATGACCATCCAGGACCCCGCCGGCAATGGTCGCTAGGTTGCCCAACAAATGGTCGGTGTTCGAGAGCGTCGTTTCCGATGCGGTCTCGATCCCCGGCCCGGTATTGTTGCTGTGGCTCATGACCACCCAGCCGTAGCTGGCCATGTGGTAGCCGATGTGGTCGTACCAGGTGTAATCGTGGCCGTTGCCGTGACTCACGACCATCAAGGGCAGCTCTCCCAGGCCGGCGATGTCGCTGGGGTAGTAGATGTCCTGCCGCAGCCAGGTGCCTCCGTTGTAGAGCACCTCGGTGACGGCATGCGGACCCGGAGCAGCCGTGTCCCGTACCACACTCACCCCCGCCTCATCCCCGCGCCCATCGATCACGTCACCGGGGCCGAGGAGCCCGTCCTGGTTGACATCGAAGACGATGTCATACCCGACGCCGACCGCTTCACCCTGGGTGCCGTTCAGAGTCCCTGTATCGATGCGCAGGGTGTCGGCCTGGATACCACCCGCTTGGATCGTCCAGGTTTGGGGTCCGGTAGCACGGACGTCGACGAGGCTCGGATCGCTGTCCCACTCAGCACGGCTCTTGTCCGCCACGATGAAGAGATCGCCCGTCGCCCCCACGAGCCAGGGCAGGCGCGTCGGGTCGAGAGCCGCAAAGAGATCCTCACCTTGATTCAGGGCCTGCACGCGCTCGAAGAAGGGATAGCGAGCGAGGGGCCGACCGGCGAAATCCGCCTCGACCGGGCGCTGCGTCCCGGGTGCTTGGAAGGTCACGCTCAAGGCGTTGGTGTAGTTCGACCCGCTCCCACAGGGTCCGCCGCCATCTCGATACCAAGCTTGAAAGCTCCAACTCTCGCCGGCGTCGATCCATCCGGGGGGATCGAATTCATGGGAACCGGAGATGATCGATCCCACGGAGAACGCTCCGTTCCCGTCGGCCTGGGCCACGGGAAAGCGCCAGAGTCCGTTGGCCCCGGCCCCCACGCAGCGCAACCCGTCCCCCGCGGGCAGGGCCCCGATCGCACTGCCCATGAACACGACCCCAAACTCGCCCGGCCGTACGCCCTCCACAGTGAGCAGCAGATCATCGAACCAGACATCGGCCGACCCACTCGCGCTCAAGAGCGCCCCACTAACCCCGTTCCCATCCACTCCGAAGTTCCCACAACCCGCGCTGGGGTCATCGTTACCGCAAGGACAGCCGTTGCCAAAACAGTAGGGGCTGCCGACCTGTCCCAGGGATGGGGCGCAGAAGCAGAGGAGGCACACGAGCAAGAGGGAGTCGCGCATGGAGATCAAGGGCTGGGGTTCGCGCCCATTCTATGAGGTCTCCCGTTTGGGGGGTCAGAGCCTCTTCGCAAGTGCGTCAGCCAGCCCTTGGTAGTCCTCGATCGAGTTGTAGAGTTGAGCGGAGAGGCGGATGAGACGACCGGGGCCGGAGGGATTCTTGTGGATGGGGATCTCGATTTGGTCACGCTCGAAGAGTTCGATCTGCAAGGGATCGACTCCGAAGGCATCCGCCTGGGCGTCGCCCGGTAGGGGGATGCTGGCGATAGCGCCGATCATCGATGCAGGGACCGGAACGGGAATGTCCAGCGCCTCGAGGAGCAGGCGTCGGGCTGAGAGGGCGAGCTCGTGGTTGTGCCGGCGCAGTTCCGCCCAGCCGCCGGGAAGGAGATGCTCGAAGAACTCGATAGCAGCCGGGATCGCGAGATAGGCGGTGGGGTCACTCGTACCGCACCAGTCGAACTCGGTCTGGAAGCGTGAGTGATCTGGGCGGGGGGTGTTGGCCCCGTGACTGATGACCACCGGACGAACGCTCTCTTGGAGTTCGGGTCGCACCCACAGAAACGCCGATCCCTTGGGCGTGCACATCCACTTGTGGCAGTTGCCGGTGTAGTAATCCGCTCCAAGGGACTCTAGGTCGAGGTGCAACATCCCCGGCGCGTGAGCCCCGTCGACCAGCGTGGCCACCCCCCTCTCGCGCAGGGCGGGGAGAAGCTCTTCGAGGGGCAAGACCAGTGCGGTGGGAGAGGTGATGTGGTCGATCAAGACCAACCGCGTGGCCGGGGTCAGCGCCTCTAGAATGCGACCGGTGATCTCCGTGGGGTCGGCGACGGGAAAGGGGAGCTCGACCTCTACGAGTCGGGCCCCGCAACGCTGGGTGACGAAGCGCGCGGCGTTGTTGCAAGCGTTGTAGCCGTGGTTGGTGATGAGCAGCTCATCCCCTGGACCCAGGGCGATCGAGCGCAGAACCGCGTTGACCCCCGTAGTCGCGTTGGGCACGAAGACCAGGTTCTCCCGGCGGGATCCAAGGAAGGCTGCCAGGGCCTCACGGGCACGGTCGATGCGCTCTCCCAGCTCGCGACCCATGAACAGCACCGGCTCACGCTCGAGGGCAGCCCGCAATTCGAGCTGAACGTTCAGAACCGCCTTGGGGCAGGCCCCATAGGAGCCATGATTGAGGAATCGGACGCGAGGATCGAGGCTCCAGTGAACCGCATGGCTAGAAGGCATGGGCGCAAGTCTACTGCGTCTTGGATCGCCCCCCTGCCCGCGCTAGGCTCGCCCTGTCCCGCGTTGCCCACCACCGTGATGAAGCTCCTCGCCTGCGCCACCCTCCTCGCAGCCCTCGGCTGCGCCGCACCCCGCACCGAACCCGAGTGGGGACGCCCGCTACCCTACGGAACGGCAGCTCTCTTGCCCTTGGGTCCAGGCGAGGAACACCCCTCGATCGGCCACTTCTGGCTCGAACGAACCTCCCTGCGTCCCCCGCTCGAGCGATCCCTGCACTGGATGCACAAGCCCAGCTCTGTCGATCGCTTCCCCATGGCTGGGATCTCCTACGAACGCGCGCTGCGCAGCCTGGAACGCTTCTCCCAGCTACTCGATGAGGCCCAGGGCCCCGATGAGTTCGAGCGCGCCATCGAGAGCGAGTTCCGCTGGTACAAGAGCGCCGGCTGGGATGGCCAGGGGGGTGGCGTCCTCTTCACGGCCTACTGCACACCGATCCTCGAAGGCAGCCTCACCGCCGACGACACCTATCGTTACCCCCTCTACGCCCTGCCGCCAGATCTAGTCAAGGCGTCCGATGGAACGATCCTCGGCCGCCGCACGGACGATGGCCTCGAGCCCTACCCCGCGCGCAGGGTGATCGATGCGGGCTTCCTGCGTGGCAAGGGACTCGAGCTTTGTTACCTGCGCGACCCCCTCGACGCCTTCATCGCCCACGTGAACGGTTCGGCAGTCGTACGCCTTCCCGACGGTCGTGAAGCACACTTCGGTTATGCCGGCAAAAACGGACGCGTCTACACCTCCCTCGGACAGGAGCTCGTGCGGGCCGGAGAGATCGCTCCCGAAGAGCTTTCCCTGACCGCCATCCGCGCCTGGGCTGCCCGCAATCCCGGCCGGATCGAGGACTACCTCGCTCGCAACGACGCCTACGTTTTCTTCCAACCGATCGAGGGCAATCCCCACGGCTCCCTCGACGAAGAGGTCACCCCCGGTCGCTCCCTCGCGACCGACAAGAGCCTCTTCCCCCCCGCGGCGATCTGCTACGTCGACACGACCCTTCCCTTGGAGCGGGGCCGAGTGCCCTTCCGCCAACTGATGTTCGACCAGGACACCGGCGGCGCGATTCGCACGGCCGGACGCGCAGACATCTATCTCGGAATGGGATCCGAGGCGGAGCGTCGGGCGGGCGCCACCCGTTCCCAAGGACAGCTCTACTATCTGTTCCTCGCCCCCTGACCACGCCCGATGGATGGACGCCTCGTCGCCCTCTGTATCGGCACGGGGGGGATCCCCAAACATCCCCTTCCGCGGGTTCAACTCACCGCGAGCGGCCTCGAGGGAGATCGCCAGCGCCAGAGCTTCCACGGCGGACCGAAGCGAGCCGTCTGCCTGTTGACCGTCGAGGAGCGGCGCCTGCTCGCAGCGGATCGGGTTCCCTGTGGGGAGCCGGGAACCTTCGGTGAGAACCTCTTGATCGAAGGCCTGCCTCCCGAGAGCTTGCGTCCCCGAATGCGCCTGTGCATCGGTCCCCGAGCGGTGATCGAGCTCGAGGACGTGCGCTCGCCCTGCAAGACCCTGCGCGCGATCGACCCACGCCTGCCGGAGCTGATGGTCGGCCGCAGCGGGTGGGTCGCCAGTGTGGTCGTCCCCGGACTCCTCGAAGTCGGCATGTCGGTTAACCCGCAGTAGCCGATCCATCCAACTGTCGGAGACGTGGACGAGGGTCCACCATTTGGACATCCGAGCCGTGTCCGCCTGTCCAATACCTGTCTCCAGCCCTTCACGGCACAGACGACCCCAGGGCACGGCCTTTGCCCTGCGATTCCCATGCTCAAACCGGCCGCTATGGGGATCTCAGGTTGAGCCTAAGCCTTCTGATCGCAATCGCCCTTCTGCTCGCCGTAGCGGTGGGGGCGCTGATCGTGCGTCGCGTCGGACTCGCCGCGCAGGCCGAGGGACTGGCCGAACGCTATCGCGCCGTCGATCAGGGCAGCGCGCGTGCCCGATTGCAGCATCCCGTCGTCGATCTGGCCCACTGCATCGGCTGCGGACTGTGCGTCGAGGCCTGCCCGGAAGAGGGGGTGCTCGAAATGGTTCACGGGCAGGCCCTCGTGGTCCACGGCGCCCGCTGCGTGGGGCATGCCCGATGCGCGGAGGCCTGCCCCGTGGGGGCCCTGGCCGTCACCCTTGGCGATCTCTCCCAGCGTGACGACATCCCCGCCCTTACCCCCGACCTCGAAGCGGTCGGCAGCCCGGGACTCTTCCTGGCGGGTGAGGTGACCGGCTACGCCCTGATCCGCACCGCCATCGCTCAAGGCAGCTCGGTGGCCGACGCGGTCGGACGGCGCCCCAGGGTTCCGGAACAGGACAAGAGTGAGCTCGACCTGGTCATCGTCGGAGCGGGTCCAGCCGGCCTCGCCTGCGCGCTCGAGGCGCGGCGACAGGGACTGCGCTTCGTCGTCCTCGACCAGGCCACCCTGGGAGGCACCGTCGCCAGCTACCCGCGGCGCAAGCTGGTGATGACCCATCCGGTCGACCTTCCTCTCGCCGGGAGGCTGGACCGCCCGACCTATTCCAAGGAGGAGCTGATGGAGCTCTGGGAACGGGTCGCCGCCGAGCAAGAGCTGCCGATCGAGACCGGAACGCGCTTTCTCGGTCTCGAGCGCCACGGCGATAGCTATTGCGTCAACACCGATGGAGTGCAGTGGAGAGCCAGGCAGGTCTGCCTTGCCCTGGGTCGGCGTGGCGTGCCACGCAAGCTCGGGGTCCCCGGCGAGGATCTACCCAAGGTGGCCTACTCCCTCCTCGACGCACAGAGCTACCGCGGGAGGCGCATTCTCGTCGTGGGCGGAGGAGACAGCGCCATCGAGGCCGCCCTGGGCCTCGCGGAGCAGGAAGGCAACGAGGTCACCCTCTCCTATCGCAAGGAGTGCTTCTTTCGCCTGAAGGCCCGCAACGAAGCGCGCATCACCCAAGCGATTCAGGCCGGTCGCTTGGTCGTTCTCTTCTCGAGCCAGGTACGTTCCATCCACGCCGACCATGTCGAGTTGACCGTGGGCGAGGAGCAAACCCGATTACCGCTGCCCAACGACGAGGTCTTCATCTTTGCCGGGGGCGAGGCCCCGATGGAGCTCCTGCGACGTAGCGGGGTCTCCTTCGACGTCGACCCGCACTCCCTTCCAGAACTCGCAGGGCGAGGAAAGGGACTCTTGGCGGCTCTCGGTAGCGCCCTTGCCCTGGTCATGGGCGCGCTGGCCTGGGTGCTGATCTTCCGCGAGTACTACATGGCCGCCCCCGCCCTGCGCGCCAGCCTCCCGGACCATGCGCTCTTGCGCCCCAGCCGAGGCGTCGGCCTGGCGTTCGGAATCGCCGCGGCACTCCTGCTCGTGATCAACCTCAGCTATTTGGCCCGGCGCTCTCTTCGCATTCCACTCGCGTGGGGCTCACTCCAACGCTGGATGAGCGCGCATGTGGCAACCGGCATCGCCTGCCTCGTGATCGCCCTTCTGCACTCTGCGCTGACTCCGCTGCAAACCGTCGGCGGGCATGCCCTCTGGGGCCTGGCCCTACTCGTCGTCACCGGTGCCATCGGGCGCTATTTCTACGCCTACGTCCCACACGCCGCCAACGGACGTGAGCTGGCCCTGGAGGAGGTCCGCGCCCGCCTGCGGGAGATCAGCGCCGAATGGGACCGCGTCCACCGCGGCTTTGCCCAAGCGGCCCGCGAGGAACTCGACCGGCTGGCCCTGGGAGGGCGTTGGAAAGGACTCCTCGGGGCGCTTGCCGGCTTACGGGAGAGGCGACGGATCCGCAGGCGCCTGGAGCAAGAAGCTCGGCGCGCGGATCTCTCCGAAGATCAACTGCTAGCCACCCTCGAACTCACGCGTCGCGCGTCGCGGGCCGCCCTGGCCGCGGCGCACTATGAAGAGCTGCGTGGATTGATGGCTAGCTGGCGCTACCTGCACCGCTGGGTCGCTCTGGCGGTCGTGCTCCTGGTCGCCGCCCATGTCGTGACCGCTTTTCGCTACGCGGAACTCTTCGGAGGAGGCTCCTGATGCGCCGCGCCTCTGCAGGCACCTTGGTGGGGATCGCCTCCCTCGTCCTGGTGCTCTATCTGGTCAATCAGGACCTAGAGCGCACCAGTCCTGGACCCCTGGCGAGTGTGCACGCCCGGGAAACCGATCTCGCCGGGGGGAAGGGTTGTGATCGCTGCCATGGACAGGACGGCGGGACCATGGCCGACGCCTGTTTCGACTGTCACGCGGAGATCGGCCGGGATATCGAAGCGGGCGAGGGCCTGCACGGCTCCCTGATCGATTCGACTCTGGCCGAAACCTGCCGCACTTGCCACCTCGAACATCACGGTGATGACGTCGCACCGATCACGGCGCGAAGCTTCGCCTTGGCCGGTATCGAAGACTCTACCCAGTTCGACCACACCCTGCTCGGGTATCAACTCGAGGGAACCCACAAGGAACTCGCCTGCACCGACTGCCACAACTGGGCGGAGATCCCGATCCTCCCCAAGGATGCCACGCGCTTCATGGGCCTGGATCGCGACTGCTCGACCTGCCACGACGATCCCCATGAAGGCGCCATGGCCCGGGAGTGCGCCGACTGCCACGGCCAGGAAGGCGCCTTCGAGGAGCTCACTGCTTTCCGCCATGACCGGGGCCTGGCCTTGGATGGAGCCCATGGGGGCCTGGAATGCGCCGACTGCCACAGTGGCGAGTACTCCGTGGAGGCCGTCGCCGGACATGACCCTCCGCCGGAACGCACCTGTGAGGCCTGCCACGACTCGCCACACAGCTCTGCCTTCCAAAGCGCATTCGCCGCGGCCGGTACTGCATCACCCGAAGACGGCTGCGCCGAATGCCACTCCAACGAAGCCTGGGTTCCCGCCTCCTTGGACCCCGATCAGCACGCCCGGACCGGTTTCCCCCTCGAAGTCCCCCACGACGACCTCGAGTGCGAAGAGTGTCACGACTCCACGCTCACGTTCGACTTGCGCTTTCCCGGTCGTGTCGCGGATGACTGCGCGGCATGCCACGACGACCCCCACGCCGGCCAGTTCGCTGGTCGACCGCGCTCTAGCTGTATCGATTGCCACAGTCAGGATGGTTTCCTGCCCTGTACCTTCGGCCTGGAAAGCCACGCAGAAACCGCCTTTGCCCTGGTGGGAGCCCACGTAGAGACGGCCTGCGAGGAGTGCCACAAGGGGGATCCAGCGATCTTCGTCGGAACCCCCAGTGAATGTTCCGCCTGCCATGCGGATGCACACCGTGGAGCCTTCGCTACCGTCAGCTGCGCGCAGTGTCACGATGCGCAGAGCTTCGCCTGCTCGCGATTCGAGGACGATCCCTCTCTGCACGAGCGCTGGGCCGGCTTTGCTCTGGATGGTGCCCACCTGACCGCGGCCTGCGAGGCGTGCCATCCACGCAGTGCGACGGCGGACCCTCGCACCGGTCGCAGCCTGGGGTTTGTCGCCGACCAAGTCGATGGAGACCCCCGTGCCTGCGCCTCGTGCCACAGCGACCCCCACCTGGGAGTCTTCTCTGAGGCAACCTGCGACGAATGCCACCACACCGAATCCTTCGCCGATGTAGGGGCGTTCGATCACTCGGAAACCGGGTTTGGCCTCGATGGCGCTCATGCCCAGACTGCCTGCGCGCGCTGCCACCCGCCGCTCCAGGAGCCGCAGGCCGACGGGCGCAGCTTCGCCCACGCGCGCGACCACTTCGGAGGCAGTGCCTGTGCCGACTGCCACACCGACGCTCACCGCGGCGAGTTCGGCAGCGACTGTGCTCGCTGCCACGACACGATCTCTTTCCGCAGATTGCCTCGCGGCTTCGACCATGGAGTCGAGACGTCTTTCGCTCTCGAAGGGGCGCATGCGCAGGCCTCGTGCAGCGCCTGCCATGCCGCCCGCCTCGTACCCGACGCACGCGGACGCACCTATGAGCAGGCTCTGGGAACCGGCTGCGCGGACTGTCATGCCGACCCCCACGCGGGGCAATTCCAGAAGCGTTCCTGCGATGAGTGCCACGGGACGACTCGAGTCTGGAGCGCCGATCGCTTCGACCACGACCGCTCGCGCTTCCATCTGGACGGTGAGCATCGAGACCTCGCTTGTGCCGCCTGCCACCGGCAATGGCCCCTGCCTGGCGGTGGCCGGGCGGTCCGCTATCGACCCCTGGGCACGTCCTGCAAGGACTGCCACGGTTTTGGTGATGGAGAATCCCGTTGAAGTATTGGTTGGTGCTGCTGTGGCTCACCGCGCCGCTGTTTGGACAGAATGAGGGCGGGGTGCAAACCCTCGAAGCGCGGGTGACGGCCATCGTCGGCTCGGAGGTTCACCTCGACCGGGGTGCCGCGAGTGCCATTCTGCCCGGGGATCCTGTGCGCATTCTGCCCCTCGGAGGAACGACTCTCAGCGGTCGGGTGATCGCAGTCGACGAGCGTTCGTGTCAGGTCGAGCTCGACGGCGATCCCTCGGGAATCCTCCCGGGTACCCCCGCTGAAATCGATCTTCCCGTGGATCGTGAGCCCACTCCCTCAGCCCAGCCGGAACACCCCGCTTGGAGCAACCCGGAGGGCCCCTGGGACAGCGACGTGCCCCTCCTCGCCAAGGTCACCCCACCCAGCCCCGAGGAGCGGGAATCCCACTGGTCCGGGCGCTGGTCGAACTTCGCGGAATGGACCGACGACGGACGCTTCGGGGACACTTTCCTCTTCGCCCGCAGCGGGCTCGATCTGCGGGGACGGAACCCCTGGGGGCGCGGGGGTGAGTTTCAACTCGATATCGAGTACGGAGTCGAGCGTTCCGATACCCCCGACGGCCAGGGTTCGACCGACGCTTTCCTACGCATCGATCGTCTCTCCTACGCCTGGGGCGGGGATCGGGAGCGCCCGCGCCGCTTTGAGGTCGGCCGTTTCTTACAAAAAGACGTGCCCGAGTTCGGCGTCCTTGACGGAGTGCAGATGATCGAGCGCCTCCCAAACGGGGATCGCTACGGCGCCAGCGTCGGCTTTTTGCCAGAGCCCAACGAGTCTTTCAGCAGCGGCTCCGACTTCCAGACATCGGCTTTCTACCGCCACACCCGCGGGGAGCATGAGGAACTCTCGATGACCGGGGGGTATCAGAAGACCTGGCACGGGGGGCGCGCGGACCGGGACCTCTTGCTTGGCAACGTGCGCTGGTACCCGCGCTCGGAGTGGAACGCCTGGGCCGGTGCTTGGATCGATCTGTACGGCAGCGAAGATACGGCCAAGGGCTCGGGGCCCGAGTTGACCCAGTTCATCGCGGGCCTGGGCCGGCGTATCGGAACGGATGCGGGTCTGAATCTCAGCCTCTCACGCTTCCGCATTCCCCAGCTCCTGCGCAACGAGTTCTCAGACGTGACCGAGCAGGAGCTTGCGAACGACCGCAGCGATCGCGTCTCCCTATCCGGTTGGCGGCAGGTGACCAGTGACCTGCGCCTCTCAGCGCGTCTCGATCGTTGGAATGATGAGACCGCCTCGGGAACAGGGGTCGAGCTGCGTGCGGATGCAAGGGATCTATTCCTCGATCGCAGCCGGTCGAGCCTGGCCCTTTTCACCCAGGAGGGGCGCTTCAGCGATGTGGTCGGTTGCCGGTTCTCCTTTGGAGCCCCAGCATCTGTCGGGAGCTGGCGGGTCGATTTCGATCTCGGACAGCACACGAACCACGATTTCTTCGGTGATCAGGAGGTTCTCAACCAGGACCGCTTGCGCGTCCGCTGGGACATGCGTACGGCGGGGGGCTGGGACCTTTCCATCCATGCGGAACGCCGCTTCGGTGACGAGCAGGACACGACCGTGATTGGCTTCTATCTCCAGCGAGGTTTCTGATGAGCCCGCGAACACTCCTATTCCTCTCCCTCCTGGCCGCCGGCTGCTCGCGCTCCGCAGACGTTCCCGTCAACGGCTGGTATGCCGAACGCGGCCCGGTCGTCCCCCATGACACCTTTCCGGCAGACTGCACCCTCTGCCACAAGGAGGGGAGCTGGAACCAACTGCGCGAGGACTTCAGCTTCGACCACTTGGCAGAGACCGGCGTGGCCCTCGAAGGAGCCCACGCCCAGGCGGAGTGCCTGCGTTGCCACAACGACCGCGGCCCGGTCGATCTCTTTGCAGCTCGGGGCTGCGCAGGGTGTCACGAGGATGTGCACCTCGGGCAGCTCGGGCAGAACTGCACCGATTGCCATGGACAGGACGATTGGCGGCCACGCGGGGCCATTGCGGACCATGAACGCACGCGCTTCCCCTTGGTTGGAGCCCATGCCGCCGTTCCCTGCTGGCGATGCCATGAGGGTGCACCCGTTGGACGTTTCACCGGCCTGGATCCCGACTGCATCACCTGCCATAGCGAGGACCTGGCACGAGCCACGGAGCCCAACCACCTTGCTCAGGGCTGGACCTCGAACTGCGACCGCTGTCACATCTCCACGACTTGGGGGGGCGCGGGGTTCAACCACTCCACCTTCCCCCTCACCGGGAAGCACGGCGTCATCGACTGCGAGGCCTGCCATGTAGGTGGTCAGTTCACCGGGCTGCCAACTCTCTGCTTCGGGTGCCACGAGGCCCAGTACCTGGCGGCGGCCAATCACCAGGCCCAGGGATACCCGACCGACTGTGAGCGCTGTCACGGAACCTGGACCTGGCAGGGAGCGCGCTTCGATCATGGTTGGATCACTCAACCCTGCATCGACTGCCATCTCTCCGACTACCAGAGCGCGAACGATCCCGACCACGTCGCCCTGGGCGTTCCCACCACCTGCGAGCTATGCCATGGCACGCAACACTGGCAGGGGGCCGGCTTCGACCACAGTTGGATCTCCCAACCCTGCGTCGACTGTCACCTTGCCGAATACCAAGGGACGACCGACCCCGACCACGAGGCTCTCGGGTTCCCCTTCGAGTGCGAGGGTTGCCACTCGACGACCACCTGGTACGGCGGCTCCTTCGACCACGACTTCCCGATCGACTCCGGCAAGCACAAGGACATCTCGTGCAGCGAGTGCCATCTGGTGCCGGGCAACTTCTCGGTCTTCACCTGTACCGACTGCCACGCCCACACCAAGAGCAAGATGGACGACAAGCACGACGAGGTGAACGGATATGTTTATGACACCATGGCCTGCTACAACTGCCATCCTGACGGCAAGGAGTAGGCTGCCCACGTTGTAGACGTGTGTCCACCAATCGGACAGTCTCCTCGCGAAACGGGCCCCCTCGAGCCTTCGGTGGCTGGGCATGAACCTTGCATTCCTGCCATGTCCTGCCTCCCTCAACCCCGCGTCCAAGTATGAGAACTCCTGCGATTGCCTCTCTCCTGGCCCTCCTCGCCGCCCCCCTCGCCCTGGGCCAGACGATGACCATTACCTACGAGCTCCAGGATGTTTGGCTCGACCCCGACATCACCCACCCCTGGGAGAGCCCCCAGCTCATGCAGGGCACCTTCGAGTGGACCTACACCAACGGAGATTTCGCCAACGGCAGCGGTACCTTCACCTCCCTCACCCTCCCCTGGTATGGGGATGGGATGGGCCTCACCTGGACCTTCGATACCACTCAGATCGACATCGATCTGCCCGGGAACTGGCACGACTGGGGGGTGAGCATGCAGATCAAGTTCACCGCCCCCCTCTCCCCGGACGGCCAGACTCCAGTGGACGTCGTGCTGAGCAAGTTCGAGATCGAGGCGGCAGGTATCAACCGCCAGGGACACATGCTGGGGGGACAAGCCGCGCGCACATCCCCCTTCTTGCCCTTCTGCGCGGGCGATGGGACGGGAACGGGTTGCCCCTGCGGGAACGATGCCGACCCGGGACTCGGCTGCGCCAACTCCTCGGGTCAAGGTACCTGGTTGATCCCGTCCGGGTCCGCCAGTGTGCTCACGGATGACCTGACCTTCAGCGCGACGAACCTGCTCCCCGGCCAGCCGGCCCTGCTCTTCGTCGGCACCCAGCCGAACAACTTCGGCCTGGGCAGCCCCCTGGGGGATGGACTCCTCTGTGTCGGCGGCTCGATCATCCGGCTCGAGATCAACGTCCCCGATGCCTCGGGCACGGCTGTGTTCGGGCCGGGACTGCGCACCAAGGGTGGCTGGGCCGCCGGTGAGACGCGCTACTTCCAGGCCTGGTACCGGGATCCCAACGGTAGCCCATGCGGCTCGGGTTCCAACATGACCTCAGCGGTTCAAGTGACGTTCCAATGAGACACGGACCCCACACCTCGGTAGGTCTGCTCCTCCTATGCGCCGGCGCTGGAGCGCAGCTCCCAACGGCACCCTCTCGCGTCCCGAGCCTCGGCCCTCCTCCCGTGCTTGGAGGCGACGTCTACTATCAGATCGCGGGCCAGGATCCGCGCGACATGGTAGTCGCCGACTTCAATGCCGACGGCATCCTCGACCTGGCCACCAGCGGCATCCTTGGACCCGAAGTCTGCGTTGTCCTTGGTGATGGACTAGGAGGCTTCAACGATGACCATGATTTCAATGCCGCCCTGGGCTTCGGCGATCCAGGCCCCTGGGGCCTGGCTGCGGGAGATTTCAACAGCGACGGAAACCTCGATCTCGCGGTCACGCTGGGAGCTGGATGGGATCTCTACGGCAACACCAACTACAAGGTCAACATCTTCCTGGGCGACGGCGCCGCCGGGTTCACCTTCCTCCAGGAGATCCAGGCCTACGGTCCCTTTCCCATCGCGGTCTCCACGGCCGACCTGAACGAGGACGGAATCCTCGACCTGGCGGTCATCTCGAACCACTACGGGGTCTCGACCCACCTGGGCCAGGGTGACGGCACCTTCGGTGCAACCATCCCCGCAGGGGGCTCCTCCGCGATCACGGCCGGGCGGGAAATCGCCTGCTCCGATGTCGATGGGGACGGACACGTGGATCTGATCGTGGGGGCGGGCAACTCCACCAGCGTCTGGTGGGGCGATGGCTCCGCGGTTTTCAGCACGTCTTCAGCGACATCGGTCTCCCCAGGCGACTTCGCCTCCCTGGCCGACCTGGACGGAGACGGCGACCTCGACCTTGCCACGGCTGTCGCGGACCAGTTCCCCAACTACACCGGTGGGCTCTGGATCTCCCTCTACAGCGGCAACCGCAGCTTCAGCACAGGTGGCAAGTACGGGGCCGCGTTCGATGGTTCCACCGTGGTCGGCGACATGAACCAAGATGGCTCTCCTGACATCGTCGCCCTCGACGGAAGCCAGGTGCATGTCTACCGCAACCTCGGACAGGCCGTCTTCGAGGAGACGGGTCAGTATCCGATCAACCTGCAACCCATGGCTGCTCTAGGCGGAGACTGGGACGGGGATGGGGACATGGATGTGGCCTGTGCCTGCCGCAATTACGGCGCGACCCCCTGGCTAGCCATTCGCATGAACGTCACCCAGTGATGCAGCCCGGGCCTCGAGAGACGACTACCTGGTGTGGAACGTTAGCGCATCAGGTCTTCGAAGGCCGGATCTTCGAAGTCCGGCAGGTCGTGACCCCAATAGCGCACATGGCCTTCGCTGTCCAGGACCGCCACGGTCGGCAGGCTGCGGCCGGAGAGCAACTCGGTGAGGAGTCCGTCTCGGTCTCGAATCTGTGGGTAGGTGAGACCCAACTTGGCGATCGTGAAACGCAGCGCGCTCTCGTCCACCTTCCCGTCGGCTCCGGCGACGACCCCCAGGATGGGCAGCCGTTCTCCATAGGTTCGGTACGCCTCCTGGACCAGGGGCGCTTCTTGAAGGCAACCTCTTCACCAGCTCTGCCAGAAGACCAGCGCGACCGGTCGTCCGGCGAGCTGAACCCGGCCACCATCCAGGGTCTCCGCGCTCTCCGGCAAAGAAACGGTGGGCGGTGGCGGCGTGGAGGCGCAGCCGGCCAGGAGGATCAGGGGGAGAAGGAGGCGTTTCATGGTCATGGCTACAGAGATGGGTCTGTAGCAGATGACCCTACGCAAGTAGCCCGAGGGCGGGACGAGGAAACTTCACTTCCGCCCGGAGCCTCTCTCCGAGCCACCCTGCTCTCGCGGCGAATCGACCCCTACGAGGCCAAGTCCCATGCGCGTCCTTCTAGTTGACGGTGACCCCCAGACCCGCAACCGCCTCCAGCGCGATCTCGCGACGGTCGGAGCGGAGTGCCGCGTAAGCACGACTGCGGCGGAGGCGCGCGGTTTCCTCAGCGAGAAGCCCCAAGCCCCCTTCGATCTGCTCTTCTTGGCCGCTGAACTCGAGGGTTCGCCCGACCTCGCCCTGCTGCGAGAAGTGCGGGAACAGGACCTCACGACTCCGGTCATCATCCTTTCTGCCCACCCTTCCACCGAGGAGTGCGTCCGAGCTTTGGAGGCCGGCGCCGACGACTATCTCGGCCTTCCCTTCGAGTTTGCCGAGTTGTACGCCCGTAGTACAGCCATCCTTCGCCGCCAGCGGACCCTGCCCACCCTGCACCTGGGGGACCTGCACCTCGACTTGAGCCGCCGAACCATCACCTTCGCCGACCACACGCTGGAGGTGAGTCCCCTCGAGTTTGATTTTCTCCGCACCCTTGCGGAGCGCCCGGGGGAAACCTTCAGCCGCAGCGAGCTTCTCGAGAAGGTTTGGAAGACGACCCACGATCCGGGCACAAACCTGGTCGACGTTCTCGTGGCGCGGCTGCGGCGCAAGTTGACCCGCTCGAGCAGAAGCTCCCCGATCGACACCGTCGTCGGCAGGGGCTACCGTCTCGTAGCAGATTCGTTCGAGCCCGCCACCCGCGCCTCCTGACGCCTCGCAGGTAGAGAGCGCTCGGGTGGAGGAGGATCGCAGGCTAGGCTGTAGGGCCTACGGCTCCCCTACAGGCCTCTGCGGCTCCCATGGCTGAACTCGTCGCCCTCTTCACGATCATCGCCCTCTCTCTGCTCGTTGTGCGCGTGGGCACCCTGGCTCTGCACAAGACCGGCCTAGCGAGGGAAGTAGCCGGTTTCCAGGCACAGTCCGCATTCATGGGAGTGGGGTTCACCACCGCCGAGTCCGAGGCCGTGGTGCGCCACCCCGTGCGCCGCCGCATCGTCCGGACACTGATGATGCTCGGCTTCGGTGCGATCACTTCGACCCTCGGCACCTTGGTCGTGACCTTCACCCAGCAGACCCGACCGGGAGGGCTGGATCCGATGACCAAGGTGCTCCTGCTCCTTGGTTTTGTCCTCCTGTGCGTCATCGCGGTCAATGTCAGCGCCTTTGAGCGGTTGGTCGATCGCATGATCGCCGCCGCCCTCGATCGCTTTCCAGCTCTGGACATCGACGACCTCCACGAGCTCCTCAACCTCGACAAGGGGTACCGTGTGGCGACGCTCCCGGTGGAGGAAGGCTCTTGGCTCGAAGGTCACACCCTCCGCCAACTGGGCCTGGCGGAGGAGGGCATCTTGGTTCTGAACATCCAGCGAGCCTCCGGTGTGGTCATCGCCTCTCCAGCATCCACCACGAGGCTCGAGGCCGGAGATCGCATTCTCGTCTATGGACTGGATGCAAACCTGGCCCGGTTGCGTGAACGCCCCGTGGGTATTGCAGGGAAGACCGCCCACGCCCAAGCGGTCGCGGAAAACCGGCTGCGGATGGCCGGGGAGCGTACGGAAGACGAAGCTTGCCATCAGGCTGACGGAACCTGCGAGGAGTCTGTAACCTCTCTGGACTCCAAGGAGCCGATATGAGCGAATACGATGTCACCAGCTACACGGTCGAACCCGTCGAGGGCGACGACCAGATTGCCGTCACGATCCACGCCTCGGATGGCAACAAGTGGGAGTATGGAATCCCCTTCAGCCGTGCAACCGGGCGCTACACCTTCGAGGAGATCGACGTGCTCGCAGCCGACTTCGGCGATGAGTTCGCGGAAGAGCTCAGCGACAAGATCGACGAGGTGATGGCCCGCATCCTGGGAGAGGGCTAGCGTTCTCCGCCATGGGCACTCCCCCCTGGCGCATCCTCCTCGTCAGCCTTCCGATAGGCCTCTAGCTGTTCGGCAAGATCTCCGCGCCCTAGGCGCTGTGCGTGCCGCACCAGGATTTCGAGCTCCCGCCACTCCTCTCGCCGGGCGCGAGCCTGGCCCAGCTCCGAGAGCACCTCCGTGTTCCCCGGGTCGTTTTCTAGGGCGCTGTGCAGGGCCTCGACCCGACCCTCGTCATCCCCCAGGATCCCACGCAGATCCGCGAGGAGGTGCCAAGCTCCGGCTTGGGTGGGATCGTGCTCGACCACCCTGCGCAGGGCCTGCTCCGCCTGGGGAAGATCTGCCTGGGACTGGAGGCAGAGCTCTCCCAAGCGCAGACCTTCCGGCGTCTCCAGGCGGCCATGCTTGGCGAGGAGGAGGTAGGCATTGCGCTCCTGTTCGAGTTCACCGGCCGTTCGCGCTGCCACAGCCAACTCGCGCTGAAGAGCCCGATCCCCGGGAGCACGGTCTGCCGCCTCGCGCAAGAGGCCCAAGGCCTCTACTGCCTGCCCCCCAGCCAGGAGAAGCTGTGCCAGCCGCCTGCGGGCCGGCACACTCTCTGGGTCCAAGGCCAGCAGGCGACGCAGATCCTCGGCGGCGAGTTCCCGTCGGCCCAGGTCTTGGCGTAGGCGTGCACGGTCGAGGAGCAGGCCGGGACCGGGTTCGGGATAGGCTGCCAGAACACGCAGCGCCCCCGCCGGATCGCCCTCGTGGAGTAGGGCCCTGGCGAGGCCGCGGGAGGCCTCCTCATCACGACCGTCATTCAGCTCGAACCACAGCTCCGCCGCTCGGATCCACTGCCCCCGGGCCTCCGCATTGCGAGCCTGAGCCGCCAAGGCGAGACGTGCTTCCCGCGCCCCTGAACCCACGCAGGCAGCCAAGACGAAGAGAGCGGGAACCAGACGTCTCATTGCGGTCATCGTAGGATGAAGTGCCCCACGTGCCAGTCATGCCGCCCCGCGCCCTGCTCCTCGACTTCCAAGGCACCTTGGCACGGCTGCGCCGTCCCTGGGCCACGATCTACGTCCAGGTCGCCCGTGATCACGGGATCGATGCCGACCCGGGGCGCATGCAAGACCAGCTCGAGGAGGCCATGGCCGAACTCCCCCGTGAGATCGACGGGGCCTACCGTTTCAGCGATGCCTGGTTCGGAAGCTTCGTTGCCCATGTCCTCCGGGAGGGGTTCGGGGTCCGGGAGGATGTGACGGCAATCACCCGGGACCTCATCGACGCCTTTGGAGACGCGCAAAACTACTGCGTCTTCCCCGATGCACGGGACTTGCTCCTGCGTGCCCAAGATCGGCCCGTGGGAGTGGTGTCGAACTGGGGCTCCCACCTCACTGCACTCCTCGAGGGGCTGGGACTGGACGTGGATGTGGTGCTCTCCAGCGCCTGCGAACGACTCGAGAAGCCTGACCCGGCTCTCTTCAGCCGCGCGCTCCACCGTCTTGGCGTAGCCGCCTCTCATACCGTTCACATCGGCGACCGGATCGATACGGACGTCCGCGGAGCCGAGGCCGCCGGGATCGATGCCGTCTGGGTCGACCGCTCTGGCACAATACCCCCACCCCCCCGAGTGCAGCGGGTCCACAGCCTTCGGGAGATAGAACTCTCATGACCGCCCCCGAGTTGACGGCCGAACAGGTCAAGATCCACCGCGATGCCGCCCGGCGCCTGCTGGCTGCCGTGCAGGAGCGCTTCCTTCAGCAGGACACGGTGAGTGAACGCCTGCTCATTTGCCTGCTCGCCGGAGGTCACGCACTGCTCGAGGGTGCGCCGGGCCTGGGCAAGACGACACTCGTGCGCTGTCTCGCCGATGCCGTCGCTCTCGACTTCCGTCGCGTGCAGTTCACGCCAGACCTGATGCCTGCGGACATCCTTGGATCCCGGGTTCTGGAGCTCGAGGATGGGGGCGCGCGCGGCTTCCGCTTTGAGCCGGGCCCCATCTTCACGCAGGTCCTGCTGGCCGACGAGATCAACCGTGCCACGCCGCGAACGCAGTCGGCTCTCCTCGAAGCCATGCAGGAGAGACAGGTGACCGTCTTCGGTGAAACGCGCCCCCTTCAAGAGCCCTTCTTGGTCATCGCGACCCAGAACCCGATCGAGATGGAGGGGACCTACCCCCTCCCCGAAGCCCAACTCGACCGCTTCCTATTCAAGCTCGAGTTGCGCCTACCGGACGCGGAGGGCTTGCAGGCCATTCTCGCGGCGACGACCGGAGCACCACCGGAGCATCTCGAGCCGATCCTCACCCAGGAAGAGTTACTCGGCCTGCGAGCACTGGTTCGGCAGGTCGCCGTCTCCTCGGACATCGTGAACCTCGCAGCCCATGTCATCCACGCCACCCACCCCGAGAGCGAACTGGCACCGGACTCCGTGCGTACCCTGGTACGCTACGGCGCGAGCCCGCGGGGTGGGCAGGCCATGCTGCTTGCCGCCAAGGCCCACGCACTGCTCCAGGGCGAGCTCCATGTTCGCGTCGAGGATCTTCGCCGTCAGGCCGTCCCGGCACTCCGCCACCGCTTGATCTTGGGCTATGAGGGCGAGGCCAGTGGAGTGAGTGCGGACCAGCTCGTCGATGACGCCTTCGCGGCTGCAGTGCGGGTCACGCCGACAGCATGAGGACCAAGAGTGCCAGGCTGGGCACGACCAGTGCCAGAGTCCAGGCTCGGCCGTGCACACAAAGCCCCGCCCCCAGGGCCACTGCGGCTCCGCCCAGAGCCAGCCCCCCCTCTAGGGAGCCGGGTGCCCGGCCACTGAAGCCGAGACCGGCTCCCAGGACCATCCCCAAGAGCCCCATGGACCCGAGGGTCCTCAGGTATCCCTGCCGGCGCGGAGTCGACATGCCACGCCCATCCTAGCGCCTGGAGCCTGCTATCCTTCGGCCATCATGGACTGCCGCGTACGCCTGGCCCAGGTGGATCCCACCCTCGGTGACGTCAACGCCAACCTAAAGAGCCACCTGGAGGTCATCGAACGCGCCCGGGCGGACGGTATCGAGCTGCTTGTCTTCCCCGAACTGTCCCTGACGGGCTACTTCCTGAAGGACCAGACCTTCGAGGTCGCCCTCGATCTGGATGCCCCTCCCCTCAACGCTCTCTGCGAGCAGTCCAGGGACATTTCGATCGTAGCCGGCTTTGTTGAGCGGGGGCCCGACAATCGCATGTACAACTCGCTGGCCCTCTTCGAGGATGGGGAGATCCGGCACATCCACCGCAAGGTCCACCTGGTGACCTACGGAATGTTCGAGGAGAGTCGCGATTTGGCTGCGGGAGAGGAGTTCGTCGTGGCTGAGTCGAAGTATGGGCGCATCGGCCTGCTCACCTGCGAGGATGCTTGGCATGTCGATGGCGCCTACCTCTACTTCCTGGACGGAGTCGATGCGCTCATCATCTGCTCCGCTGGACCGGGCCGCGGTGTAACTGCTGGAAATGGCGAGCTCGCCTCCAACCGAACCTGGCGCACCTTGCAGGACGCGCTCTCACTCTTCTTTCGAACGTGGGTGCTCTATTGCAACCGTGTGGGCTGGGAAGACGGCGTCCTGTTCGCCGGCCATTCGAGGATCGTAGATCCAGATGGCTGCCCCTTGAACGAGGAGCTCGGGCTGGATACGGGCCTGCTCGATGGTGAGCTGTCCCGAGCACGTCTCGAGAGAGCACGGGTTGCTACACCGCTCCGACGGGATGAGCGCCCCTGGATCCTGGCGCGGGCCCTGGCACGCCGAGTCGGGCTTACGGAGAGCGAAGCGTGACCCACCTGGATATCGACCCCGCCCTGGTCACGGATATCCTGATCCGCTTCCTGCGAGCCGAGGCCGGTAAATTCGGCTTCTCCAAGGCGGTGCTGGGGCTGTCGGGTGGCATCGATTCGGCGGTTTCCTGTGCCCTTTCGGCCCGTGCTTTCGGCCCCGAAAACGTGCTTGCGGTGATGATGCCCTACCGCACGAGCAGCGCTGATTCCCTCTCCGATGCTGAAGCGGTCATCAACATGACCGGCGTGCGGGGTATGCGCTTTGATATCAGCTCCATGGTCGACGGGTACCTCGATCCCGCGCAGGTCGAGGATCGTCTACGGCGTGGGAACGTGATGGCCCGCTCGCGCATGATCGTGCTCTACGATCAATCCGCCGCGGAGCGCGCTCTCGTCATCGGTACGAGCAACAAGACCGAGCTTCTCTTGGGCTACTCCACGCAGTGGGGAGATTCGGCCAGCGCCCTCAATCCTCTAGGTGATCTGTACAAGCACCAGGTCTACCAGCTAGCCGAACACCTCGACCTGCCCGCGTCCGTACGCGAAAAAGCTCCTTCCGCGGACCTTTTCGCGGGACAGAGTGATGAACAGGAACTCGGCTTCAGCTACGAAGAAGCCGATCAGATCCTGGTCCGCTTGGTCGACCGCCGCTGGCGCGAGGAGGAGTTGGTTGCAGCCGGTTTCAGTTCCGAACTGACGACCCGCATCGTGCAGCGCATCGTCATGAACCAGTACAAGCGCTTGCCTCCAATCGTTGCCAAGCTCAGCGAACGCACCGTAGGCTGGGACTTCCGCTACCTGCGCTCGTGGCGCCACTAGCCCAGCCGCACGCCGGAGTCGTGCCAAGAGAGAGCGAGCGCACCCCCGGAGGAATGCACTCGCAGAGAGGGGTTCCTGTTTTCGAGCCAGCCCGGGAGTTCAGCCTTCCTGGAGTCGGCGGGCAAGGTCGTCCAGATCCACGGCGGCGAGCTCCTCGCTGGTGATCCGACCCATGCCCTCGAAACGCTTGTGCTCTTCCGGTGATGTCATCTCCACATTGGCGCGGGCCGGCATGCGCGAAGCCCGATGCTTACGCACGACCTGCGCCAGGTTCTCGGGGAGTCCTTCCGGTAGTGCCTCGCGGCGCTCCAGAGCACGCTTGGCCCTCCGGCACACCTCGAGAGTGCTGGAGAGATTGGTCTTGATCTTCATCAGGCGGTCGACATCCGGAGATGGACCGGCTAGGGAACGCTTGACCTTGGCGTTGGCGACCTCGAGCACGGCGATCAAGCAGTTGAGCTTGCGCATGAGCCGATCCCGGTACTCGGGGTCGTCGAGATTCTGCTGATTGAACGGTTCGGGGGCGGGCTGGTCGGACATCGGATCGATTGGCGTGGAAGGAACTCGCGGAGTGGGGCGCTGCGCGCCGCCGACACTTCAACCTACCCCGCTCCAGCTAGCCGTGGCGGGGAGGCCTCGGTTGGTGGGCCGGTGGGAACGGTTTTCCGCTGCCCAATCCCTGGGCGGGGCAGAAAACCTGGCTCGGCGGGGAATCGAGATCGGTCCCAAAGAGAGACCTGCCCTCCAGGCCCCTCCTAGCCCCCTCGCCGCACCTCTTCAGCCCTGGAGCGGCGGGGAAATCGGGATCGGGGCCGGTGGCAGGCCTTCCCCACCAGCGGCAGGTCTGGACGGCGCCCCCCTGAAAACCCCCGCGTTCACCGCCAGGGCTACTATTCTCAGCGTGATTCGCCTGGATCGGGACTGCTGATGTGACTCCGAGGTGGGTCACCTCGACGGGGCGTCACTGGCACGCGCCTCTTGCGTGGGGCGGTGGCTGCGCGCGGCCTTTCCGAGCGCCCATGTCCCCACGCCGCGCTCGCGGCAGAAGGCGCCGGAGGAAGCGCTGGACGCGGAAGAGTCGTCGGCGCGGGGGGGGGTGGATAGGGATATGGTGGACGGGGGAGTGTTTTTGAAGATCAGCGGGCTATGCTGAAGGTATTCGAAGCTCTAGTAGCGATTCTCAAGCAATCGGGCCCCTGCTGAACGTGTTCGAAGCCCGTCGAGCCTGCCCGACAGTCCCGCAACGAGACGCATCTCCGATGGATCAACCGACCGACTCCCGGCCCGCAGGCTACCTGGCCCTGATCGAGGACCTGGGACTGGTGACACTCCCCCCCCGACGGGGGACGCGCATCCGTTCGAGGGGAGCCAAGGTCATCGAGACCTCCCCGGCGGGAACGATCCAACACCTGCCTCCCTCGTACGCGCCCGGCACGGATCCGGTCTCACAACTCGCATTCGCCCTGAAGTACGACGGGGTGAACCTCGAAGTCCTGTCCGCAGCCTTTGAGGTCATCGAGCCGGCGAGATTGGCGGCGTGGGTGCGTTCGAAACCGACCGGCAAGTACGCACGGCGCGCCTGGTTCCTGTACGAGTGGCTGACTGGCCGAACGCTCGATGTCGAGGATGCGCCGACGGTTGCCTATGTCGACGCCCTCGATGGGGCACAGCAGTTCACTGCGCAGGGAACTCCGAGTTCACGTCACCGTGTCCGCAACAACCTTCTCGGCACCCCATCCTTCTGCCCGACGGTCTACCGGACCGACGCGCTCGATTCCTTTCGCGACCGTGAACTCGCAAGTCGATTGAGGGCGACGGTGACGGACTGGGATCCAGCCCTCGTTCAGCGGGCGGCTCAGTTCCTCTATCTCAAGGAGACCAAGTCGACTTTCGAGATCGAACGCGAACGACCGGACGAACATCGCACGCGTCGATTTGTCCGAGCACTGCGCGCCGCCGATATGGGGGAGCCCTTGGACAAGGCGCGGCTCGTCGAGATCCAGCGCGCCATCTTGGACCCGCGTTACGCGCGGGACGGGTACCGAACGGACCAGAACTACGTCGGGGAGACACTCGTCGGCTATCGTGAGCGCGTCCACTTCGTCCCGCCCAAGCCTGGGGATGTCGAGGATCTCATGGACGGCTGGCTCGCCTCTTGTGAGCGGCTCCGAGGTTCCGAGATCGATCCCGTCGTTCAAGCTGCCCTCATCGGATTCGGGTTCGTCTTCGTGCACCCATTCGACGACGGCAATGGCCGGTTGCATCGATACCTGATCCACCACGTTCTCACGCGCACGGGGTTCACCCTGCCGGGGCTCGTCCTGCCCGTGTCCGCCGTCATGCTGGCCGATCGGGCATCGTACGACGCCGCGCTCGAATCGTTTTCGCTTCCTCTGATGGAGTGTATTGAGTACGAACTGCGCGACGATGGCGACCTCATCGTTCAGGGGGATACGGCGCGCCACTACCGGTACTTCGACGGGACTCGGGTCGCTGAGTACCTCTACAGTGCCATCGAGCGGACCATCGAGGTCGACATCATCGGCGAACTCCAGTTCCTCGACCGATTCGACCGGGCCTGGCGCGCGCTGCGAAACATCGTCGACATGCCCGATCGGCGCCTCGAACTCTTCTTACGCATCTGCCTCGAGAATAACGGCCGGCTCTCGGCCAGAAAGCGCGGGCTCTTCGCCGAGTTGGACGATGATGAGGTCGCCGCGATGGAACAGGCCATCGGTGAGACGAGACTCGTGGACTGATTCCGCGCCATTGGGGTCGCCCAATCGAGATCCGGGGCGTGGGGGCACCATGGAGGCCTGTCCGAGCGCCATCGTGAACGGCGACACGCCGAACGCCTGGTTGTCGAACAGCGCGGCGTATGCGCCCGAGTTTGTGATGGCGCTATCGCCGGACAGCGACATCCTGGGCATGACTGGAGGGCCGATGACCGGTGTTCACGTGGTGACGTTCTCCGCCACCTCGGCCCCCCTTCCGAGCCGATACGTCGATCGGGACTGCTGATGTGACACCTTTGAAGGTGCCGCGGCACAAGAGGTCTGGCTCCAGTGAGCCTTGGCGTCACACCCCTTGCCTGCCCTCACTTCCCGGCGATCTCGTGTCCCAGAAAGGCATACACCGCCTGGACGCTCGCCGGCAGCTCCCTCGCTCCCTTCTGGTCGGGTGCGTCGAAGCCCCCCGGCCAGAGGTAGCCGATCATTCCGATCACTGCCGGATCGCTCTGTCCCAGCGCGTAGTAGTTGAGGGCCACCGCGCCGAGGTCGTCCTCGGTGACTCCGAAGATGCCGTAGGCGGGGAACCACTGCGCTTCCATGATCAGCAGCACCCGCTGGTGTGCCGAGCTCCTCCTGGATTTCAACAGGTCCAGTTCGCCCAGGTAGGTCGCATCGCTGCCAGGATCGAGCACTCCGTAGTGATCGAATCCGATCCAGTCGACCGAAGCGGGTACGACTAGGCTGGCCAGCGCCGGCGCCGCCTCGACGATCAGGGTGGGAATCCCCGGACGAGAGGCCTCGAGCAGGTCGGCGACGGCCTGCAGGTCGGCCGCCGCGCAGTTGTTCCAGAAGGGCTCGTCGGCGAGGTAGAGAGCGGCGACGGTGTCTTCGTCGATCACCGAACCGTTTACGGCGAGGAATTGCTGCCACCTGGCGAGGTAATCACCGCGAAGGGTCAGCCTGGAGCCGCTGGGGGAACTGAAGTCGGGCACCCGGTTGAAGAAGAGGCTCTCGACCGAGAGGATCGCTCGCATCTGCAAAGCGGCGAAGGTGGCCAGCCGCCCACCGATCGAGTCGGTCGGCTGGAAAACGCACAGGTGGGCGATGTTGGAGAAGGGCGCCACTTCGTCGGCGTAATTCGTCTTGACCACCCCATCGAGGGGATCGTCGAATCCGCAGTCGACGAGGGCGAACCCAAAGTGCTCCAGGTGCTTCAGCGTAGGGACGCAGGGGCGCTGCGAGATCCCCTGCGCCTGCCTGCCCGGGGCGACTCCGATGGCCAGCGCCCCGGCGGCGATCACCAGGAGGGCCCTCCTGGCCCGGGATCCGACTACGTCCTTCATGCTCTGAAGCCTCCACGGCGAGGGTACTGCGAGGATGGAAGAGGTCCCTCCTCTACGTCGCCACCGGCGGAGCATTTCTCGCGATTGATCTCGCCGCCGGCACCGCGACCGCTCCCAGCGACGGTTCAGCGAACCGCCCCGCCCTCAGCACCGAAGTGGCAATGGTCTTCAAGTTCGCTCAAACCGCCGAGCGCAAGTGGCGGGTACGCGCCGCATCTCCAGAGTCGTCACGCCAGGCAGATACGACGTAGACCCTGCTCCGGTCTGACCAGAGCAGGGTCTACGGTGGTTCGCGCGGACACTGCTAGTGCAGCGCCGATTGCAGCACGAGGGATTGCTCGACGGCGTCGACCTTGCCGGCCACGACCACCGGGTACCCCTCGACGTCACCCATCAGGCCAGTCCAAGTTCCCAGGTCCGTCGACCACACGCGGGAAGCGATCGGTCCACCGTTCCCGGTGATGGGCTGCTGGGAAGCGAGGATGATGGTCTCCAGGCCGTCGGTCAGGTAGACCTTGGCACGCACGCCATCCGGGGCCGTCTGCTTCTCGATCGTGTCGCTGACCTGGTAGCCCTGGGGAACGTAGACCGGGACCAGGGGGGTGAACCCGAAGATCCCCTGCAGGTTGCCACCCGAAATGCTGTAGGTCTCGGTCGGAAAGAGGTGCGAGACCAAGGTCAACCCGGTCAGATCCGGTTGATAGGTCAGGGTCTCGAAACTCACATCCGCGAGCAAGCCACCTGTGGCCACGCTGAACTCCTGGTAAGCCAGGACCAGGCTGGTGACCGGGTCAAAGTCGACCAGGTAGTACGAACGGCCGCCGGAGTTGCGATCGATGCGTACCTGGACGGTCGGATGGCCAGCGATGCTGCGGCCCTGGTCGACGATGGCGTAGACGTATTGCTGGGAGAAGAGATTCCAGTCCTTGATCGAGAAATCGCGGTAGCGATAGCTGAAGGTTTGACGCAGATCCTGAATCGCCAAGAAGGTCTGCGGATCCGGATTGGGCGAGAGGACTTCCAGCGTGACCACCGAGAAGTTCCCCTGGCCATCCGCGGCGACATCCTCGCGGTACTTGACGCTCAGGTGTTGCAGCCCGGGAGAGCCTCCAGTCGAGCCATCGTAGAGCTGGACCAGGCGCGTTCCCCGGAAGAGGGTCGTCCAGGGAGCATTGACGGAGTTCTCCATGAAGCTCGGGCCGCCGGTGGAAGCCTGGACCTCCGGGTCGTCCCCGGGAACCGAGGCCGAGACGGACCCGTTGCATCCCGTCATGGCCAACAGCAGGGCCAGCAAGGGCGCAGCTGCCAGGGCGGCGAAAGCGCCATGCACTTCCAGCCTTCGGCCGAGCGAATCCCACATGGGACGGTTCGTGAGGGGCTGGTTTCGGTCAAAGCGCATCACCGTACACCTCCCTGAACCAGGCCCCCGACAAAGGGGTCCAACATCTGTCGCAAAACCGCCTCTTCAGCAGACCCCGGACGCGCCTTCAAGAGTTCGAAGCGCGTGATCTCCGCGGGACGACCCGTACCATCCAACGCCGCAACCGCGGTCATACCGGAAGCTGCGGAGGCACTGGGAGTCTCGACTCCAGTGCTACCGATGTGAAACACGCGGATGGCCCAGATGCCCGACAGGAAGAGGAACGCGGCCAGGATCCAAGCCGAATTCCCGGTCGCCTGCCATCCCGATCGACCGAAACGATCGGCGAAGAGCTTTCCACGGTGGGAGCCGCGCTTCCCAGGTCCCGATCGGCCGCCGACCACCGGGCGCATGCCGACCGCCCGATTCCCTGCAAGCCGCCGCTCGGAAGAAGAATGTCCTTCGGCCGAGGAAACCTTCCCGATCTCCCGGGCTACCCGGCGATCCAACTCCTCGGGCGCGGGAAGGGTCCGTGCGGGAAGAGGGCCATCCGCATGCCGCTGGAAGGGCCGCTCCAGATCCCGGCGAACGGCCACGTCGAGTTCCTTCGGTGCCCTGCGCTGAGCGCTCGCAAGCAACCGTTGGATGACCCGCTCTTGACGATGCCCGCTTTGGGTCGCCGCGACGACACGCCCCTCGAGATCCCGGGGAACCGGGCGACGACTCAACTGCCCCAGCACCCGAACCACTCGACAGGAACACAGCCACCAACCCTTCAGCTTCGGGTCTGCAGCCAGCGCTTCGAGTTGGGACTTTGGTAGCACGGCATCTCCTCTACCTGCCGCCGGCAGGTAGTCGAGAAGCTCGTCGCGAGGGGAGGTGTTCATCGGAGTGGCAGGGAATCTTGTTCAATACAGATGTTCCAGATCGGCTTGATCCAATCGGGTGATCCGTTAGGTGAGAAGGTGGCGGTCTAGAAGGGGAGTGAGTTCACGATCGAGGGCATCGTGAGCGCGCGAGAGGCGCGATTTGACGGTGCCGATTGAGATCCCCAGAGCCTCCGCGATCTCCTCGTAGCTGAGGCTCTCGAGGTAGCGCAGGACGGTAATCGCACGCATCTTCGGACTCAGCCGGAGGATGGCTCTCTGGATCTCCTCTTCCAGTTCCCTCCGCGATGCGGCCGCGGGGGGTGTTTCGGTGACCTCGTCCCTGATCTCGAGCGGGTGGGCCTCGGTTCGCCCCGCGCTCTGCAAGGTATCGAGGGAAGAGGAGCGCTTCGCACTCGAACGACGCTTCAGATCGATGCTGGCGTTGACCGCGATGCGGTAGACCCAACTTGAGAAGCGTGACTCGAATCGAAACTCCCGGATCTTGCGGAAGATGACGCCGAAGGTCTCCTGACTGGCATCTAGGGCATCGGTGGCGTTCCCGCTGATCCGGTAGCAGACGTTGTAGACCCTGTCCTTGTAGAGGTCGTACAGCTCACGGAATGAGCCCTCGAAGCCGCTCAGGCGGCTCTGTTGGCAGGCGAGTACGAGCTCTCGATCCGGGTCAGTACGCATGGGAGTCCAAATAGGTATGAAAACTAGACGGGGGGCTGGGCTGGGGAGTTCCCCAAAAGCGGGAAGGAACCAGCGTTCCCGGCATTGAGAGAGCACCTGGAAAGCGGGCCCGGCACCTCTCGTTCTCCCCTGGGAGACCTCACCCTCCCAGTAGGCTGCCAGGGTCGATGGTCGTGAAGGTGCTCCCCAGGGTGGCACTGCAGTCCGACTCGCAGTAGGTCTCCCAGCCCGCCTCACACTCGGCGTAGATGATCTGGTGAATCACTACGGATCCTTGAGTCCCTACGATTTCTGAGATCTGGAAGCACACCTTGCTGGGGGTCCAGTCGAGCGGAATGCTGATATCCCCATCGGTCGGGATCGGCACGTTGATCATCGCACCAACCGGAATGGTGCTCGCGCCCCCGGGTCCTCGGGGAGCGGGCATGCGCAGCATCATCACCCCCTGCACCGTCGAAAGGTCGACCTTGTCCCACGAGGCGTACCGCTTGGCCCCGGTGATTCCCACGGCTGCGAAAACGGTCGCCGCGCCGGTCTGGGAGATGAAGGACTCCGGCAGGTTGAGATCGATGGTCATCAAGGCCGCGCCACCCGCAAGCGTATGGGTCTCCGTATTCATGTACGGGGAGAGGCGCTTGAGCGGCAAGTTGACGATCTGGTCTCCGACCACGGCCCCAAAGCGCACGATCTTGTCGTCGAAGACGCCATCTCCGGCATAGACTGCGGTAAAGACGAGCAGCTTGCCCCCCTCGCCCCGGGCACTCATCGCAACCGAAAGCTGCTGCGTCTGTGGAATCTCGGAGTAGAGCGTCGGATCGCTCTGCAACGCGAACTCCAGGCCGTCGTCATACCCATCGAAGTCGCTGTCCGCGAGGTGTGGGTCGGTGCGCAGGACAGCTTCTTGTCGATCCGGTAACCCATCCCCGTCCGAGTCCTGGAAGTGGAGCGTCGAAGCCTCGACAATCCGTATCGCTCGACCACCACCGAAGAGGGACCAACCCGCCCCCACCAGGATCCCGGCGGTAACCAGGGCCCCAACAAGAGGGGATGCGACAAGCGGACATCGACCGGTTCGGGGAGAACCAGAGCTAGGGGAAAGATGTCTCATATTGGTGGTGGGAGAGCGCGAACCCAAGGTCTCCACGGTGGACTAGACCCGTGAATCCGTCAAGGGAACGTTTTTTCCGCCACGCTTCGGCCCGGGCCTGGGGCCCTAGATAGGAGCGAGCCGGGGCGCTATCCTCCCTGCTCGCCCCGGCACTACCGACCGTGATGTGCCGATTGCGATGGGAAGGCGCCCGTAGCTCAGCTGGATAGAGCGTTGGCCTCCGGAGCCAAAGGTCACAGGTTCGAATCCTGTCGGGCGTACCATTCCCACACCTGGGACTGGGACCTGCGGCTGCACCCACGATCCGGATTCGGTCCAAGACCGCCTCAACTGTATGCCCTGAAAGTGGTTAGAAGCCACTCGGGTCTTTGCCCGGAAGCTTGCATGGGCCCATCCCGCACCGAAGATGATCCCCATGGAAGGTCTCGTGCGGATCGCCGGAGGTGTCCCTGGCCGGCTCGTCCTGGGAAGAATGGCCCGCCGGGGCCTGGCCCTGGCGCTCCCCCTCTTTTCCCTGGGGTGTCGGCCATCGCCTGCCCAGGCCGAGGGGGCAGCCCCTCCCGTGCGCCTGGACAGACCCGCGCAGCGGATCTCCCCCAGCGTGGAACTCGATCGGCCCCCCGCCCCGGCCCAGACCGCCCCGCTCGGCGCCCAACCTCGCCCCCCCGCCGCCGCCGCGCCCCACCAC
>JALWOP010000354.1 GCA_027083445.1 Planctomycetota bacterium | reverse complement strand
GGCCCCTACCCCCACTTGGGACGGCTCCCTGGCGCCCAGCAGGCCCTGGAAGGAGCTGGGTGGCCTCTAGCGCTTGCGCCGACCGCCGGGACGGACCTCCCGACCGTCAGCCCGCAGGTAGCGCAGGACCGAATCCTCCGGTTGGTCGGGCACGGAGGTCAACTTGATCTCCTTCTCGAAGCGGTGCTCGAGGGCTCGGGTGTAGTCCCACAGGTGCTCTTTGATGTAGTCCACCACCTCGGGGTGAGCGCGAGCCTCGACCGTCGTGAACCCCTTTTGGGTCAAGGCCGAGCCGAGGCGCCGCAGGATGGCCTGGGCCCGGGACTGCACCGTGCGGATGCGCCCGGTGCCGCGGCAGCGCGGGCAGGCCTGGAAGACCTTCTTGTGGGTCCCCGGCCCGAGGCGCTGACGGGTCAATTCGAGCAGACCGAACTGGCTG
The DNA here is from genome assembly GCA_027083445.1 of Planctomycetota bacterium. Taxonomy (GTDB): domain Bacteria; phylum Planctomycetota; class UBA1135; order UBA1135; genus JALWOP01. The sequence continues at coordinate 13,443 of JALWOP010000354.1, read as the reverse complement.
ATGCGGCCCAGCTTCGAGCGAGCTCGGTCGTCCGCCATGGCCGTGCGCAAGGCACGCTCGACCGTCCGGTTCGAAGAGCCCTTCGTCATGTCGATGAAGTCGCAGACGAGGATCCCTCCCAGGTCCCGCAGGCGGATCTGGCGTGCGATCTCCGGCACAGCCTCCAGGTTGGTTTTCAAGGCGATCTCCTCGAAGTCGAAGGAGTTCGTCCGCGTCCGGCCGGAGTTGACGTCGATGGCGACCAGGGCCTCGGCCTGATCGAAGACGATCGAGCCTCCCGAGGGCAACTCGACCCGCCGGGAGAAGATCTTTTCGTAGTCCTGCTCGATCCCGTACTGGTGGAAGATCGGTCGCTCCGCATCGTAGAGGCGCACGCGATCGATCTGCTCCGGCATGAGTTTCTCGGCAAACTCGATCAACTCTTCGTGCACGACGGGGTCATCGACGACGACCTCCTTGGTCGTCGGTCCGAAAAGGTCACGCAGGGTGCGGATGGCGACATTGGACTCCTGATACAGGGGAGCAGGTCCGCGCCCCTTACCCAGACGCTTCCCAAAACTCTCCCAAACCCCCAGGAGGTAATCGAGGTCCCGCTTGAGGTCCTTCTTGGTCTTGCCGATGCCGGCGGTGCGCACGATGACTCCCATGTCCTCGGGGGGCTGGATCGAGGAGAGAATGCGCTTGAGGCGCCGCCGCTCCTTGTCGTCGGGGATCTTGCGACTGACCCCTGTGCGCGCCATGGAGGGCATCAGCACGAGGTAGCGACCGGGAATCGAGATATAGGTGGTCAGAGTCGGGCCCTTGTCCCCGATCGCGTCTTTGGTGACCTGAACCACGACCTGGTCCCCCACGCGGAGAAGGTCCGAGATGGGGCGACGCTCGCGCCCGCGACGCCGCTGGCGTGATTTGGCACGGCCGTGGTCCCCATCCTTCTTCGACTTGGCGTCCTCTTCCAGAGCATCTTCGACATCGGCGACCTCCTCGCCAATCGAGGGTTGGGAAGGCGCTTCGTCCCACTCTTCCGGCTCAACCTTGGAGGTGAGCAGTTGGTCGAGAGTGAAGCCCTTCTCTCCGTAGATCGCGAGCACATCCGAGGTGTGCAGGAAACCGTTGCGCCCCTGCCCGAAATCGATGAAGGCTGCGCCGATGGCCGGCTCGAGGTTCACCACACGCCCGCGATAGATGTCGTTGACCAGAGACTTTTGGCTGTCGGAGGTCATGAGCAGGTCGGTGATGCGCTCATTCTCGACCACCGCCACGCGCTTCTCCTCGGGATCGATGGCGTTGACGAGGATGATCTTGGTCCGGGCCGCCTCTTCCTCAGCCGCCAACTCCTCGGGACTCTTCTCGGGCTCGCTGGACTTGGCCTTCTTCTTGGAGGCCTTGCGCTTGCTCGTTCGCTTCTTCGAATCGTCCTTCGAGTCGGCATCCTTGGCCGCCCTCTTCTTCTTGGAGGCTTTCTTCTTCGCCTTCTTGTCATCAGCCTTGTCGGTACTGTCTTTCTTGCGGCCCTTGGCCTTCTTCCCTGCGGACTTCTTGGAGTCGCTTTCCCCCTCGTCGGCCTCGCCCTTGCGCGAGGAGCGAGGGCGTTGTTTCTTGGTTCCCCCGCGAGAGCTCCCCCCTTCGGGCAACTCCGCGAGGTCGTTTTCATCCCCGGGCAGGACATCGACCTCGACCGCGTCCTCGTCGACTGAACTCTTCTTGCGACGGCGACGCCCACCACGGCGACCGCGGCGACGCCTCTTCTGGGCCTCGTCCCCGCCACGCTCGCCGGTTGCCGAGGTCTCCTCACCAGCCGGTTCCGTGCCCGCTTTCGAATCGTCCTGCTCCCGCTCGGGGGAAGCGGCCTTCTTCCGCCGACGACTGCGCTTCTTGCGCCCGCCGCCACCCTCCGGCTCCTCACCCGTGCTGGGGGTTGAGCCGGTGGTCTTGGAACCGCGGGCATCCGCTACAGGGGCATCCGCTACAGAGGCCTCGGGTCTGGAGGCCTCGGGTCTGGGGGCATCGGCTTTGGGGGAAGCCGAGGCCGAACCTTTCTTCTTGGCCGCCTTCCGGCGGGCGGCCTTCTTCTTGCGGGAGGTCTTGCCTCCGCTCCCCTCTGGGGGGATCACTCCGGCCCCGAAGCCGACACCGGCATCCGAGGGGGGGTCGCCGGCACTCGGTTCACCATCGGTCGGCTCCCGGCGCCGCTTGCTGCGCCGAGTCCGCCGGGGTTTGGTTCCGCGGGGAGTGGAGTTGTCGTTGGAGGGGGCGGGCGAGTCGATCGTCTGCTCCGGGCGGTCGGGGCCCGGGGTCATTTGGTTGTTCATTTCACCTCTGGGGATCGGGCGCGCCGGCCCGGCGCCAAGGCGAGCCGATCGAGAGATCAGCGACGAGCAAGGCAGCACAAAGGCCTGGTAGGGGCCTGGTAGGCGAAGGAGCGCTGAACGGGTCCTCGACCCACTGCCCCCTTCGCGGAAGCTCCCCCGGCCGGGACCCGCCTCTGAGGACTCCTCTCGGAGTCCCTTGATGGGGTCCTGCAAGTCACCGAAAGGCGACGGCGTAAGCGGTGCCGGCCAACGAGCGGATTCTTGAGAATCCGTGCTGGCGAGGCACCCCCTGGGTGCAACCCGGGGGGGGGAGAGCCTGTCCGGATGGGAGTCCAGCGTGGCGAGGGATCGTTCCGATCCTGGGTTGGTTGTCAGGGAGTGCGACGCACGGCGTGCATCGTGTACGTTTGAGGCCCGACGGATCGCCGGACGCGAGCCTATCCTGCCGAGTGGATCGCGCGGAACGAAGGTCCAGGTGCGAAAAAGACTTGTCGGGTGCCCTGCACGGCAGGGATGACCCCCGAAGGTCTCCCAAGTGGCCAGGGCGGGTTCCCCGCCCTGGGCCCCCAGGCCCCCCGGCAGGGAAGGAAGAGTTGCGGCGAGGCCCGAGGGCCCCGCCGCACGGGGGAGGATTCGTTTGCTGGGCCTACTTGGCCTGGAAGTCCGGATCGACGAGGGCGTTGATCTCATCCACCAGACGGCCGCGACGCTTGCTGAGCTCCTGCTGCAAGAGGAACTCGGTGTCCTCGGCGGAGTGCACCAGGCGTGGCTGGATGAAGATCATCAGGCTGCGCCGGTCGCGGGTCTCGGACTTGTGCTTGAACAGCTCGCCCAGGATCGGAATGCGCGAGATATAGGGCACGCGCGACTTGACCTTCGTGTCGATGTCGGTGGTCAAGCCACCGATGACGGCCGTCTGGCCGCTCTCGACGAGCATGCGCGTGAACATCGTCGAGGAGCGCGTGCGGGGCAGCGCGATCGTACCCGAGGTACCCGCGGAACCGACGGTGAAGATGTCGAAGCCGGCCGGGGCCAGGGACGATTCCGAACTCGAGCCCGAGAGGCTGGTCTCCTTGGGGATGACCTCCATGAACACCTTGTTGGTGCCGGGGATCACGTTCGGGAGAACGAAGAGCTGAAAGCCCACCTCCACCGGAGAGCCCGAGGCCTCCGAAACCGAGAGCTGCAGGCCGCCGGCCTGGCCTTGCTCAGACTTGGCCTCGGCGTAGCGCACGGTCTCGCCGACGAAAATCGTCGCCGCGTCACCGTCCATCGTGACGATCTTGGGAGCCTGGATGACCTCCGCATCGGTGTCACGCTGCAGAAGGTTGATCGTGGCCGCCACGCTGGTGAACGAGAGGGCACCGAAGACCGTGTCGGGGATCAGGGTGTTGCTGTCGTTCAAGTCGGAGTTCGAGAAGGGACCGCTGTTGCCGCTGTTGGCAATCAGGTCATCCTCGAAACCACCGGCCCCCAGTTCGAAGGGGAACTCGATCGGGATCTGCCCCCCCGAGAACGAGACCTGCGGACCAGCATCGCCGTAGTCCACGCCCAGGCTGAGGAAGTCCGTGTTGGTGGTCGAGACGAACTTGACGTCGATGAAGACCTGGGCCGGCTCAATGTCGACCTGGCGCAGCATCTCGACGATCGCGTCGTGTACCTGGGTGGTGTCGCGGACGACGATCGCGTTCTGCTCCTTCATGTAGTCGAGCTCGCCAGAGGGGCTGAGCGCCTTGCGCAAGGAGTCGAGGACGCCGAATGTCTGGCTCTTCGCACTCTTGGCCGTCAGGGAGAGATCGCGGTGGAACTCGGTCTTGATCAGAGGGACACGCGGGCTCTCCGGGCGCAGGTAGCGCAGGGTGTAGATGCGGGTGACCTGCTGCTGCTCCAGGGAGAGGGGATCGACGACGCGCAGGATGCCGCGTTGATCCTCGACCACCGAGTAGCCGCGCAGTTTGCAGATTTCCTCGAGCGCGGAGCGCCAGGGGACATTCTGGATACGACCGCGAACGGTTCCCGTCACCTCGGGACTGATCAGGATGTTCGCATCTGCGATCTTCGCGATCGAGTTGATGATCGTCGTCAGTTCGACGTCCTCATCCATCTCGAAATCGACCGGAGGCGGCGAGGAGATCTTGAGCACACCGCTCTTGTCCTCCTCGACGACACAGCCGGCGAGCTGCGTGGCGTAGTCCAGGGCGTCCCGCCAGTGAACATCGGTGAGTTGCAGATCCCGCACCAAGCGGTCGCCACCCTCGATGATGACGATGTTGGCACCGGAACGGTCGCGGAGGTATTGCACGACCTTGGCCAGGTCCTGCTCCACGACGTTCATGTTGACGCGAGCATCCAGGCTGGGGACCTGGGACAGGGAGGGGGTTGCCAGGCCGATCAGGGCCCATGCGGCAAGAAGTTTGAGTTTCACGGGTTTGTTTGCCCCAAGGGGGACTTGGGCAAGGTCCCGGCGCACGTGTCTAGTACACGCGGGTCAGAACGAATCCTCGGAAGTAGAAGTCGACCTCGTTCTCACGGATTGCAGCGATCTCGAGGCCCGGCTGGACCTCATCACCGACCGTCCGTGGGAGTCCATTGATCACGACAGCGGCCTTGTCGCCGATGAAGAAGGAGCCGCTGAACTCCAGCTCGATAGCGTTGAAGTCCCGCAGGGTCTCGGCTTCGACAGCCAGCTCAGCGATGACATCGGCCACCTCGCTGCGCACCGGGTCACCGGCCACGTACTCGAGATCCTGAGTCAGCGGGCCATAGACCTGCAGGGCCAGCTCGTACTCGCCACGCTCGATGTGGTGGGTCATCGTATCCCGGATCGTTTCGAGTTCGGCCAGCGACAGGCCCATCCCGGAGCCGCTATCCAGCTTCTCGGCCAGCATGCTGCGCGGCTCGTAGACATCGCTCTCCATGCGCTTTTGGGCTGGGGCGTAGGTGATGGCTCCACTCGCCTCGACACGGCGCAGCTCTTCATCGAGCGAACCGAGCATGGCCTGGAGCTCATCCTTCTTGAGCATGCGGTCCAGGACGTTTTGGGCGTTTTCCACCGCCTCCCACTGGGCTACGGCTTCCGCGGCCATCCCGGCCAGCTCTTCGACCTTGGCCAGTTGATCCGGCACCGGCATTCCACCGTCGTCTCCGAGCTCGGGAACCCGCGGGTCGATCCAGGGGTCCCGTCGGCCACGGTCGCCACGGTAGTCGTAGCGCCCCACGGTGAGGGCCTTGCGGCGTCGGTTGATCTCAGCCGCCAGGAGGTCGCGTTTACGCTCATAGCCCTCGATGTTCACCGGCGTCAAGCCGGCCTGGCTCGAGAAGGTATAGGTCTCGACATCGACCTGAATCTGGTGCCGCGCTTCGCCGAGTCGATCGATGTCCTGGCGGGTACTCGAACTGACCTTGAACGACGGTACGGCCAGGAAGCGGCGGTGGTTCTCGATGCGGTTCAGGAAGTCGAGGAATTCGAAGATCCCGCCCTCCAGGTTGAGGGTGTAGCCGACCTTTTCGAAATCGAGTTTGGGGCCACGACCACCGCTCCGATCGGGCTTGAGCTTGAATGCCGTCGCGCGCACGTGGGCGTCCGTCGCGTATTGGTGGAAGTCGTCGTTGAGCTCGTTCAGATCCTCCACGCTGGGCAGGATCTGATCGATTACCGTAGACACCTCACGCAGGACGATCACCTCCTGTTCCAGAGCGGCAGTCCCTTCCAGGGTCTTGCGCGCCTTCTCGATCTGGGTCTCCAGGTTGGCGACCTCCGTGCGGGCCTCTTCGATATCGCCTTGCTTGAGGTAGATCAGGGTGCCCAGCCCCCCTCCAAGGAGGAGCGTACCGACGCCGATTCCGATCCAGAGTCGCTTGTCCTTGTCCACGGCTACTTGCCCTCCGGGAGAACGGCGTTGAACTTGGCGCGCTCTTCAGGCGGGCGCAGTTCCAGAGTCAGGGGGAACGACCAGTTGACTGCGGGAATCAGTCCCTTGTCCGAATCGTTGAGGTTTCCCTCGGGAGCGGCCGGGGGATAGAAGATCTGCATGAGATCGGACAGCTCGGGGTCGCCGATGTCGTCCAAGAAGGCTGGAACCTGGTTCCACTCGGCCGATCCGGAGTGTCCGTTGCAGCGCAGGGTTCCGTAGGACTGATTCGCACCACGACGCTTGCCTGCATGGGCGCTCTGCTGACTCACGGAGAGATCATCGAACCAGATGTAGTGCTCGACTCCGTCACCTCCCGCATTGACCACATCCACCAGGTCGTCCAGGACGCGGGTCCACTCGACCCGGTTGGACGTGATCTGAGCCAGGGTCTTCTCACGGCTCGAGTGGTAGGCGATCTCCTTCTCGAGCGCCTTGTTGTAGTTGACCTGGGGAGTCAGACCGTCCATCTCCAGCTGGAGGACGCTGCGAGCTGTCTCGATCTTGGCGGCCACGCCGAAGCTGAGCCAACTCCACCAGGCGAGCAAGGAGGCATTGACGGCGACGGACAGCGCCAAAACCGCCATCAGCTTGATCGGAGTCCGGGCCGTCCGACGGTACTCCTCGGGGAGCAGGTTGATCGTGATCATAGGGTGCGCACCTTGGCTGCAAGGCCGACAGCGACTACCAGGGAGGGGGCCCAGGCTTCGAGCTCCTCCACATCGACGCGGTCCACATCGACACGCAGACCTTCCAGCGGGTTCCAGGTCCTTGCCGGACGCGCGGTCGCTTGCTCGATGTAGGCGGAAGCTCCCGGGGCAAGGACTCCACCACCCGATAGCAAGAGCTCTTCGACGTGCAGACCGTCGTGGTTCTCGACGTAGTCGATCGAGAGAGAGAGCTCGGAGGCCAGATCCTCGAGCACCGGCGAGATCGCACTGTTCACCTCGGCTTCATGGGCCTCCGAGGCACGCTTGATGGCCTCGGCCTCGAAGCCTTCGACACCCAGGCGACGGGCGACCGCTTGGGTCATATCGGCGCCACCGATGTTGATCTCGCGGCTGAAGCAGCTCTGGCCGCCTCGCAGAACATTGATGGCCGTCCTGGATGCACCGACATCCACGAGCGCACTGGCACGCTGGCCCTCTCCGCCCTCGATCTCCTCATCGGGAATCCCACAGAGTTCCCAGGCATTCGCGAGCGCGAACAGGTCGAGGTCCACCGCGACGGGCGTCAACCCCACAGCCTGGACGGTAGCGACGCGTTCCTCGATCAGCTCACGCCTGCAGGCCGCGAGGAGCACGGTCATGCGATCCTCTTCGGCATCCTCCCCATCCTCGGAGGAGGCCACCCCGGCCCGGCGATCGAGGGCCTGGCAGTCCATGACCACCTCCTCCACATCGAAGGGGAGATACTTGTCCACCTCGAACTGAATCGCCTGGGCCAGTTCAGCGTCCGACATGCGCAGCATGGGGATGTAGCGCACGACCGTCGACTGGCCGCTCACCCCGGCGCAGACGCGCTTACCCCGGAAGCGATTCTCCTTGAACAGTTGAGCAACGGTCTCTTGGACACTGCCGCCCGGCGGAATCTCAGCCCGCCCAAAGCCGGTGATGACGGGTTCGGGACCTTCGAGGGCGATCTCCACGGCCTTGACGACCGAGGACCCTAGGTCCAACCCAACGACGCTCTTGGATCTGCGAAACACGATTCCTGCCGGGTTCGGGGTGTCTCGACCCACCGCCGAGGTGCGTGGGTCTTCGGTCCCGTTTTCGGACAGGAAGTGCCGTGGGGTTTAGCGGATTCCTCCGGAGCCGGATCACTCCGGGCTGGAACGGTTTTCCCGCCGGCCCCAGAGGGGCCCACAGGGGGCCTGTGGCCAGAGAGTCCCGACTACTCGGAGAACCCCATGGCGATCAACTCCTGGAGCGCGCTCACCAGCTCGGTGGCGTCGGGCCCCACTGCGGTCAGCTCGAGGCAGTCGCCCGGGCCCGCAGCCAGGGTCATCAGCTCCAGGACACTGCGGCCATTGACCGCCTGCCCGCCGCAAGCGACGCGCAGATCCGAGCGATACTCCATCGCCAGACTCACGATCGCGTGACAGGGCCGAGCGTGCAGCCCCGCCTCATTGACGATCGTGGTCGCCGCATGGGCCTCGACCATAGTCCCGGCCGGTCAGACCGCCGACATCTCCTTCAAGAGGTTGACGAGTTCGGTCTTGGTCCTGGCAGCCTGGGCGAAGCTTCGAAAATCCGGCTCCCGTGCCAGCTTGGTGATCCAGCGCATCATCTCCAGGTGCGCCTCGGGGTCGTGGTGCTCCCCAGCAGACTCAGGACGTAGGACCACAAAGAAGACGAAGACCGGCTCCCCGTCGATGGCACTCCAGTCGAGACCCTCCTTGTGGACCGAGAGGGTGCAGACCACCCGGTCGATCCCAGGAAGCTTGACGTGGGGAACGGCCACCCCCATTCCGATCCCGGTGGAGGCGAGCTCCTCACGAGCCTGGAGGGCCTGGAGGGCCTGCGCCTCCAGATCCTTGTCCAGGACTCCCCCGCTGGTCATGTTCTGGACCAGTTCGGTCAGGGCTGCGGCCTTGTCGGAGGCCTTGAGCCCGACGGAGCAGGCCTTGGGTTTGAAGAGCTTCCACCAGTTCATGTGCTCCTGAGAGGCTACCAAACCCACAGGTCGCGTGCAGGGGATTGTCCCCCCCTGCCCGATAGCATGAGGCGAAGCCCCGCGGACGGCGGAGAAAGGAGCGCCGCTCCCCTCGGATCTATCCGCGGCGGTGGCGCTCGATCAGCTTGTCGTGGTGCTTGCGCAGTTGGGTCGCCATGCGATCCACGGCCTCGTCGAGCGCGGCCTGGAAGGAGTCGGCCTTGGCCTCTGCCACCAGAACGGTTCCTTGACCCACGCCGGCGATCACCTCGACGTGATGCTCCTCATGATCGCGCTTCAGGCTGGCCCGCAGCGAGACCACCTGCCCAGAGAAGCGCGTCAACCCACCCAGCTTCTCCTCGACGAGGTCTCGTACCTTCGTGGGGTAGTCGTGATGCAGGATCGTTACCTCGGGAGTCATCGGAATCTCCTAGTCTTGCTGTCGGGGCGAGGTCCACTCGGAGAGCGGTCCCATCGAAGCCCAGCTGGAATCGCTGCCTGAAATCGCTGCCTAGAACCACTGCGGGGGTCTGGCTCCCCCACTGCCTCTCGAAGAATTGCCTCTCGAAGAATTGCCTCTCGAAGAATTGCCTCTCGAAGAATCTCGGTTTCCGCCCGAGTCCCGCTGGAGCCGGGGAAAGGGACTGCTTCTGCCGTGTAGGTACCGAGCTAGGGCCACGGATGCCTCGATTCAAGCAGTGGGGTCGGATCGGCATGTTGGCTAGGTCCACCTTGGGCCGTGCTCCGCTTGGAGTCAAGCCTGACTCCCCTTGTGAACCGCGGTCAACCCTGAAAAAGACCGGCCGCCCCCCCCGGCCCGCCACAGGGTCCTCGGAAAAGGGGCTCTCCGTAGAGCACGCGGGCGAGGTAGAGGCCACAGGCGGGAGCCGTGGGCCCCACCCGATCCCGTTCTCCCGATTGCAAGGCGAGATCGACATCCTCGGGTTCTCGACGGCCTCGTCCCACATCGAGCAGCGTGCCCACCATGTTGCGCACCATGTTGTAGAGGAAGCCGTCCCCCTGGACGACGACAGCGAAGTGCCGACGGTGGGCAAGCAGACGCACCCCCATGACGGTCCGCACCGTGCTCTTGCGCTCGCTCCCCGCATTCCCGAAGGCCGCAAAGTCGTGCCGACCGACCATGCGCCGCGCGGCATCCCGCATGCGTTCGAGGTCGAGGGGAACATTCACCCAGTGCTGATGGTGGCGTAGGAACGGCGGCCGAAAGCGTGTCGTCGCCACCCGATAGAGGTAGCGTTTGGAGCGAGCATCGAAGCGGGCATGAAAGTCATCCCGGCAGGTCTCCAAGCGATCGATGACGACCCCGTCGGTCAGGTGAGCATTGAGTGCGTGCCGCAAGCGATCATCGTCCAGGCGGGTATCGACGTGAAAGTGGGCTACCTGACCCAGAGCATGGACTCCCGTGTCCGTACGGCCCGCCCCATGCACGGTCACCAGGGTATCGAGGAGGGAAGCGAGGCCATCCTCGATCGCTCCCTGGACCGAAGCGAAGCCGTCCTGCCGCTGCCAACCGTGGAAGCGGGAGCCGTCGTAGGAGATCCGTGCGCGCACCGTCCGCATGGGAAGCAGAGTCTACCCCGGCGCTCCATCATCTCGCTCCGAGAGGCGGCCCCGGAACGTCCGCTCTTCGGCGCCCCGCGGGCCCTTACGCGCGGACGTGGAGCAATGTCGGGGTCCAGCCGCCCAGCGAGGCGGGGAAGTGAGCATCCTTCAGACCGACCGGCGCTAGTAGCGCCGGCGCCGGTAGGAGCTGGGAATCCCTAGCTCCCGCCGGTACTTGGCCACCGTCCGCCGGGCGAGCTCGATCCCTTGGCCGGCGAGCGCGGCGACCACCTCGTCATCGGAGAGGGGCGCGCGGGCATCCTCGGCCTCGAAGATCGCACGCACGGCCTCGGCCACATCGGCCCGGGCCCGCTCCCCCCCTCCCGCTGCGGATTGGAACAGCTCCCGCAGGGGGAGGATCCCCCAGGGCGTCTGGACGTACTTGCCCGCGACGGCGCGGCTGACCGTCGAAACGTGCAGTCCCAATTCCGCAGCCAGGTCGGTCATCGAGAGGGCTCGCAGGTGACCCGGCCCCTTGCGCAGGAATTCACTCTGACTCCCTAGAGCCTTTCGTGCGACCCGCAGCAGAGTCTCGCCGCGCTGACGCACGGCCTCGACGATCGCGCGGGCCTTCTCCACCCTGCCGCGGGCATAGGCACGGGCCTCGGAGGACTGCTCGCGATCGCCCGCCACGGCCCGCAGGCCGGGATCGACCGCCACCGCCGGCAGAGCTCCGCTGGCCAGCTCGACCTGGAAGCGGCCCTGCTCGTCCGGCAAGACGAGCACGTCGGGCCGCAGGATGGGAGCCCCCGCGTCGGTCAAGGAGGCAGCCGGCCGGGGATTGAGCTTCCCCAGGACGCTGAGCAGCCGCTCGAGATCCGAGAGTTCGAGCCCCATGGCACGGGCAACCTCTGGGCGCTTGTTGCACGCCAGCGCCTGCAGGAACTCCTCCAGGAGCCGGCAGAGCAGGGCGTAGTCTTCGTCGTCCGGATCGAGCTGTAGGAGCAGCGCCTCGATCGCGTCTCGGGCTCCGATACCGCGGGGTTCCAGGGCCTGCAAATCGGCGATGGCCAGACCCAATGCCTCCGGTCCACCGCCAAGACCGGCCTCCACCGCGAGGGCCAAGAGTTCTTCGTCGTTGGGTGTCAGGTAGCCGCGCTCGTCGAGGCAGCCGACGAGGAAGCGCAGCCACTCGAGCCGGCTGGGCGGGAGCTCGCTGGCACTGAGTTGCTCCTCGACGATCTCGGCCAGGCTGCGTGCCCGATCGGGCTGATTGCGCAGCATCTCGTCGTGTGCATGGGAGTCCTCGAGCGTACCTCGACGCTCGCTCTCCCGCGGGGGCGGGTCCATGCAGAGGGCCTCGTTCTCCTCCGCCTGGGCCCGCAGCCAGGCCTCGAGGTCGGCGGAGGGCAGTTCGAGCACTTCGATCGCCTGCAGGAGACGCGGAGCCAAGATCAGCTCCTGGCGCGCCTGCATCGAGAAAGCGGTACCGAGGGTCGGGCGAGACATCCGGCGTCTGATCGACCAGATCGCGGATGGGGTTGAGGGACACCCCGATGGTGCCATCGATCCCCGCGAACCGGTCGCAGGGGGGCCCTAGCGACCCCGGTTCGATCCCGGTTCGGAGCGGACCTGGGAAGTCACCGGCCCGCTCAGGGCCGGCGCCGCCTCAGGGGTCGGCGCTCCTCCAGGGCGTCTTCGAGCACCCCTCGGTGCAGGTACTCGATGGCGCTCCCCGCGGGCAGCCCCCGGGCCAGCCGCGTCACGATGAGGTCCTCTCGCCCCAGCCCCTCGACCGCCTCGAGAACGAGGCGCGCGGTCGCCTCACCCTCCCGGTCCGGGTCGGTGGCCAGGATCAACTCGCGGATCTCTCCACCCCGGAGCCGTTCGAGCAGGGAGTCGAGGGCCAAGTGGTGCTCTTCGGTGCCGTCGGTGGGATGGAAGGCCCCCATCAGGACGTGGTAGCGGCCCCGAAAGACCCCGGCCCGCTCCAGGGCCTCCACGTGGCGGGGCTCCTCGACCACCGCCACGGTGCCCTCGTCCCGCTCGGGATCGCTGCAGACCGCGCAGCGCTCACCCGAGCAGACATTGCGGCAGATATCGCAGCGCCGGGCGTCGTCGAGGGCGCCCTCGATGGCCCGCGCCAACTCCCGCGACGAGGGGTCGCGCAGGACGTGGAAGGCCAGCCGTTCCGCGCTCCGACGGCCGATGCCGGGCAGGCGCTCGAACGCCTCGACCAGGTGTTCGACCGGGGCGGGGTAGGCCATGGCTACATGAACCCCGGTAGGTTCAGACCGCCGGTCACCTTGGAGAGGCGCTCCTCGCTCAACCGGGAGGCACGCTGGATGCCGTCGCGTACGGCCGCCAGCACCAGCTCCTGGAGGATCTGCCGATCCTTGGCTTCGAGGGCCTCGTCGGTGATCTCGATCGACTCGACCATCCCGTCGCCACGCACGACGACGCGCACCACCCCGCCTCCGGCACTGCCCTCGACGGTCGCCTCGCGCAGCTCGGCCCGTGCCTCGTCCAGGGCCTTCTGCATACGCTGCGCCTGCTGGAGCAGGTTGCCCATCTCTCCGAAGGATCCACTCATGTCCTCACTCCTCGATGCGTCCCTGAAACAGGTCGCGTACCTCTTCGGTGAAGGGATCGTCCGCTCCAGGGCGAGCGGCCGAGGCATCATCGAACGCGACCTCGATCTTTCGCCCCATCGCCTGGGTAAAGGCGCGGGAGCAGGTTTTCTGGTTGCGCTTGGACTCCAAGAGAAGCCGCTCCTCATCGAGGAGCGCCCTGAGCTTGATCGTCGCCGCCCCCCCCTGGAACTCCGCCAACCGCCCGCGCTTGGCCACCACGGCGTGCAGGCTCGGAGCGAGGCCCTCGAGCGCCTCGAGAAAGCCTCGCCAGGCGTCGGCGACCGAGTTGGTGCGCACCAAAGGTGCCTCGGGGGCGATGGGGGCCCGGGATGGGTCCGGGCCACCCGGCCCAGCCGGTGCTCGGTCCGGTGT
>JALWOP010000353.1 GCA_027083445.1 Planctomycetota bacterium | reverse complement strand
CTCGCCGCCCTGGGCGCCGCCCTACCGCGCCTCGATCGCCTGCCTACCCTGCTCCTTTGGGGCGAGCGCGATTGGTGCTTCACCACCGCCTTCCGGGACGAGCTCCGCCGCCGCCTGCCCCACGCACATTCGATCGGCCTGGCCGACGCGGGCCACTACCTCTTCGAGGATCGACCCGAGGCGGTGAACCGAGCCATCGCCCAGCACCTGCGCCCATGAACATCGCCGCCTACCTGCCCCTGCGCGCCGCCGAACAGGGAGACCGGCCGGCGGTCATCACCGCCGCCGACGGTCACACCACCAGCTACGCAGAACTCGAAAGACGCTCCAGCGCCCAGGCCGCCGGCCTGCGCCGCATCGGCATCGAACGCGGGGATCGGGTCTGCCTCTTCGTGCCCCCCGGCGTCGAACTCGTCTCCCTGACCTACGCCCTCTTCAAGCTGGGCGCGGTCCCCGTGCTGGCCGACCCGGGCATGGGGCGCGCACGCCTGCTCGCTTGCCTGGAGAGCATGGCCCCGCGGGGCTTCATCGGCGTCCCCCGCGCCCATTTGGCTCGCAAGCTCTTCCCCGCATCCTTCAAGAGCGTCGAGATCCCCGTCACCGTCGGACGACGCTTCCTCTGGGGCGGAGCGACCCTACGCTCCCTCGAAGCGGGGGGCAACGCAGGCTTCGAGCCGGTCCAGCTCGAAGACGAAGATCCCGCTGCGATCCTCTTCACCTCCGGCAGCACCGGCCCCCCCAAGGGGGTCCTCTACACCCACGGCATGTTCGCCGCCCAGGTCGAAGCGCTCGGCAGGCTCTACGCCTTCGAACCGGGCGAAGTCGACCTCGCCTGCTTCCCCCTCTTCGCCCTCTTCGACGTCGCCTTCGCCATGACCAGCGTCTTCCCGGTGCTGGACGTCTCGCGCCCGGCCCAGTGCGACCCCACCAAGATCCACGCCGCCGTGGTCGAGTACGGGGCGACCACCACCTTCGGCTCCCCCGCCATCTGGCGCCGCGTCGCCCCCTGGTGCATCGACCAGGGCTACAAGCTCGAGGGGCTGCGCCGGGTCCTGATCGCCGGCGCCCCGGTGCCGACCGATCTGTTGAACGACCTGCACCGGGTCCTGCCCATCGAGGGCGATGTCTTCACCCCCTACGGCGCGACCGAGGCCCTGCCGGTCACCTCGATCGCCGGACGGGACGTGGTGCCGAGCCTCGCCGATGCGATCCACTCTGGAGCGGGAACCTGTGTCGGTACGCCCGCTCCGGGAATCGAAGTGCGCCTGATCGAGGTCGAGGATGGACCGCTGGCATCCTTTGAAGAGGCGCGCGAGGTCCCCGCCGGGGAGTATGGCGAGGTCTGCGTGCGCGGAGCGGTGGTGACGCACCTCTACGCCGAGGCTCCCGACGAGACGCGGCTGGCCAAGATCCAAGACGCCGACGGGGGGCTCTGGCACCGCATGGGCGATGTGGGGCGCTTCGACGAAGAAGGCCGGCTCTGGCTGGGGGGGCGCAAGAGCCACCGCCTGGAAACCCTGCTCGGCATGCGCCTTCCCGTCCCGGTCGAAAACGTCTTCAACACCCACCCCCGCGTCCACCGCAGCGCCCTGGTCGGCATCGGTCCCCGGGGCCGGGAACTGCCGGTCGTCGTCATCGAACCCCTGCCGGGCGAGTATCCGCGCAGTGAAGTGATGACCGAGGGTTTTTGCATGCAACTGCGCACCATCGGCCAAAAGCACGCCGCCACCCGGGACATTGAGACCTTCCTCTTCCACGAGGCCTTCCCCGTCGACGTGCGCCACAACGCCAAGATCCACCGGGAGGAACTCAAGGCCTGGGCGGAGGCCAAGCTTCAATGAAGCAAGCCCCAATGAAAGTGGTCGTCACCGGCGGTGGAGGCTTCCTCGGCCGGAGCATCCTGCGGCTGCTCCTCGAGCGGGGTGAGGAGGTCACCTCGGTCTCCCGGGGGGACTATCCCGATCTGCGCGCCCTGGGGGCGCGTACGGTGCGGGCCGACCTGGCCGACCGCGAGGCGACCCTGGCCGCCTTGGAGGGGGCGCAGCGGGTCTTTCACGTCGCCGCCCTGGCCGGGGTCTTCGGACCGCGCCGGGCCTTCGAGTCCGCCAACGTCACCGCGACCGAGAACGTGATCGCCGCCTGCCGCGCCCACGGCATCCGCGAACTCGTCTTCACCTCCAGCCCCAGCGTCTGCTTCGACGGCAAGGATCACCTGGAGGCCGGCAGCGAGCTTCCCCAGGCGAGCCGCTTTCTCGCCCACTATCCCCGCACCAAGGCGGCGGCCGAGCGCGCCGTCCTTGCCGCCTCGGGGGCGGATCTCGCCACCGTCGCCCTGCGCCCCCACCTGATCGTCGGACCGGGAGACCCCCACCTCCTGCCGCGCCTGATCGAACGCGCCCGCTCCGGCCGCCTACGCATCGTCGGCTCGGGGAAGAACCGGGTCAGCCTGACCCACGTGGAGAACGCCGCCCGGGCCCACCTGGCGGCGGCCGATCACCTGGAGCGGGTGGCCGGGCGTGCCTTTTTCATCGCCAACCGGGAACCGGTGCGCCTGTGGGAGTGGATCGGCGAGGTGCTCACCGCCCTGGGGGAGCCCGCCCCGACCCGCCGCATCCCCCTGGGGTTGGCCTACGCTTTGGGCGGCGCCCTCGAAGGACTCTGGAAGGGGCTCCGCCTGGACGGCGAACCGCCGATGACCCGCTTCGTCGCCTTGCAACTCGCCCGCAGCCACACCTTTCGCATGGACGAGTTCCAAGACCTGACCGGGTACCGGGAACGCTACGACACCGCTCAGACGACCCGCGCGGTGGTCGAAGCCTTTCGCAGCGCGGGCCAAGGCGTGGGCTAGGAAACCGGATCGTTTTCGAGCAGGCGCCAGAGCACCCAACTGGCCACGCTGCGCAGGGGGCGCCACGGCTCGGAGCGGGCCAGAAGCTGGGCCTCCCCGGGACGCTCGGCCAGGCCGTCGAGACGCCGCGCCCCTTCGCGCACCCCCAGATCCCCCGTCGGCATGACGTCGAGTCGTCCCAGCCGAAAGATCAGGAACATGTGCGCGGTCCAGACTCCGATTCCACGCACCGTGACGAGCCGTTCGATGACCGTCTCGTCGTCATGGCGCGCGATGCCGCGCAGGGCGAGGGTTCCATCCAGCGCCTTGGTCGCCAGGTCCCGTAGCGCGGCGGTCTTGGCTCCCGACAGACCGGCGGCGCGCAGGTCCCGGTCCGAGAGGTCGAGCAACGCTTCGGGAGGCGGAAAACGCGGTCCAGGGGTGAGGGCACGCACCCTCCCGGCGATCGTGGCGGCCGCCTTGGTCGAGAGCTGCTGGGAGATGATCGAAGCCGCCAGGGCGTGGAAGTGGGAGTCGTAGTGGCCGGGACGGGGAAAGCCGGGAAAGGGGGCGGCGCGCGCCATGGCCCGCCCCAGGACCGGGTCGCGCCGGGCGAGGGCGCGCAGCTCGGCGGCGCTGGGCTTCACCGGGTGCTCTCCACGAGGGCCTCGAGCAGCGCCCGGGTGGCGGGCGAACGTTCGATGCCGAGGCGCTGCTGGAGCAGGGTCAACTCCTCCCCGTCGAGCTCGCGCCCAGCCCGTGTCAGGGTGAGCAGGGTCTCGGCGGCTTGGCGCCGCACCCGCGCGGCGGGATCGAGGGCCAAGAGCCGCAGCAGGGTGCGGGCCGCACGCGGATCATCGAGGTCGAGCGAGGCGGCGGCGCGCTCCCGCAAGAGGGGCTCGGGACTCTCCCCCGCCACCCGCATCAACGCGCTGGCCGCAGCCAGGACGCCCTCGTGCGCCGAGCGCGCCACCTCGCCGAGGGAACGCCACTGGGCCACCGGCAGGTCCGAGCGTCCTGCCTGACGCATCCACATCTGGGGAGGCTTTTCGATCTCGAAGCGCGCCAGAAGATCCCCATCGGGATCGACGATCACGTCCCGCAGCTCGCTCGTACGCACGCGCGTCTTCACCTCGCCCTCGAAGAGGTGCACCTCACGGCGCTCCTTGCCCTCGGCGGTGACCAGTTCGAGGACGACCGAGAGATCGAACAGAGGCACGGTCGGCCCGATCTCTTGGGTCTGGCGCAGGACGATGTCGACCCAGTCCCGCCCCTGTGAATCCTTGCCCGACACGAGTTGCACGTCGATCACCGGGTAGCCGCCGAGCAGCACCCACTGCTCGAAGAAACCCTCGACGTTGCGACCGGTCGTGTCGAAGATCACCCGGGCGAAATCCCCGGTGGTTACCAAGCCATCCCGGTAGCGATCGAGATAGGCCCGTGTCGCGGCCCAAAAGGGTTCTTCGCCCAGGCGCCGTTCGAGCATGTGCAGGACCCAGGGCCCCTTGGTGTAGACGTGGTTGGCCCGCTGGTCGGACATGCCCTGGGTGTACCAGTCGAGGGCGATGGGAATGCGACAAGCATCCCCCCTGGCGAGAAAGCGCTCCGCGTAGCGTTCGAGCCACAGGGCCCGGCTCCCCTGCCCGGCGACCTCGCCCTCCCAGACGAGTTCGAGGTAGCTCGCCCAGGCTTCGTTGAGCCACAGGTGGCTCCAGCCCAGACAGGTGACCAGATCCCCGAACCACTGGTGCGCCAATTCGTGAGCGACCAGGAGGCGCGGATCGCCGTCGAGATCGAGCAGGGCGTCGGCGCCGCCGAGGATCTCGTCATAGAGGATCGTGATCGAGGCGTCCTCCATGCCGGCCCAGGGGAAACCGGCCACGACGGCCTGGTCGTACTTGGCAAAGGGAAAGGGCTCATCGAGGAGCTCTTCGAAAAAGGTCAGCATGGCCGGCGTCTCGTGGAAGGCCGCCCGCGCCGCCTCTTCGCCCGTTCCCGGTGGAACGTGGTAGGCCAGGGGAAGCTCCCCCGCATGGTCGACGTAGGTCTCCCAACGTCCGGCCGCGAAGGCGACCAGGTAGGTGGGAATACGCTGCGCCAACCGCCAGCGGAAAGTGCGCTCGCCGCCTCCATGCTCTTCGACCCCCGTCAGCTCGCCCGGTCCGACGACGCTCATGTCGAGGGGCGCCCGAACGGCGAGGTCCACCGTCGCCCGATCGTTGGGCAGGTCCCAGACCGGCATCCAGTAGCGGTTGTCCTCGAACTGTCCCTGGGTCCAAATCTCCGGAGCAAAGCCCGTCTCGGAGGGGTCCGCATCGATGAAGACCATGCCCTTCTCGGGATCGACGGCGGTGTAGGTGACGCGCAGGGCCAGCTCCTCCCCCTCGGCCAAGCGCTCGGGGAGCAGCACCGTGAGCAGGCCCTCCTCCCGGCGATACTCCAGCTCCCGCCCGCGCCCGTCGCGCACCTCGTGGATCTCGAGCCCCACGGCGTGCAATCGCACCTCGGTAGTGCCCCCTGCCAGGCCGCGCACCCAACTCGTCGCCGTGCCGGAGACGCGGTGGCTGTCGTAGTCCAGCCGCAAATCGAGCTCCAGGTGGACCAGGTCGCAGTCCCTCTCCCCGCCGTTGGCCTGGATCGAGTCCGCCCGCAAGGGCCAGACGCGGGGGCGAGAGACCGCTCCCCGACCGGCACCGCAACCGAGGAGCAAGAGGGGCGCAAACAGGGCGATTCGCATGACCCCAAGGGTAGATGGGGAGGCGCCGAGAGGGAAAGGGGAGGGGGAGGAGCCGGAAACGGCGCGCCGACCTTGGAGCCGCACTCCCGACTCGATAGCTTGGGCGCGGATAGGGTGCGGTCCCCCCAGGGCCGGCACGGCCCCCGCCCCGGTCCGTTCCCTCCTGAACCCGCACCTGAACCCGATGGCGCCCCCACGGGTGCCGCTCCGAACGATGATGGCCAGTACCCGGCAGGAAGCCGTCCGCACCATCTCCAGCAGTGACATCCTTTGGGAGCTCGAGGGCGAAGGCTCCTCGAACTTCAAGCTCCCCGAGGATTTCGGCAAGTACGTTTTCAACGATCGCGTACAGCGCCAACGACTGCCTGGACCGGTCTACAAGGCCCTGCGGCGCACGATCGAGACCGGCGCCCCCCTGCCCGGAGACGTCGCTGATTCGGTCGCCTCGGCGATGAAGGACTGGGCCATCGAACACGGGGCCACCCACTACACCCACTGGTTCCAGCCCATGACGGGTGCGACCGCGGAGAAGCACGACTCCTTCTTGAAGCCCACCGGCGACGGTGGCGCGATCATGGAGTTCACCGGAGCCCAGCTCAGCCAGGGGGAACCCGACGCCAGCTCCTTCCCCAGCGGTGGACTGCGGGCCACCTTCGAGGCGCGGGGCTACACCGCCTGGGATCCGACATCCCCCGCCTTCCTGCGCAAGACCAGCGACGGAGCGACCCTCACCATCCCGACCGCCTTCTGCTCCTGGACCGGCGCCGCCCTGGACAAGAAGACCCCGCTCTTGCGTTCGAACGAGGCGGTCAGCCGCGCCGCGGTGCGCCTCCTGAACCTGATCGGGGAGAGCGAGGTCCAACGCGTCTCTCCCTCCGCCGGCGCGGAGCAGGAGTACTTCCTGGTCGATCGCCAGTTCTACCGCATGCGCCCCGATCTGCTCGCGACCGGACGCACGCTCTTCGGCGCGCGGCCCTTCAAGGGCCAGGAGTTCGACGACCACTACTTCGGCCGCATCAGCCAGCGCGTGCTGCGCTTCATGCGCGATCTGGAGCGGGAGATGTGGTTGCTCGGCATCCCGATCAGTACACGGCACAACGAGGTCGCCCCCAGCCAATTCGAGTTGGCTCCCCACTACGGCGGAATCTCGGTCGCCACCGACCAAAACCTCTTGACGATGGATCTGTTGGCCGAGGTGGCCGAGCGCCACGGTCTGGCTGCAATCCTGCACGAAAAACCCTTCGCCGGCTTGAACGGCAGCGGCAAGCACCTCAACTGGTCCCTCTCCGACGACCGGGGAGACAACCTGCTCGACCCGGGCGACACCCCCGAAGACAACCTGCGTTTCATCCTGACCCTGACGGCGATCATCCGTGGGGTGGATCGACACCAGGATCTCCTGCGGGCCTCCATCGCCTCGGCCGGTAACGATCACCGACTCGGAGCCAACGAGGCCCCCCCGGCGATCATCTCGGTCTTCGTGGGCGGCCAGCTCGAAGAGATCATCAACGCCATCATCGAGGGCCGTCCCGCCAAGGCGATGGGTGGGGAGTCGATCCGTCTGGGGGTGACCAGCCTGCCGGAAATCCCGCGCGACATCTCCGACCGCAACCGCACCTCGCCCTTCGCCTTCACCGGCAACAAGTTCGAGTTCCGGGCCGTGGGCTCCCATCAGTCGGTCGCCTATCCCTCGCTCTTCTTGAACCTGATCACCGCCGAGTCGATGGACTATCTGGCGGAGCGCATCGAGGCCCTGGGAGGAGCGACGACCGAGAACATCCAGAACGTCGTGCGCGAAACCCTCGAGCAGCACTCGCGCATCCTCTTCTCGGGGGACAACTACTCGGCGGAGTGGCGCGAGGAGGCCCACAGGCGCGGCCTGCTCAACCGGCGCGGTACCCCCGAGGCCCTGGCCGACTGGACCAGCGAGGAGAACCTGGCCCTTTACGAGCGCTACGGCATCTTCACCCGGGACGAAGCCCTCTCACGCCTCAGCGTGCAGCAGGAGACCTACGCCATGAAGGTCAACGTCGAAGCGCTCGCCACCCGCGACATCGCCATGACGATGATTCTCCCGGCGGCCATGGCTCACCAGAAACGGCTGGCCGATTCAATCACGTCGCTGGAGGCGGTGCTGGGTAGTGACGCACAGGGCCGGCAGACATCGGAGCAGAGTTCCGCCCAGCGGGAGGTCCTGACCCTCTGCACCCGTGCGATCAACGACATGAAGCACGCCATCGACGACCTCCTCGCCATCCAGGAGGAGCTCGAAGGCTCCAGCCTGGAGGAGGGCGAGCTGGCCCAGGCCTATCGGGAACGGGTCCTGCCCGCCATGGATCGGGTCCGGGATTGCTCGGACCTGCTCGAGCGGCTCGTCGACGACGATCTGTGGCCCCTCCCCAAGTATCGGGAGATGCTCTTCATCCACTAGCGCCGGGGCGCTCTCCGTGCCGTGACCCTGCGCCGCTTGACCCTGCTCGCCTTCGCCGTGCTCGCCGCGGGCGTCGTGCTGCACTCCTTCGGCAAGACTCCACCGCGTGGATTCTGGCCGGGGGGGGTGCGTCGCTTCGAAGGCGAAGGCCGGCCGGGCTACGAGCGAGGATTGTGGTCCTACTGGTATCGCAACGGGCAATTGCGGGAACGCGGTCACTACAGCCTCTTCCACCGGGTCGGTGTCTGGCGGCAGTGGCACGCCAACGGCCAGCGCGCCTCGGTGGGCGAAAGGGTCTGGAGCGAAGAGGCTCACGCCTCCCTGCGCCACGGCCCCTGGGCCACCTGGCACGAGAACGGGGACCTACGCTCCCAGGGCAGCTACCAATACGGCAAGCGGGTCGGCGAGTGGAAGTACTGGCGCATCGAGGGCGAGAGGACGGTCCTCGACACCGAACGCAGCGGTCGCTACGAAGACGACCAGAAGGTCGATTGAACTCCCCCCCCTCTAGGGCCTCCCGGGAGGGCAGGAGGGGAGTCCTGCTCATCAATCTGGGTACCCCCCAGGCACCGACGCGGCGCGAGGTGCGTCGCTACCTGGCGGAGTTCCTGAGCGACCCCAGGGTCGTCGACGCTCCCCGCTGGTGGTGGCTGCCCCTGCTGCATGGTGTCATCCTGCCCACCCGCTCGGGTCGGGTGGCCCGCGCCTATGGTCGCATCTGGAGCGCCGAGGGCTCCCCCCTGCTGGGTCACACGAGGGCCCTGGCCCGCACCCTCGAGCAGCGCCTGGGCAACCTGCCCGTGGCCGCGGGCATGCGCTACGGCTCCCCCTCGCTCGCAGCGGCTCTGGCGGAGCTCGAAAGCCGGGGCGTCGAGGAGGTACTGGCCCTGCCCCTTTTTCCCCAGGCCAGCCGCACCACGACCGGCACGATCGAAGCGGCCCTCGTGGAACTCGCCGAGCGCGGCCTGGCACCCGGTCCGATCCGACTTCTCCCCGCCTTTCCCACCGATCCCGGCTACATCGGGGCGCTCGGCGCGCGCATCGATGAGGCCCGGGGCGGCGAGACCTTCGACCGCTTGATCCTGAGCTTTCACGGCCTGCCCGAGCGCTACGTCGCCGCGGGCGACCCCTACCGGGAGCAGTGCGAGAGCACGGCCAGGGCCCTGGCCGCCCACCTGCACCTTGGCGAGGGGGAGTGGGAGCTGTGCTACCAATCCCGCTTCGGCCGCGAGCCTTGGCTGCGTCCCTACCTGGCGGAACGGCTGCCGGAGCTCGCCCGTGAGGGGGCCCGGCGGCTCCTGGTGGCGGTTCCCGGCTTCGCTGCCGACTGTCTGGAGACCCTGGACGAGATCGGCATCGGCCTCTCGTCCGCCTTCGAAGCGGCGGGTGGCGATCGGCTGCGGCTGGTCCCCGCCCTGAACGCATCCCCTCCCTGGGTGGGGGCCCTGGAGGCGATGGTGCGCCAAGCCGCCTCTCAGCCCTGGTAGGGGTGCCTGGGCCCTAGTAGGGGTGTCTGGGCCCTGGTAGCGGTGACTGGACTCGAACCAGTGACACCAGGCTTATGAAGCCTGTGCTCTAACCGACTGAGCTACACCGCCCGGAGGGGCAGGAAGGTAGCGGGGCGCCTGGGAGGGGTCAAGACGCAGAGCGGGGAGCCCCACCGGAAGAACCAGGGCCGAGGGACGGAAAACCCGGGGAATGGCTGCACCTTCGGGCCGCGCTTCCCGTCACCAAGGGTGGAGGGAAGATCCGACCCGGGATGCTTCCCTGCCCAGGGGGCCGATCCCCGATGGGAGGGCCATCCCGCCGGGAGTGGCGCCCCCCCCAGAGAGAGAATCGGACGCGCCGTCACCGCCCGGCGGCGCGTCCACCTTCCCCCACACCTCGAGTCCCCGCACATCGATTTCCAGTCCTCCGATTCCAGGGGGGGGGCGGCGATCCAGGGGTGACCCGGGCTTCTAGCCCCCTCCGCCCCCGACGGTGCGGGTGACCACCCAGCCGGCCAGGAAGAGGCCGCCGCCAAGGGCCAGACCGTACATCTCCATGCGCTGGGATGAGAGCCCCTCGTCCCGCATGCCCGCGTCGACGCTCATCAAGACACCCGCCAGGATGACGATCAGGCCCAGGCCCTGCAGGATCCGACCCAACTTCCAGATCCACTTCATCGCGCCAGGACCTCCAGTGCCTTGGCCGCGATGCGCTCGGCGGTCACGGTCGAGTTGTCCGCGTCGGGACGGTAGGAACAGTAGTCGGGAGCGCTGCTCCAGACCTTCTCTCCCTGGCCGTAAAGCTCGATTTCCGCCGCCGAGGTCGGGGCGAAGAAACAGACGATGCGCCGCCCGAGGGCGATGCCCATGTGCAGCGCCATCGAGTCACTCGAGATCAAAAGATCCACCCCCTCGATCAGGGCGGCGAACTCGAGCAGACCGTTGTCCGTACCGCCGTCGTAGACCGTGAGTCCCGCCTCGCCCAAGAGGGCCGTGAGCCTTCGGTTGCGCTCCGCCTCATCCGGTCCCCCCAGGACGAGGAAGCTAGGGCGTCCCTCGCACCCCTCCGCGAGCAGTTCGGCCAGCCGCAGGGTGCGCTCTACCGGTAGCTCCTTGGTCTTCCAACGACCACCCGCGCCGGTATTGAGTCCGATGAGCGGCCGGTGATCCAGCGCTCCCCGCTCCCTGAAAAAGGCGCTCGCCCGCTCGCGCGCCGCATCGGTCAGATAGAGGCCGGGACGCCCCATCTCGATCCCGAGCATCGCGGCGAATATCTCCGGGTGGCTGCGCCGGTTGGCGATCTTCTTGCGATCGGCCTCCTCTTTGCCTTCCCGGGAAAGCAGCCCCATCTCGAACCAGGGGGCGACGTCGTCGGTGTAGGCCCTCTTCCCCTCCGGATCGAGATAGGCTCCCGACAGCTCGCGTCCACCTACCGCGGTGGCCAGCGCGCACATGGGCTCTTCGTCATCGAAGGAGAGGAGCCGGTCCCAGGGCCCCTCCGCCGCCAGGCGCCGCGCGAGCCCATCGGCCTCGGCGGCGTCCCCGGGAGTGAGCCCCTCGACGCGCGCGATGAGCGGATGGTGTTCGACCAGGGGGCGCGCCCCGTGGGCGGTGACCCAGACGATTTCGGCTTCGCCGTAGCGGCGGACCAGACCCGGCAGGATCGAGGTCGTACGGATGACGTCCCCCAGGGCGCCGGTCTTGAGGACGAGGATGCGCGTCGTCATGGGGCGAGAGCTTGGCCCCCCCCGGCGGTCAGCGCCAGCCCTTTTCAGCCCCCCGCGACCGCTAGCACCAGCTCGAGCCGATCCCCCGCATGCACCAGCTCCTCCGCGGCCAGGACCCGCCCCTCCCGGTAGACCGTCGGCAGGAGCCGCCCGCCGGAGAGCAGCTTGCCCCGCGCACCGACCAGGGTCCCCTCGGCCCGGCCCAGCGCCTCGATCAAGCGCGTGGGAAGGGGAAGCTCGAGTTCCCCCGAGAGGCCGGCCAGGCCGCCGCAGCCGAGGAGCTGGAGCCGGCCCGGCCGAACCTCCGCCCCCCAAGGGGGTGAATCCCGCCGGATGGGCTCTTCGGCCGCCCGCCGCGGCAGGGGAGGCCGGCGGCGCGTGAGGAGCGCCGCCGCACGTCCGGCCTCGGCCAGGCGGCCCTCGGCGGTGAGCCCCCGCAGGCGCCGGTAGGTGGGCCACATCCCCTCGCGAGTGAAGGGTTCCTCCCGCGGCGGCGCAGCCAGGGTCCCAAAGGCCTCGGCCGCCTCGGCGACCAGGGCGACCAGGACCGCGCCCCGCCACAGGAAGGTCTCCCCGTCCACCCCCGCCAGGATGCGGGCCAGGGCGTCGAGGGAGAGCCCCCCATCGCCGATCAGGCCGGCGGCCGCAAAGGCGCAAAAACCGCTCGCGTCGAGGGCCGCCGCAAGATTCTCGTGCCAGTGGACCCGCTCCCCCGCCTCGGCCTCCCCCGTTCCCACGAGAAGCCCGGCCGAGGTGCGCATCGGCTCGCCGCCCCGCACGGCGCAGCGCTGGGCCAGGAGGCGGGCCGGATCCCGCGTCCCCCCGGGTTCGCCTCGCCCCTCCTCCCCCGCCCGCCCTTCCAGCTCGCCCTGGGCGATGCGCTGCAAGGCCCGGTCATAGGCCGCAAGGGTGCCGCCCAGGCCGCCCTCCCGCCGAAGAGCGGCCAGGACGACCCCCGCCTGCTTGGCGTCGAGACCGAGGGCGTTGCAGCGCGCCAGGAGTTCGAGGGCCTCGTCCGGCCCGAGCCCCAGTCGGCTGCCCAGGGCGTCGACCGCGCTGAAGCGCGCCCCCTCCGGCGGCCCCCCTTCGCGCTCGAAGGAGAGGCCACAGGGAGTGGGGCAGCCCATGCAGCCGTGACGCCCGCTGCGCCGGGCCTCGATGCAGCGCCCCAGCTCTTGCGCCGCATCCTGGGAGAGTTCGCCGGCCGCCGCGCGCACCTCGGCCAGCTCGAAGGTCCCCTTCCGCGCCCGGGCGATCAGACGGGGCGAGCGCGCCAAGGCGGCTTCCAGGTCGGGGTCGTACCGCCCCCCCACCGGCTCGGTCACCACGGCGATCGCCTTCAGTCCGTGAGCGGCGAGCAGGGCTCCCAGCCCACCGCGCCCGACGAAACTCTGGGGAGCCGAGCCGGCGGCCAGGTTGGCCCAGGCCACCCCCGCCTCGGCGGCGGGACCGACGCGCAGGCTCGCCAGGGGGCCGAAGGTCTCGACCAGCATGCGGTGGGTGGCGAGCGGCGTCGCTCCACCCAAGCGCGGCAGCGACTCGAGCCGCGCGCCCCCCTCCCCGATCAGGAGCACGGCACCGGGCAGGTTCGTCCTGCCGCGCAGGGTGACCAGGTCTGCGACGCGGGCCAGCCGCCGCGCGAAATCGCTGCCGACCTGGCCCTCGGCCGGCCCACCCGTCAGGGGGGAACGCCCCAGCACCGTGGCACGCGCGGCGGTGGGGAGCCCGGCCACCACCGCCGGTCCGACCGCTACCTGCAGTCCCCCCTGGCCCGATCCGCGCAGGGCCAGGGCCGCAGCCACCCCGCCCCACTCCCCCACCGCGGCCCACTGGGGTAGGGGCGCGACCCAGGGGCGCACGGCTACGCTTTCCTCCTGGGTGAGGTCGACGTCGAGCCAGCGGGGCAGGTCCATTCCAAGAGGCTATCCGAGCCACCAGCCCCAGAGGCACGGGTTTCGTATCCTCCTCGGCCGCGCGCAGCGCCCCCCACCTTGAACGACTCCTTTCCGATCGGCCGCATCTTCGGCATCGAGCTGCGGGTACACATCCTGTTCGTGTACCTGGCGGCCGTTTTGATCCTGCTCGGTGCCGCCGGCGGCAGCGGCCTGACCACGGCGGCCTTTCTGGCCCTGCTCGTCGTCCTCGTGGTACTCCACGAGTTGGGGCACGCGCGGGTGGCCCAGCACTTCGGCGTGACCGTGGTCGACATCGTGCTCTGGCCCCTGGGGGGTATGGCACGCATGACCGCCCTACCCGAGGATCCCAAGGTCGAGGGCTGGGTCGCCATCGCCGGCCCCGCGGTCAACTTCGCCCTGGCCGCCATCGGCTCCCTGGGCCTCCTCGTCACCCACAGCCTGCCCTGGATCCACCCGATCTACGGCGACTTGAACGGGCTCCAGGGCCTGCTCGCCCTCTTCGTCTGGGTCAACCTGATGCTGGGCGGCTTCAACCTGGTCCCCGCCTTCCCCATGGATGGGGGGCGCCTCCTGCGCGCCCTGCTCGCCCGGCGACGCGATTGGCTCGAGGCGACCGAGGTCGCGGTCGGGGTCTCCCGCATCGTGGCTTTCGTCATGATCCTCGGCTCCTTCCTCTTGCGCCCCTTCAACTGCACCCTGCCCCTGATCGGCGTCTACCTGCTCTTCGAGGGCACGCGTGAGCTGTGGGCGACGCGCCTGCGCCACGCGGGGGCCTTCCCCTTCGGGGGAGGCGGCGAA
>JALWOP010000352.1 GCA_027083445.1 Planctomycetota bacterium | reverse complement strand
CCCACCCTCTCCCGCCCGGCGCACGTCGACCGCGAAATGAACCTCCCCGGAGCTCTCCTCCTGGGGCCAGGCGACCTCGCCCAGGAAACGCCCCCCGGCGGGGACGCTGCAACGCGCGAAGAGCGGCACACCCGAATCGGTCGGCCAAACCCGGCGCCGATCGCCGGCAAAGCCGAGCAGGCCCCCATCTCCCCTCCCGGTCGACGCCTCCCGGCGGCAGCCCGCATCCGGGCCCGGGCTGAAACCGCTCGAGCAGAGCCGCACGGCGCTGAGCTCCAGGGACTGATTGCCCCGCCAGCAGGGATAGAGGGTCAGCTCGCGGATCGTCCCCTTCCAGCCGGGATGTCCCGCCAGGTCGAAGACCAGGGTCTCCTCCCTCTTTCCGACGCTGACCGCCTCGACCCGCAAGGCGCCGGGAGCGAGTCTCCTCTCCCCCTCGCTCGAACGCCAGGTGAGGACCGCGCTTCCCGCCGCCAGGTGGTAGAGGTCGATCTCGATGCGGTTGATCGAATTCGCCTCCAGGGGCTCCGCCAGGGTAGCCGTCACGTGGTCCACCCCCTCGGCCGGGCGGTAGTCCGCTGCCCTCAAGAGCAGACCCTCCGTGCGGCTCCCCGGGGCGGCCAGGGTGTTGTGCCACACCCAGGGCGCCAGGGATTCCAAACCGTCCGCGCCCTGCTTTGGATCCGCCCGCCACTCGCGCACGACCCGCGCGGGCTGGTCGAGTACCCGCGCGGGGGAACGACCGTCGCCCAGCACCGGATCGAGGTGCACCACACCGCTCCCCCCGCCGGAGATGCCCCCATCGGAACAGGCGGAGAGGGCGAGCCCCACAGAGAGCAGGAGTCGCGAGAGCATCGGCAGAGTGTACCCCGATGTTGCCGGCCCCCCCACGCCCACCCGGTCAGTCGCCCTGCTCCAGCTCCTGCGCCTGGCGGCGCAACTCGGCCGCTTCCTCCCTGCGTTCGAGGGCCTCGAGACAGCGCGCCCGCTCCCCGAGGATACGCGCCCGCTCCTCCGCGCTGAGGGGTAGACCGGCCACCTGGTCGGGCGGCAGTCCACGGGCGACTCCGGGGGGAAGGTGCTCGGGGTCGATCCCGGGGGGCAAGCTCCCCGGATCGCCGGTGAAACGCAGGTGGTCGAGGTCCAGCTCGGGAGGGACGAGCAGGGCGACTCTCAGCTCCCGCTCCGCCTCCGCGTAGCGTTCGAGCTCCAAGAGAGCCGCCGCCCAGGCCAGGTGCAGATCGCGGCGGAAGGGGTCGATCGCATTGGCCTCCCCGTAGAGCCGGGCCGCGGCTTCGAAGCGTCCCGCCTCTACGTGCCAGGCGGCGACCGAAAGACGCTCGTCGTAGGCTCCCGGATTCCAGCGCAGCCAGCGCTCCACCGCCGCCTCAGCGTCGTCGGGGCGTTCGAGCCGGCGGTAGACCTCCGCCAACTTGAGCTCGGCGTTGAAGCTCTTGTCGTCGAAGCCGGGGAAGGATTCTTCGGCCAGTGCATAGGTCCGGGCCGCCTCTTCCAGCTCCCCCGCGCGCACCTGCAGTGCGGCCAGAGCCATCAGTCCCCGGTAGCGCCGCCCACCGAGGGCGACGCCTTTCTCGAAGGCCTTGCGCGCCCGCGCCCCGTGCCCCTCGGCGAGGGCCATCTCCCCGCTCAAGAAGAGGGCCCGCGGCGATTCGAGCCCCGCGGATTGCGCGACTCGCAGCGCCTCCTCGGCGTCCAGCTTGCCGCCCCCCTGCCAGCTCCCCCAGGCGAGGGTGAGCCAATCCTCCATCCACGCCCTACGTTCGGCCTCCCCTGCGGGGGGGCTCTTTTCGAGGGTGATGCGCAGCCGTGCCAGATCGCGTCGTCCCCAACGCGGTTCGATGTCGAGCCCTTCGAGGAAGCGATCGACCCACTCCTCGAAGGCGGCGTCGAGCTCCTCGGGGGTGCGCTGGAAAACCTCCGCCAGGGCTTGGTCCAGGTCGAGGCCCCGATCGAAAGCCTCCAGCAGTCGGATCATCGGAGGGAAACCGTGCTCCTCGATCAACATCTTGCAGAGCAGCCCTCCTTGGTAGTACCCGAAGAGGATGCGCGGGCCGCGAAAGGCGCGGTTCAGCTCCCGCACCGGGATCAGGTCGTCCTGGGCGCGAGCGTCGAGCAACTCCCGGCGCATGTTGCGCGTCCACGAGGGATCGCGGTGGACCTCCTCCCAGGTCGCCAGCCCTTCGGTGATCCAACGCGGACAACGGTTGTGGGAGAGCCCCAGGTGGATCACGTGGCTGAACTCGTGGAAGCCGGTGCGCGCCCAGGAGAAGGAGCCGCGCAGCTCGGCCAGGGGTGAGAGGGCGGTGACGACCGGCCCGAAGCAGACCCCGAGGGCGGGGAAACCGGAGAAGCCGACCGAGCGCACCGAGAAGTCCTCATGGTGGCGGAAGACTTCGATGCGGGTTGGGCCCGGCGTGTAGCCGTAGCGCTCGGCCAACTCCTCGCGGGCCTCGGAGTAGAAGGGCACCAGGTAGGTGCGCAGCACCTCGGCCGCGTCCGATCGCCAGGCAAAGGTGAGGGCGCCGAAGGATTCGCTCACCTGCCGGCGCTGCATGCGACGCAGCACGAGGCGCATGTTGTTGCGCCAAGCATCCTGGCGGCCGGCTGCGGCCCGGTCCGCCCGGTCCAGGGCCTCGCGCGCCTCGTCCTCGCGGCCGGTATTGGCCAGGGCGCGGCCGTAGTCGGTCCAGGCCAGGTAGTCCGCCGCATCGCGCTTCGTGGCCCGCTCGAGAAAGGGCAGGGCCTCGGCGAAGCGGTAGAGCTCGCAGAGGTAGTGCCCCACCTCCCGCTCGGGAGTGGCATCCTCGGGCGCCTCGCGGGCGAGCGCCTCCAGAAGGGCTTCACAGTCCTTGCGCCGGTGCTCGACCCAGGCCAGGGCTGCATGCAGGGTGCGCACCTCGCGCCGCCCTGGAGCGAGCTCATCCAAACGCGCCAGAGCGGCGCGCACCGACTTCAAGAGGCCGTCGGAGAGATCGGCGGAGACCTTGGCCTCGAGACCACGCACGGAGTCGGGATAGGCCCCCAGCAGCACGCCGAGGATCTCCTCGGGACTCTGGGAGACCCGCCGCCGGTTGTAGCGGTGCAGTTCGAACAGGCCCAGGAGCGCCTCTTCGTGGGTCGGGTGGAGCTCCAGGGCCTGGCGATAGAGCGCCCCCGCCGAACGCTTCCCCTGGGCCTCGACCTCGCGCTCGCTCTCGAAGTAGAGGGCGCCGAGGGCGGCCAGGATATCGGGCTCCCGCCCCTCCCCCTTGCGGGCGAGCGCATCGGCCTGGACGAAGAGCCGCGAGGCCTCTTCGAGCCGGCCGAGGGCCCTTGCGCAGCGCCCCGCGGCGAGGAGCTGCTCCCAGCCGGCCCCCTCCGGTGCGGTGCAGCCCTGGTCCCACACGCGACGCGCCCCGTCCCGGTCCCCGCTGACCTCGAGGGCTCGACCGAAGAGCCAGGCATCCCGGGGGTCCCGGGCCGGATCGATCGGCGCCGCTCCGCCGGGGGGGGCCAAAAGCTCCTCGAGCTCCCCGTAGAGGCCGAGGCGCAGGAGCACCTCCCCCAGGCCCCGAACGCAGCTCGCCAGAAGGTGCCCCTCTCCATCCCCTCCTTCGGAGATGGCGCGAGCCTGCTCCAGTGCGCTGCGAGCCTCCGCCAGCGCCCGCTCGTAGTGGGCGCGGTCCAACTCGACCCGGGCGAGGAGCACGCGGGTAGCGGGGTCGTTCTCCTCCTCGTCCAGGAGCTCGGTCAGGAGGGAGCGGGCCTGGCGGAGCTTGCCCCGCCGCCTGAAGAGATCCGCCTGCGCCCGCTCCGAGGCCACCAGGGCTTCGATTTCGGCATCGTCCTGGAGGGGGAGAGCCGCCCTGGGAGCTGGGGCGAGGAGGGGCAGGGAGAGGAGCAGCGCGTGCATTCTCCAGAAGATGGCAGGCCCCCCCTCGGCGGCCAAGGGTCCGGGTGGCGGGAATCGCCTTCCTCACGGGAATCGTGCACGGTCCTCGACTCGACCCCCCCGCTGAGGTACAGGGACGCCATGAAAGGGACTCTCCAGCTCCTCCTCGCCCTCTCCCTCGCTGTGGGATGCGCCAGCCCCGGCAGCGGTCCGCCCCTCTCCGCTCCGGGAGCCGACTACCAGGTCCACCCCACGGGCGCCTCCGGTGAGCAGATGCCCCCCTGGGCGGGTCGCGAACGCTCCTGGCAGAAGCTGCGCATGATCGGGGATTGGCTCGCCCACGAGGGCGCCTTCGCCGATGACTTCTGGGTGGTCGAGGCCCATCTGGAGCTGGCCGAGGGACGGGCGGCCTACGCCCCCTCCGAGCCCGCGTTGGCCGAGGAGAGGCGCCAGGCCGCCATCGCCGGCTTCCTGCGCGTGCTGGCCCACCCCGGCGCAACCGCATCCCAGCGCCAGCGCGCCCAAAGCGGACTCGACACCCTCGATCCCAGCGGCCTGCTCGAGGCTTCGGCCCCCTACGCGATCCCCGGGGTCCTGCCGCGCTCCACCTGGGGAGCACGCCCACCGGCCCTGGCCCGCCTCGACCCCGCGGACGCCCCCTGGAACTGGATCACCGTCCACCACAGCGCGGAGCCCGGCGCCAAACCGCTCAGTGGTAGCCTGAACGATTCCGCCAAGGCGATTCGTGACATCCAGACCGCACACATGTCGGGCAAGAACTACGGCGACATCGGCTATCACTTCGTGATCGACCCCAGCGGAAGGGTCTTTCAGGCGCGCGAACTGCGCTACCAGGGAGCCCACGCCTACGGCAAGAACAACATCGGCAACGTGGGGATCTGTCTCCTCGGCAACTTCGAGCACGAGCATCCGACCCAAGCCGCGGTCGAAGCGATGCACGGCCTGATCGACGTCCTGCGCCGCCGGCTCGGCATTCCCCCCGATCATGTGCGCGGCCACTACGAGTGGCGACAGACCGCCTGCCCGGGCCGCTATCTCAAGCCCGAGCTCGAACGTTACCGCCACGCCCGCCCCGGTTCCCTCTGAGATCCTCTTCGTGAGCACCGCCCGCGCCCTCTTTCTGCTCGCCTGCCTGGCCCTCCTCGCCGCTCCGAGCGGCTGCAACCGTGGGCCGGCGGAGGGCACGACGCGCGAGGTACTCGAGACCTGGCCCCAAAGAGGCCGGCGCGACCCGGTCGTGCGCGTGCGGGGCAAGGAGGTCCGGCGCGGGGGCAAGTGGGTCAAGGAGGGCGAGTTCGTCTTCTACGACGAACGCGGGCGCATCATCGGCCGAGGCCGCTATGAGGGGGGGCTGGAGCAGGGTCCTTGGGAACTGCTCGAGGGCGGTGAGATCACCGCACGCGGCTCGTTTCAGGCGGGGCGGCGCGAGGGGCACTGGACCTACACCTACCCCAATGGGCAACTCCAGGAGGAGGGGGCCTACGTCGCGGGGCAGCGCGAAGGGCAGTGGCAACGCTGGTACGAGGACGGCACCCTGGCGGCCGAGCTGATGTACCACGAGGGAGAAAAGCACGGTCCCTGCCGCTTTTGGGACGAGAAGGGCAAGCTCGACACCCTGCGCTCGGGACGTTACGCGGAGGGTCAGCGGATCGAGTAGGCACCCAGGCGTGCCGCACACCCGACCGACTGGCCGGCTCTCTACCGCCGCACCGTCTCAGTGGTCCAAGCCGAGCTTTTCCAGCTTGGGAGCAATCACCATGCGGCAGTACCCCTGGGTCTTGTTGGTGCGGTAGTAGTTCTGGTGGTAGTCCTCCGCGGGATAGAAGGGGCCGGCGTCGGTGATTTCCGTCACGATGGGATCCTTGAAGTGCTCCTGGGCCGCCGCCTTGGAACGCTCCGCCACTTCGCGCTGCTCGGGGCTGTGGACGAAGATCACCGAGCGGTACTGGGTACCGACGTCGGCACCCTGCCGGTTGAGGCTGGTGGGATCGTGCAGACGCCAGAACCATTCCAAGAGCGCCTCGTAGGAGATCACGGAGGGGTCGAAGCGCACCTGCACCACCTCGGCGTGGCCGGTCTTTCCCGTGCAGACCTCCTTGTAGCTGGGGTTGGCTACCTGTCCCCCCATGAAGCCCGACTGCACATCGAGCACCCCGTCGAGTTGCTCGAGCACCGCCTCGGTGCACCAGTAGCAACCCGCTCCCAGGGTCGCGATCTCCTCCTTGGGCGGCGAGGGAGCGTTTGCAGGCTCTTTCACCTCGCTCTCCCCTCGTCCTTCCTCTGAAGCGGAGTTCGCCGCCGGGTTCTGTTGTCTTTCGGTGAGGGGAGGTGTCGCATCGGAGGAGTTCACGGAGGGGTCAGCAGTGGAGCCTGGTCGGCAGGCGACCAGACCGAAGAGCAGAAGGGTGTGGAAAAGGGTCTTGAGCAAGGGGCACCTC
Organism: Planctomycetota bacterium; assembly: GCA_027083445.1. Classification (GTDB taxonomy): domain Bacteria; phylum Planctomycetota; class UBA1135; order UBA1135; genus JALWOP01. The sequence continues at coordinate 7,636 of JALWOP010000352.1, read as the reverse complement.
GAGGACGCTGGCAGGACCCATCCTAGCCCAGCCCCGATCCATCCTCGCATTCTCGGCCCGCGAATCCCGCTGCCCATGCCGCGACGCAGCCGCCCCGTGCAGCCGCCCCGTGGCGGTCCCACCGGGGTCAATGGGAGCCGACGTCCTGGAGCTCCACCTCGATACGCGCCGTCTCGCCCCCCTCACGCACCACCTCGACCTCGACCCGATCGCCGACCCGCTTGGCTGCCAAGGCCTGCACGAGATCCTGTTGCACGTGCACACGCCGACCGTCGATGGAGCGGATCACGTCGACCTGCTCCACGCCGCGGCTCCCCTCGACCAGGGAACGCAGGCCGGCGCGTTCGCCCGCGCCCCCGGGAAGCACACGGGAGATCACCACCCCGTCGATGCCCGCCGCCCGAGCCAGCCGGTCGGGGAGCAGGAGGACGCCGAGCCCCGGCCGCGGAGCCGTGCCCCGGGCGATCAAGGTCGGCACGATGGCGTTGATCGTATCCACCGGCACCGCAAAGCCGATCCCGGCACTGGCCCCCGAAGGGCTGTAGATCGCGGTGTTGATCCCGATCAGGCGTCCGGCACTGTCGAGCAGGGGACCGCCGGAGTTGCCCGGGTTGATCGCGGCGTCGGTCTGGATCACGCCGTCGATCGGAGTCTGGGTCACCGACAGGATCGAACGGTCCAGGCCACTGATGACTCCGGTGGTCAAGGTCCAGTCGAGTCCGAAGGGGTTGCCGATGGCGAAGACGCTCTGTCCCACGCGGAGGTCCGCCGAGGTTCCCAGGGGCAGCGGACCGAGTTCCGCCGAGCCCGGGTCGATGCGCAGGACCGCCAGGTCGTGATCCGGATCACTGCCGACGAGAAAGGCCTGCACCAGCTCCCCTCCCTGTAGGCGTGCGAAGACCGTCTTGGCTCCGCGCACCACGTGGTAGTTGGTCACCACGAAGCCCCGCTCATCCCAGAGGAAGCCCGAGCCGCTGCCCGCTTCGACCTCCTTCGACTGCATCCCCCACAGGGTCCGGTAGCGGCGCTGCTCGGTCGTGGTGATGTGCACCACACTGCGCTTGGCCTGTTCGAAGATCTCGATCGTCGCCTGTTCGAAGGGGGCCAGCTCTCCGCGGGCCGCCACGGTGCGGGGCTGGGCGTCCAGGTGCAGCTTGGGAGTGCGCGGTGCCTGTCGCCACAGGAGCACCCCCAGGATGACCAGAAACAGGAGCGGAGCCAGCGAGGGCCGGCGCGGCGGGGCCGGAATGGAGGAATCCATACGAGGAGAATCGCTCCCGCTACCCGAGGGTTCAAGGGGACGGAGCGGGTCAGCGCCCGCTCCCCGCCCCCGCTGGGTACCCTGATGCCATGCGAGCCATCACCTTCCGCGGCATCCGCGAGCTGGCCCTCGAGGAACTCCCCGACCCGCGCATCCTCCAGCCCGAGGACGCCATCGTCGCCGTCGAGCTGGCGGCGATCTGCGGCTCGGACCTGCACCCCTATCGGGGGCACGAGCAGGGCCTCGAGCGCGGCACGGTCCTCGGCCACGAGTTCCTCGGTCGCGTCGTCGCCATCGGATCCGGCGTACGCTCCTTGACCCTGGGGACGCGGGTGGTCGCCCCCTTCAGCACCAGTTGCGGAAGCTGTCGCTTCTGCCGCGCCGGCCTCTCCGCCCGCTGCACCCGCGGCGAGCTCTTCGGCTGGCGAGAGTCCGGCCGCGGTCTGCACGGCGCCCAGGCCGAACTCGTGCGCGTTCCCCTGGCCGACACGACCCTGCTCCCCGTCCCTGCCACGGCCGATCCGGTGGAGGCTCTTTTCAGCGGCGACATCCTCTCGACCGGCACCTATGTCGCCGAACTTGGAGGGGTCGAACCCGAGTCGACGGTGGCGGTGATCGGTGCCGGCCCCGTCGGTTTGATGGCCTGCATCGCTGCCCGGGAAGCGGGCGCGGCCCGGGTCTACGCCCTCGATTCGATCGAGGAGCGCCTCGACCTGGCCCGCCGTTTCGGCGCCATCCCCCTCGACTACCGCCGCCCCACGACCCGCACGCGCATCGAGGACGAAACCGATGGAGCCGGGGTCGACTGCGCCCTCGAGTGCGTCGGCAGCCCCGGGGCGACGCGCCTCGCCCTCGATCTGTTGCGTCCCGGCGGCACCCTGGCGGCCGCGGGTGTCCACACCGAAGCCCACCTGGCCTTCTCTCCCGGAGAAGCCTACGACAAGAACCTCACCTACCGCGCCGGACGCTGCCCGGCGCGCCGCCTGATGGACCAGACCTTGGCCCTGGTGGCGGGACGTTCCCTGGGACTGGGCGCGATCGTCTCCCACCGCGTGGGGCTCGAGGGAGTCATCGACGCCTATCGCCTCTTCGATGAGCGCCGCGAGGGCTGCACCAAGGTTTTGATCGATCCGCGGTCCTGATCGATCCCGCGCCCTGACTCCCGACCGCGCCATGGCCGCGTCGGTGCGATCCTAACTCGCCGAATCGCCCTCCGCGCCCGCGAGCCGCCCGGCCATCAACTCGGCCAGGGGCCGAGTCTCGGGCAGCTTGTCGAGCAGAATGCGCACGATCGCGGTCACCGGCGTCGCCAAGAGGGTCCCCACGAAACCCCAGATCATGCCCCAGAAGATCAGGGCCAAGAGGATCGTCACCGGATGCAGGCTCATCGACTCTCCAAGCATGCGCGGCTCGAGAACGTTGCCCACGATGGCCTGCATCAGACCGGGGAGCGCGATGGCCAGGACCTGCTGCGTGGTCGAGTAATCGCCCCCCATGAGCAGCACCGGCAGGGGCAGCAGGGTGCCGATGATCGAGCCCACGCTGGGAATGAAGTTCAAGAGGAAGGCGAAGAGGCCGAAAACGGGCGCCATCTCGATGCCGAGCCACCAGAGGATCAGCCAGGTCGCTACGCCGGTGATGCTCGAGACGATCCCCTTGGTGACCACATAGCCCTTGATGCGCTGCTCCACCTCTCCCAAGGTCCCGCTGTAGGAGCGCCCCGAGACCAGAAAGAGCATGAAGATGATGACGAGCACCCCCTGGGAGACGATGCCCATGAGGGTGCTCGCCAGGGCTCCGGCCCAGGCCTGCAGCTCGTCGGCACTGGGAGCCAGCTCCTCGATCGACGCATCGATCCCGACACGGGCGGACCAGGCCTGAAGGAAGGCCTCGAGGTCGCGGATGTATCCGTCGGCGCTCGCCCGCAGTTGGCCCACCGAATCGACGACGAGCAAGGCCAACAGGCTCGCGCCCGCCAGCCCTACGACTCCGGTCAGGACCAGGGCCAGAACCCGCGGCAGGTGCAGCCGCTCGTGGAGCATCTCGATCAGCGGCGTCAGGACCACGGTCAGGAAGAGGGCCAGCATGAAGGGCACCATCACCGGGGTGAGCCAGTGCAGCGCCGCCCCCACGGCGATCGCCGCCAGGGTGAGCAAGCTGAAGGCCTGGATACGCAACAGGGACGTCTCGGAGGTCGTCATGGCGAGAGGACCGTAGCGCAGGCGGCAGGGCCGGGGAAGCACTCGCCCCCCTGGACCCTCCGGCCTCAAGGATCGAGCAGCTCGACCTCGGCCAGCCCCACGGAGGCCCTACCCAGCTCGGCGCCGCGCAGGGAGAGCACTTCGAGCTCGAGTTCTCGGATGCGTAGCCGCTCACCGAAATCGAGGCTGCTCTTGCGCATGGGATCGGGATCGAGGTCGAGCTCGAAGCTCTCGCTCCCATTGATCACGACCCGCAGCCGCGCCACCCGGGGATCGGAGGAGTGGGAGCGCCGGGGTTGGGCATGGGAGAGGGAAAGCCTGCGAGCGCGCAGGGGACGCCGAAGTCGCAGACGCAGGAAAGGAGCCTCGTCATCCCCCGCACAGGCCCAGTGGGTCCCCTGGCGTCCATCGAAGGCGCGCCCGGGGGCGTCGGCCGCATTCTGGCTGCTGGCCGACGCCTCGAACTCGACTCCGCGTAGCAGGTTGCGCCGGCCTTCGCCCGCGTAGGCGAGTTGCTCCGCGTCGAGGCTGTCGGCAATGCGCAGATGCAAGGGGGGGGAGCACAGGGTCACGATTCCCTCCCCAGAGATCGTCTGGCCATCCTGCGGCAGATCCACCTCGGCCCAAACCTCCCACTGGCCGGCCCGGGGAAAGCGGTAGCGCAGGGCCAGGCGCTCTGCGCCGCTGCCCTTACCCGGCTCCACCACTCCCAGCGAGCGGGTCTCGCCATCGGGCAGGAGCCGTCCGTAGAAGCGCGTCGCGCGCACCAGAGGCCGGCGCTCACCCGTCTTGCTCCCCGCCCCGGCCACCCCGTCACCGAAGCCCACCACCCAAAGGGTGGCCTCGGGCGCGCCCGCCACGGCGATACGCACCTGCGCCGAGGGGTCCTCGGTGCTCCAACGATCCCCCTTGGGGGCGACCTGCCCGCCGGTGGAGGGTGCACTGGCCCGCCGCAGGAAGAGCAGGGCCAGGATCGTGTCGATCGTGTTCTCCGCTCCGCCCCAGCTTCCGCTGCCATCCTGGGCGCGCACGAGCCACTCCGCCCCATCGGGATACCACTCCAGGTCTCCGATGCGCTCCAATCCAAGCAGGCTGCCCACCCGCTCCATCCCGTAGATGTAGAAGTAGTGATGAGCCGTGCCCGCCCCGGGGTTACCGTCCCAGCCGGTCCGGGTCGCCAGCCAGGCGAGCCCCGCGCGCCGGGCCCGTGCCGCCTCGGCGCGGTACTTCGCCGGCAGGTCCCCCCCCAGCCCCTGCCGGCAAATCTCGATCACGCTCACCCCGGCGGTGGTCATCGACCCGCTCGGCTTTCCCCCCACCCGGTAGGAGAAGCCGGCCGGTGGACCCAGGCCGCCGCCCGAGGATGGGGCGCGCCGTTTGTCCAGCCCCTCGAAACAGGAGAGCGTTCCCCCCAGGAGGCGCGTCCAGGCACGCTCGGGCACGCGCACACCGCTCTCCGAGGCGGCGTGCAGGGCCAGGGCGGCGTAGAGCGTGTTCGAAAGGTCGGTTGGCAAGACGGCGCCGCCCGGATGGGTGGGGTAGGCCCACAGTCCGTTGTGGTCCTGCCAGTCGAGCAGGTTGTCGACCCGCCGCTCGATCTCGGGCTCGAGCTCCGGATCCTTCAGGGCGCACAGGAAGAGCAGTTCGCAACTGGTGGCGTAGGTGGTGGGTGCGGGAGGAGCTTCGAGCACGAAGCTCTGGGCGCGCCGCAGCGCGGGGTGAGTCGGAGCGAGCCCGCTCTTCACCAGACAGTAGGCCGCATAGGCGCTCTGCCCATCTCCCCAGAGCTCCTGTCCCGGCCAGGATCCGTCGAGCAACTGGTTGCGCAGCAGCATCTGTACGCCGCGGTCGATCGCCTGGTCGATCGCTCCCTGTCCGATTCGGCTCCAGCCACTGAGCTGGTACTTCCAGGCCCCGCCTCCATTGGCCACCTTGACCCAAAGGTGGTTCCGACCCTCGTGCAGCCGCAGCAGGAGGGCGTGGTCGGCGGTGTTCAGGGCGCGGGGGACCGCCCGATCGATCAGGAGCTCACCGTTCAGCCACAGCCGCATGCCGTCGTCGGAACCGGTGCGCACGGCGAGTTCGACCGGGCGCGCACAATCGATCGCGCGATACAGATAGGCGACGGCCCGATCGGACCAGGCCTCTACCCCCGGCGGGGCATCCAAGCTGGCGCGCAGATCGATCGGCCCGACATCGAGGAGCCCCGCTCCCCCCAGGGACTTCCAACTCAGCCGCGCGCCGCCCTTTCCCGGGTAGGTCCGTGCAAGGCGCGGCTCCCCATCCGGGGCCCCGGGGGGATCCTCGGGTCCAGCCGGAGTGGCGATCTCGTCGGCCCCTCCCGGGTGATCGAAGGGCCCGATGACCTGCCAAGCTCCCCACTCCTGGGCATGGACCTCGAGGGCCGAAACCAGGCCGATCAGGAGCAGGAGCCACATCCCGGCCACTCCAGCCGGTTCTCTGCGGCCCCTTCCGCCCGCTTCCGGCCTCAACTGAACTTGGTCACCCCCGGGATCGAAACCGGTCGCTCGGGGGCCGGGCCCCAAGCGTAGGCCTCGGGAGCGAGGCTCTCGTTCGAGTTCCAGGCATCCTCCCAGGAGATCGTCTGACCGGTATAGGCCGACATGCGGCCCATCAGGGCCATCATGGTCGAGTTGCACATGTACTCGCCGTTGTTGATCCCCTCACCGTTGCGGATCGACCAGAAGAGGGCATCGTGTTCGTTCTGGTACATGTCGTCCTTGGAGCCGCGGCGCAGGTGGGGCACGTCGCGCGCATCGAGGCGGTAGCGCCAGGTCTCGCCCGAGTCGGTCTCGATGCGGTGGCCCTGGATGTGCGCCACCCCTTCGGTTCCGTAGACGTGGTCGGAGACGTTGGTGGAGCAGCCGCTCATCTGGCGGCAGGAGCTGAAGCCCACCGTTCCATCCTCCCACTCGTAGACCGTGTTGAAGTGGTCATAGATGTTCCCATACTCCTCGCCGGTGCGCTTGATCCGGCCACCGGTGGAGGTCGCACGCACCGGATAGACATCGCCCATCGCCCAGGCGAGCTTGTCCAGCGAGTGGATGTGCTGCTCGGCGATGTGGTCCCCCGAGAGCCAGGTGAAGTAGAGCCAGTTGCGCATCTGGTACTCCATCGGGGTCCAGTCGCTCTTGCGCGGGTGGTGCCACAGCTCACCGGTGTTGTAGGTGCACTGCATCGTGCGGATCTTTCCGATCATGCCGGAACGGATACGCGCGATCGTGGCCCGCTTGGCGAACTGGTAGCGGTAGCACAGGCCCGAGACGAGGGTGAGGCCCTTCTCCGCGGCCGCCTCCGTGGCGGCGCGCATGCGCCGCAGGCTGGGAGCATCCGTGCCGACCGGCTTCTCGACGAACAGATGCCGCCCCTGCTCGACCGCGTACTCGACGTGCTGGGGCCGGAAGTGGGGAGAGGTCGTCAGCAAGACCACGTCGCAGGAGTCGATCACCTTCTGGAAGGCGTCGAAGCCGATGAACTTGTGTGCATCATCGACCTTGACCCGCTCGGTCACGTCCCCCAAACCGCGCAGGGTGGCCAGGGAGTTTTCGAGGTGGTCGCTGAAGGTATCTCCCATGGCGACGAGCTCCACGTCCGGATCCGCCCGCAGCGCCTGCGCCGCAGCGCCCGTCCCGCGCCCTCCGCAGCCGACCAGCCCGATGCGCAGGATCTCCCCGCGCGTCCCCCGCCGACTACCCAGGGCGGACTCCGTGCTCCAGGGGTGCAAGGCCCAGGGGGCCAGGCCGGCTGCCGTGAGGGAGGTGGCGGTGCCGAGTACTTCACGGCGCGTGGGTCGAGGCTGATTCGATCGGGTCATGGTCGTTGGACGGATGGGAGGGATGGAACTGTGGTGTCATCCTCGCCAGGAAGCCGCTGGAGTCGCAAGGGAGCCCCGCTCCGTTTTTCCAGATTCGTGCCTCCACCCCCGGCAACGCCTCGATGCACGACAGGCCCTCCTGGGGGGACAACACGCACAGGGCGCTGGCCCAGGCGTCGGCCAGCATGCCGGAGGGGGCGAGCACCGTCGCCGCCTGGCCGGAGGTAACCCCAAGCCCGGTTCGTGGATCGACCACATGGGAGTAGCGGCGCCCATCGATCTCGACCGCCTGGTAGGCGTCGCCGGAGGTGGCGCAGGCCCCCTGCGCCAGGAGCACCT
>JALWOP010000351.1 GCA_027083445.1 Planctomycetota bacterium | reverse complement strand
CGCTCCCCAGGCATCGTGCTGCTCCTTCCCGGAGGAGCAGCACGATGCCTGGGAAGCGGCCGGTGTAGAGCGGGTCATCTCCGCCCCACCGTCGTCGCAACAGCAGCAGGAGCCGGACCTTTGCGCCGTGCGGCAGGTCTGGGCCATGCTCCTGTTCCAGCTCTCCCCACCCCACCTTTCTCCACCCCGGGCCGCTTCGATCGGGAGCATCCCGATCTGGAGCAGCAGGGCAAGGAGGGTGACGAGGACGCGACGAGGCATGGCGTGGGGTTACGCTATTCGGCTCGAGGGGTGAGGCGCAAGCAGGAGCAAACGGCTTTTCTTACTCGAATCGTATCTGGGAGGCGGTCAGCCCGGACCCTGTTCCCGGCCTTCGAGGAGCGGGGCTCCTCCTGTCCGGGGAATGCGCAGGGCCGCTCCCCGTTCGGGGAGCCAGATCGGACCGCCTACGCGCCCCCTGAGGGCGGCCCGCAGGGCGGCGCGCCGATCCCGCTCTCCGTGGACGAGGGCCAGTCGTGCTCCCGAGTCCAGGACGGGTCCGGCCCAGTCGATGAGCTCCTGCTTTCCCGCGTGGGCGGAGAAGCCCCCCACGGTGTGGATCCGTGCCCGCACGGCGATGCTCTCCCCCAGGATGCGTACCCTGCGTGCTCCATCGACCAGGGCGCGGCCGACGGTGCCCTCGGCCTGGAAGCCGACCAGCACCACATGGGCCTTTGGATGCCAGAGGTTGTGCTTGAGGTGGTGGACGACGCGACCCGCATTGCACATGCCGCTCGCAGCCAGGATGACGATGCCCCTGCGTTCGTTGAGGGCCATCGATTCCTCGGGGGTGCGGCAGGTCTGGTAGATCCGTGGAGTCATCTCCAGTCCCTGCGCCAGCTCCTCCCGGAGGTCCCCGGCCAGGCTGGAGAGGTGGCGGCCGTAGAGATCGCCGACCGAGATGGCCATGGGGCTGTCGAGGTAGACCGGCCTGGGGGCCAGGCGTCCTTCCCGTTCGAGGCGTGCCAGGTAGAGCAGGATCTCCTGGGCCCGTCCAACGGCGAAAACGGGGATGATGACGTTGCCCTTGCCGCCGGAGGTCTCGTCCAGGATCTGTGCCAACTCGGCCAGCGTCTCGCCCAGGGGCCGGTGGTCCCGATCCCCGTAGGTCGATTCGAGCAGCAAGAGGTCGGCGCGTTCGGGCCGCTGCGGCTTGCGCAGGAGGATCGGCTGGGAACGCCCCACGTCGCCGGAGAAGACGATGCGCCGGGTCGTGCCTCCCTCCTCGATGTCGACCTCGAGGAACGAGGCTCCCAAGATGTGCCCGACGGGCCGGAAGCGCACCGTTACCCCCGGACCGACCTCGACCGGCTCGTGGTAAGGGTGGCGCTCCACCTGCTCGAGGGAACGGCGGGCATCCAGGACGGTGTAGAGGGGCTCGACCGGTTTTTCACCCCGCCGCAGGCGACGGCGGGTGAGCCCCAGGGCGTCCTGTTCCTGGATGTGTCCCGAGTCGGGTAGCAGGATCCCGAGCAGATCGGCGCTCCCCCGGGTGGTGTGGATCGGGCCCCCGAAACCATCCTGGACCAACTTGGGGAGGCGCCCGGAGTGGTCGATGTGGGCGTGGGTCAACAGGACCCCATCCAGACCGGCAGGCTCGAAGGGAAAGCGGCGCGCGTTGCGCCGCTCCTCCTTGCGTGAGCCTTGGATCAATCCACAGTCGATCAAGAGGCGCATCCGGCGCGTCTCGAGGAGATAGCAGGATCCGGTGACCTCTCCCGCTGCTCCATGGAAGGTCAGGCGCGCGAGTTGGTCTTCCTCGAGGCGGTGGAAGCCCCGGCTGGGTCGACGTTTGGGCATGGGGCCATGATGCCGACCGTCAGGGCCAGGGGAACGATGAAAGCGGCGGGGAGGGGCGGCCGGGCATGGCCCTGATGGCCCGGAGCGGGCATGCTCTTGGGGTGCTGCTCGAGAGTCTCCACGCCCCCCGGGATGTCGCCCGCCTGCACCAGATCAGCAAGGTCTTCATGCGGCACGGGTTGGGGGAGGTGCTCCAGCGCTTGGGAGTCATCAGCGCTCTACGCAGGGCCGGAACCGCCCTCAAGGTGGAGCGGATGGCGGAACTCGAGGAACTCTCGACCCCCGAGCGACTCGTGCGCGTGCTGGAGGAGCTCGGACCCACCTTCGTCAAGCTGGGCCAAATCCTTGCCGGGCGCAGCGACATGCTCCCGCCCGAGTGGATTCAGGCTCTCGAGAGGCTCCAGGAACACGTCGCCGACGGCGATGGGGAGTCGGCCCTAGCCCAACTGCGCGAGGATCTGGGGGGGGATCCCTCTGAGATCTTCTCCTCCTTCGAGAGCGAACCCATCGCCTGCGGTTCGATCGCTCTGGTCTATGCGGCCGAGCTGCCGAGTGCCACGCAAGGAGTCGATGCCCGTCCCGTCGTTCTCAAGGTGCGCCGTCCCGGGATCGTCTCCGCGGTCGAAGCCGATCTCACCTGGCTGGCGCGTTTCGCCGACTGGCTCGAGAGGAGCGGCTCCGAGCTGGCGCGCTATCGCCCCCGGGCCCTCAGCCGCCAGCTCGCCCGCAGTCTGCGTGCCGAACTGGACCTGCGCGAGGAAGCACGCCACCTCGGACGCCTACGCAGTGCCCTGGCCGGGGAGCCGGAGATCGTCCTGCCGCGGGTGATCGAACGCTACTCGGGGGAGCGCCTCCTGGTCATGCAGCGCTTCATGGGACCCAGTCTGGGGAGTTGGCTGGTCGGTGAAGATGTCGATCGGGCCCTGGCGCGTCACCTGGCCCGCGTCGGCGCCGATGCGATCCTGCACCTGGTCTTCCGCGTCGGCTTCTATCACGCCGATCCCCACCCGGGCAATGTGATCCTGCTCCAGGACGGCCGCATGGGGCTGATCGATGCGGGCATGGTCGGTCGCCTCTCCGAGCGCCGGAGGCGAGAGGTTCTCGAGCTGATCGCCGCAGCGGCACAAGGCCGGGTCGATCTCGCGACCAGCGTGCTCGCGACCTGGTCGGCAGCCCTCGACGTCGACCTGGACGGGCTCGAGACCGACGTGCGCGCCTTCGTCGAGCGATACCACGACCTACCCCTGGCGGAGTTGGATGTCGGCGCAATGTTGAGGGATGTCCAGGATGTCCTGCGCGACAACGACCTCATCCTGCCCGAGGACGTGGCCATGCTGCTCAAGGTCTTCGTCACCCTCGATGGGCTGGGCCGACGCCTCGACCCCGATTTCGTCATGGCCACCCGTCTCGAACCGATTCTGCGGGACCTCCTGGGCGAGCTGCACTCCCCCCAGGCGCTCCTGGGGCGCGCCTGGAGTGCCGGCCGGGGTGCCCTGGCCGAGCTCCCCCGGGATCTGGCCCTCTTGCGAAGGGTCCTGCGGCGGGGACGACTCCCGATCGAGGTCGACCTCAACGACCTCGAGCGCTTCTCCCAGGCCCTGGCGCGCGGCAGCGACCGTCTGACCCTGGGCATCGTCACCTCGGCCCTCATCGTGGGGACCGCCATTGCGCTCGACGCGGGGACCGGTCCACGGGCCCTTGGAGTGAATGCCTTTGCCTTGCTCGGCTTCGTGAGTTCGACTCTCCTCGGGCTCGTGCTCATTTGGAACCGCAGGCGCTGAGGCACGGGCCCTGCGCGCTCTGGTACATTGAAACTCCTCCATGGGACAACACGACGTCAAGCCCGCTGAGTCGAAGGAACTCCGCGCCTTCGTCCAGGCACTGCTCGAGGATCTGCGTGCTCTGGAGCGCATGATCGCCGAGGGGCGCATCGAATCCGGCATGCGGCGCATCGGGGCCGAGCTGGAGATGTTCCTGGTCGATGACGGCTTTGGTCCCGTGACCCGTGCCTCCGCGGTACTCGCTCGCCTGGAGGATGCCTTCACTCCGGAGTTGGCCGAGTTCAATCTGGAGGCCAACCTGGCGCCCCTCGAGTTGGCGGGGGATTGTCTGGGGAGCATGGAGCGCGAGATGGTCCGGCTCGTCCGGGCCGCCCGGGAGGCTGCGGGGGAGGAGGGGGCCAAGGTGCTCCTGTGCGGGATCCTGCCGACCCTGCACCTCTCCGACCTGTGCCTCGAAAACATGGTCGATACGCCGCGCTACCACACCTTCAACAAGGTCATGAAGGAGATGGTGGGGGGGCAGTTTCGGACCCTGATCAAGGGGCTCGATGAGCTCCAGGTCACCCACGACAACGTGATGCTCGAAGCTTGCAACACCAGCTTCCAGCTTCACTTCCAGGTCGGCGCCGAGGAGTTTGCCCAGCTTTACAACCTGGCCCAGGCCGTGACCGGGCCTGTCCTGGCCTCCGCCGTCAACTCACCCGTGCTGTTGCAGCGGCGGCTGTGGCATGAAACGCGCGTGGCTCTCTTCGCCCAGTCCCTGGACGTGCGCAGCGATACCCTGCGTGAGCGCGGCAAGCAGCAGCGGGTCACTTTCGGCGACTCTTGGTGCAGGGACGGTGTGCTCGATATCTACAAGAGTGACGCCCTTCGTTTTCGCGCTCTGCTGGCCACCGAGTTGGGTGAGTCGTCCCTGGACATGCTCGACCGCGGTGAAACGCCGCCGCTGCGGGCTCTGTGTCTACACAACGGCACGGTCTATCGCTGGAACCGGCCCTGCTACGGGGTCGTCGATGGTGTTCCCCACCTGCGCATCGAGAACCGTGTCCTGCCCGCCGGCCCCACCGTCGTCGACATGATGGCCGGCGCCGCCTTCTATTTCGGGCTGATGGTCGCCCTGGGGGAGGAGTACGGCGACGTGAGCCAGGTGATGTCCTTCGAGGATGCCAAGCACAACTTCCTGCACGCCGCTCGCTACGGCCTCGGAGCGCAGTTTCAGTGGATCCAGGGCCGGCGCCAGACCGCTCGCGAGCTGATCCTCGAACACCTCCTTCCCCTGGCCGAGCAGGGTATGCGCGCCAAGGGGCTCGCCACGGAGGACATCGATCGCTATGTGGGCGTTCTCTCCGAGCGTGTCGAGCGCGGGCGGACCGGTGCCCAGTGGGCGCTGGACTCCCTGGGGGAGATGGGGGAGGTGGGCACACCGGACGGTCGTCACCGAGCCCTGACGAGCGCTGCCTACAAGAACCAGGTCGAGGAGCAGCCGGTCCATACCTGGCCCCTGGCGCGCTATGAGCCCGATGACCGCGACCTGCTCAAGGGGTTGCGTTTCGTTTCCCAGGTGATGACGCGCGATGTCTTCTCGGTCCACCCCGAGGACGTGATCGAGCTCGCCGCCTCCCTCATGGACTGGGAGCACCTGCGACGGGTACCGGTCGAGGATGACCAGGGGCGGCTGGTCGGTCTGTTGACCCAGCGTGGGCTTCTGCGCCTTTTGGCCCAGCACCGGGGCGGTGAGGCGGTGGCCGTCTCGGAGGCGATGCGCCGGGACCCGGTCACGATCCGCCCCGAAGCCACCACCCTCGAGGCGATGCGTCTCATGCGGGAGCACCGCGTCGGCTGCCTGCCGGTGGTCGAGGATGGGGAGCACCTGGTGGGGATCGTCACCGAGCACGACTTCCTCGAGGTCGCCCGCAACCTGCTCGAACGAGCCCTGCGGGAGGCATGAGCGGATCCCACTTGCAGCGGCTTTCAGCCCTCGGGCTCGTTGACCCCCCCATCGGAGAGCGCTAAACAGCGGGCGATGCAGCCCTGTTCCACCCTTTCCCCCAAGGTCACCACGACCGTGGAATTCGAAGTTCCCCGCTGTCTGGGGCGCTACGACAGCGGTTGTCCTGGGCCCTTGATGCTGGTCACCGCCGGGATGCACGGCAACGAGCCCGCCGGAGTCCGTGCTGCACGGCGGGTGATCGAGATCCTCCAGGCCCAGGCGATCCCACTCGCCGGGCGGGTCGTCGCCCTGAGCGGCAATCGCGCCGCCCTGCGCGCCGGTGAGCGTTTCCTGTGCCGGGATCTCAACCGGGTTTGGAGCGAGGCGGAACTCACCCGACTCTCCAAGAGGAGCCCCGAAGAGGACGACGTCGAGGGACGTGAGCAGCGCGAACTCCTGGCCGCGATCCGACGGGAGATCGAGGATTGGCCGGGGGAGCCGATCCTGCTCGATCTGCATACGACCAGCGGCGGTGGGGCACCCTTTGCCCTCTCCGCCGACACGCTGCAGAACCGCTCCCTGGCCCGCGCTCTGCCGATTCCCCTGGTGATGGGGCTCGAGGAGGGCATCAATGGGCCCTTGCTTTCCTACCTGGCCGATCGGGGTTCCCCCGCCCTGGTGGTCGAGGGGGGGCAGCACACCTCTCCCAATGCCCAGGGTCGGCTGGAAGCGGCCCTGTGGCTCTTTCTCGTGGGTTCGGGTGCGCTCAGCGCGGAGCATCCCTGCGCCCAGGCGGGGCGCGTCCTGCTACGCAAGGCCGCCGGAGAGGTACCGCCTCTGCTCGAGATCGTGCACGTGCATCGCATCGGGGAGGGCGATGATTTCCACATGCTGCCGGGCTTTGCCAACTTCGACCCGATCGAAGTGGGGCGCCTGCTCGCCTACGATCGCCACGGCCCGATTCGCTCGCCCCAGAGCGGCTTGATCCTGATGCCCCTCTACCAGCCCCAGGGTCAGGACGGTTTCTTCCTTTGTCGAGGGATTTCCCCGGGGTGGCTCGCCTTTTCGGAGGCCCTGCGTCGTTCGGGGTGCGAGGCGCTCTTGCCCTCTCTACCCGGGGTCGCGGCCGTCCCCCATCGTAAGCGTTGCCTGCGGGTCGAGGAGGAGGCTCCCCCGATCGTGTGGAAGGTCCTGCGCCACTTCGGCTATCGCAAGCGCGTGGGAGAGGGGCTACTGCAACGCCGGGCGGAGCGCGGGGAGTGCCCCGGCGCGGGCTTCGTCCCCTGCGATTGATTCCCGCACCGTGAAGGCCCGCCGGCCTCCGTATTTTCCTCCGAAGCCTCCTCACCCGCTCTCGCCTAGGCCCAAAAGAGACTTGCGGGATTTCCGGAGAGCGTGCTAGCGTCGAAGCGGCTCGTTCGTTCGCTGGACGAGAGAAACCAAGGAGTTCGCAAATGACCCTTCCTTCCTTCCTTCCTTCCTTCCTTCCTTCCTGTGTTTGGTGACCCTGGCTTCCCTGGCGGAGTCCCGGGCTCCCCAGAATCCCGTTGAGCCGGTGCCCCTGACCAAGCTCGAGGCGACGGCGCCGGAGTCCCGTCCGCGGACGATGGTTTGCACCCCTTCGGGCCATTGGGTCTACCAGGCGGAGGGAGGCGCCTTGGCGGTGTTTGAGGTCTTCCAAAACGGCGTCTATACCGATGCGGAGTTCAAGACCACGACCGGTCACAAGAAGTTCAAGCTGAGCTCGATGGGAGTGCTGGCGTCGCGCATGGCACTCGATCCCCTGGCGGCCGATCCCCCTGTCGATGGGGCGAATGACCTGATCTACGTCGCCGGTGGCCGTGACGGGCTCTGGATGGTGGCGGCGGACACGACCCCCAGCGCCGCCAACCCCGCCTGGCGCATCGACGACTCGGGCAACACCAATCCGGCTACCCAGAAGGGGCGGCGCTGGTGCACGGACGTCGGTTTCATGACGGTGAACGGCACCGACTACCTCTTGGCGTGCTTTGCCAAGAAGGACGAGTCGCGCCTGCGGGTCTACGACCTCAACGCCGCGCGGCAGCCAGAAGGCTCTTTCCGGAGAGACCGGCCATGAGCTCGCGGCGGTGATGGATGTCAAGATCAGCAGCCACAGTTCGGCGCCGCCGCCGGTGGCCAAGCAATACGGGGGTTCGCTGGCGATGGCGCTCGCGGTGGACCAGCGCTCGGCGACCCAGACCGATGTCTATCTGGCGATGGGCCACGACGGCCTGATGCGGGTGCGCTTCACCGACACGGGCGGCGGCCTGCAGAAGAACAAGAGTTGGGGTCCGATCTTCGGGACGGGCTCGGCCTATGAGGCGACCAAACCCCCTCCGGCGGGCAAGACCCAGTCCCTCTACGGCAACCTGATCCTGGAGCAGGTGCGCTCCTACCTGCCCTCCCTCTCCCAGGTGACTCGAGAGGAGCGTCCCTTCTTCACCGACGTGGCGCTCTTGGACACGACGATCGCCGGTCATCAGGCGCACCAACTTTATGTGGCGGTGGATCACCTCTACTGGCTGGTCTTCGATCTGGATCAGCCCTGGGGCACGGCTCAGGATATCCTGTACCACGCCGGAACGCAGTTCGACCTGCAAGCCAGTAACGGCAAGGCCACCTCGCTGCTCTTCACCCACGTGGTGGGGGCGGACCCGAACCAGAACGCGGCTTCCTGTGCGCGTACCATCCGGGTGGTCGACGATCCCCAGGGGCCCTATGTGGTGGTGGGCAACTCCTTCACCTTCTTCATTCGCGACTACAGCGACACCAGGGCGGATGCCTGTTCCTATGACGCCGACCTCATGTGGGGAGGGGGGCCGGTGGACGAGGTCCCGGTGAAGCGGGACACGCAGGTCTTCAAGGTGGACTGGGACGCGGCGACTGGCGCTTTCACCTGGACCAAGGTGGGCCAGTTGGACGGCGGCGGCGAGAACGTCTGCGCATCGGCGACCCAGGAGCTCCTGCCGGGGCAGATCAAGTTCTTCTATCAGTTCGATGCGGACCCGGCCCCCAACATGAAAGACCGAGGGATGGGGCTGGCGTTGCTTGACGTGCAGGGGGGGAACAATACGCAGACATTCCAGAGGGGCAGCAACTGGATCGTGGGCAAGCTCTGCTTCTCGGTGGGGACTCCTCCGGACCATCCCGACCTGGTGATGACGGCTGGGAACGATGGGGAAACGCCCAACTCGGGGATGTTCGTCATCGAGCAAGACCAGGCGAGCGGAGCCTGGAACCTGAAATCCCTCTACAACCCCCCGGCCGGCAGTACCTCCGACACTCGGGGTCCGGAGGGGCTTCTCTGGACCCACCCTGAGTCAGCCACGATCGTCGAGGAGCAGGAGCTAGTCTTGACCTCGGGCGGGAAGAATGCGAACGGAGACAAGCGCTGGCTCTACGCCAAGTACAGCGGAGTGACGGACAACTCCTACCGCACGGTGGACAACATCGCGCGTAGTGAGTGGTACTACCTGGAGCCGCCCAACGACCGTTTCAACAACCCCGGCCGAGTTTACTACGAGTCGCTCGACCTCCTCTCGCGGTTGAAGGACCTCAATACGCCCAACAAGCCGATGGTTGGGGCACACATCCAGACAGCGGAGGGAGTGGCATGGTTCTGGCGGACGGATCTGGAGACGTACATCACAACGAATAACGTGGGGAACGGCGACGACATCAGCGTCGGTGACCTCTCTCACGTCATCCGCCTCGTCACCCATCCCGAGTTCAACTGGATGGTCTCAGGTAACCTGTGGGAGGAAAACTGGTGGAACCATAAGGTCTGTCACGACGATGACATCTCATTGATCGGCTCCAACAATCCCATCCTGATCGAAGTCCCCAAGGGCACAGATTGGGGCCACTACGTCCTGGCCGTCCCCTGCCGGCGCCTGGCGGCAAACCCAGACTGGAATATCTTCCAGACCCACTGGAAGCCAAGCAGTTGCAATTGGTCCATAGAGGGGCTTGACACATGGCTTCCCCCTACGGGCTCGATCCTCCGTGACTGGTTCGGCCACGGGCTGGTGCAATTCTGGGAGATCACGACCGACACGAACGGGAACTACGTCCCCGTCACGACGACCGAGAATGGTGTACCGGGTAACACCACCCTAAGCCGCCTGATCTTCCCCGATGGTCCCGTAGCCGGTGGTCCCCGCAGCTCTTGCCTTGTGGTGGAGTCGGTGACCATCGACAATACCGTCTATCTGATCGCTGCGGACGTAGCCGGTCACCTCTACATCTACGACATCACCTCGATCTTGAGCTTGACCGATCCCACCATGAACATCGGGGCCTCGCCCCTAGCCACTTGGAATACGGTCGATCCCACCTTCGACGGATTGCCGAACCCACTTTTCGACATAGCGGTCGATTACGGCAATGGAGATACCGCGATGCTCTACCTGGCCCAGAGGCGGGCGGGATTCCAAGTCTTGCAGTTTGATCCCAAGCAGGTATTGGGAGGGGATATCCTGGTGGACCATGGCTTGGTCCAGACACCCGGTGAGTGCCAGGGCGTGGCGCTCACGACCCTCGAGGGAGGGGAGAAGAAGTTATTGGTCTCGGACTTGAGTGGCGGGATCAGGATGTACGGAAAGCAGTGAGGTGACGGAGATGCAGATAGCGAAGATGCAAGAACGTGCGATTGTAATGGCTCTCGTGTGGCTCTCTGCCCCGGCTTTTCCCCAGGAGCAACTGATGGAGGTGGTCGGCCGTACGATTGGAGGTGGCGTGAACTCCGTGGCTCCCGTGGGGGACTTGACCGGAGACGGCATCCAGGATTTCGTGGTGGGGGCTGATAGGCAGGGGCCCCACGGTGGGTTCGTGCTGGTCGTCGATGGTGCGAGTGGAGAGTTCATTCGAGAGCACTCTGGTCCCCCTCACCACCAGATCGGTTGGTGGATCGTCAAGGGAATCGGCGATTTCGACGGCGATGGCGTACCGGATTACTGCACGGGAAGCCACCTCAGTGGATACCTGAATACGGATGGAGAGGTCTGGATCTGGAGTGGGGCGACGGGTGACCTGCTCACCTATATCATCGGATCGAAGTACTCGGAAAGGACTTTCGGCGACTACATTGCTCCCCTGGGCGATGTGGACGGTGACGGTTACGACGATTTTGCTACTGGATGGAGGAGTGAAGCGGAGCTTTGGATTATCGGTGGTCCCGATGGGCATCTGATTCGCAGGCATTATTTGAACTCGTTCAATATGTCGGCTGCAAGTCTTGGTGATGTGGATGGGGACGGCTACAACGACTACGTCGTCGGTACTCCCATGAATGCCCTTTCGGTCAGGGTATTTTCCGGAAAAACGGGTCTGGAGCTCTATCACATCGAGGCTCCTGACCAGGGATTCTGGGCCTGGATGGGCCGTGGTGTAGCCGGGATGGGAGATCTCGACGGAGATGGTATCGGAGATTTTGCGGCCAGCGCGGTTTTCCACTTTGACTGCAGCGGAGTCTCGATTATCCCCGAGCGCAGCGGCTGGATCCGTTTCTTTTCCGGTAAGGACGGCCACTTCCTGAAGCAGTTGATCCTCGGCCCAGTCTCCCAGGCCGAATCCCCGGCGGGCTGCCCTTTCTGGTGGCTGGATGGGGGCCAGGATGTCAACGGGGATGGAGTCGGAGATCTCTTGACCCGTGGGTGGAGGACCTACGACACCTACTACCCAGAAATCAATCTAGCGGCGAACGGAAACACGGCCGTGTTCTCCGGTCGTACCGGCACGATGCTCTGGCGCGAGTACCCCGGCTGGCAGGGCGCCTTGATGGGGGACATGGATGGGGACGGCATATCAGAGTGGGCGCACGGGAATGATCACTACTTCCGAGCCGGAGGATTGCTCGCCGGTCGCGTGCGCATCTTCAAGGGTTTTGCCGGGGATGGGGAGCGCATCTGTTGGTCGGCGCCCAACTCCACCGGCAAGGCGGCCACCCTCGAGCTCGACGGTCCCATCAGCGTCGGCAACAACGACCTCAGCATCAGCATCGAGGATGGCGTCCCCGGGGAGCCGGCCTTCTTCTTCTACGGAACAAGCGAGGTGCAGCGCCCCATGGGCAGCGGGGTGCTCTGTGTCTCGGGGGGCATCCACGGCCTGATCCCGATCGGCGACCCGGTGCAACTCGACGAGAACGGCTACGGCACGGTCAAGGTCGACATGACCGAGGGCCAACTGGCCCACGGCCCCGCCCCCTGGAAAGCGGGCCTGACCCGCATCGTCCAGGCCTGGTACAGCGACCCCGCCAGCCCCGCCGGCTTCGGCCTGACCGACGCCTACCGCATCACCTTCGTGCCCTAGCAACCCAAGGAGGCACTCTCTCTCGACCCTGCCCTGCGCCCCTTGAAAGGCGGCGCAGGGCGCTGTTTCAATCAGGGCAGCCCGCATTGCACTACCCACTGCAATCGAGTGAATCCTTGCCCCCTCGCGAGATCTCCTGCTATCGTGGAACTCTCTCCTGCGTTCGCATTCTGAGGTATCCACCGGTCGCATGAGGCCATCCATTCCCATTCGAGCGACGTCCTCCGCCGACGGGCTGCTCAGCCCCCTCTTCGACATAGCAGTCGATTACGAAAGTGGTGATACGGCGATGCTCTACCTGGCCCAGAGGCGGGCGGGATTCCAAGTCTTGCAGTTTGATCCCAAGCAGGTCTTGGGAGGGGACATCCTGGTGGACCATGGCTTGGTCCAGACACCCGGAGAATGTCAGGGACTGGCGATTACGACCCTCGATGGGGGGAGAAGAAGTTATTGGTCTCGGACTTGAGTGGCGGGATCCGGATGTACGGAAAGGAGTGAGGTGACGGATATGCAGATAGCGAAGATGCAAGAACGTGCGATTGTAATGGTTCTCGTGTGGCTCTCTGCCCCGGCTTTGCCCCAGGAGCAACTGATGGAGGTGGTGGGCCGCGTGATTGGGAACGGAGTGAACTCCGTGGCCCCCGTGGGGGATCTGACCGGGGACGGTACCCTGGATTTCGTAGTGGGAGCGGATCGCCATGGTCCGCACGGTGGGTTCGTGCTGGTCGTGGATGGAGCGAGTGGGGAGATCATTCGGGAGCACACCGCTCCTGTCCATCACCAAATCGGTTGGTGGATCGTCAAGGGGATCGGGGATTTTGACGGCGACGGCGTGCCGGATTACTGCACTGGCAGTCAGCTTAGCGGTTATCTGAATGTTGACGGCGAGGTTTGGGTTTGGAGTGGGGCGACGGGGGACCTGATCGTGTATATCAGTGGATCGAAGTACTCGGAGAAGTGGTTCGGTAACTACATCGCGCCCCTCGGTGACGTGGATGGTGACGGTTATGACGATTTTGCTACTGGGTGGCGATATGAAGGAGAACTTTGGGTTATCGGTGGACCCGACGGACATTTGATCCGCAGCCATTTCCTGCCCGCAAAGTCAGTGGCATGCATTGGCGATATGGATGGGGATGGACACAACGATTATGTCGTGGGTACCCCCATTAATTACCCTTATTCTGTCAGTGCCTTTTCGGGCAAGACCGGGTCTCTGCTCTACGCCATTGAACCACCGGATCAGGGCTTCTGGGCGCACATGGGACGGGGCGTAGCGGGTATGGGTGATCTCGACGGGGACGGGATCGAGGATTTTGCGGCCAGTGCGGTCTTTCACTATGACTGTAGCGGTACACCGGCCATCCCAGAGCGCAGTGGTTGGATCCGTTTCTTTTCCGGGAAGGACGGCCATTTCCTGAAGCAGTTGATCCTCGGCCCAGTCTCCCAGGCCGAATCCCCGGCGGGCTGCCCCTTCTGGTGGCTCGATGGGGGCCAGGATGTCAACGGGGATGGAGTCGGCGATCTCTTGACCCGGGGTTGGAGGACCTTTGACACCTACTACCCAGAAATCAATCTTGCGGCGAACGGGAACACGGCCGTCTTCTCGGGTCGTACCGGCACGATGCTCTGGCGCGAGTACCCCGGTTGGCAGGGAGCCTTGATGGGGGACATGGACGGGGACGGCATCTCGGAGTGGGCCCACGGGAACGATCGCTACTTCCGAGCCGGAGGGATATGGGCCGGCCGCGTGCGCATCTTCAAGGGCTTTGCCGGGGACGGGGAGCGCATCTGTTGGTCGGCCCCCAACTCCACCGGCAAGGCGGCCAGCCTCGAGCTCGACGGTCCCATCAGCGTCGGCAACAACGATCTCAGCATCAGCATGGAGGATGGCGTCCCCGGGGAGCCGGCTTTCTTTTTCTACGGAACAAGCGAGGTGCAGCGCCCCATGGGCAGCGGGGTGCTCTGCGTCTCGGGGGGCATTCACGGCCTGATTCCGATTGGCGATCCGGTGCAACTCGACGAGAACGGCTACGGCACGGTCAAGGTCGACATGACCCAGGGCCAGCTCGCCCACGGCCCCGCCCCTTGGAAACCAGGCCTGACCCGCATCGTCCAGGCCTGGTACAGCGACCCCGCCAGCCCCGCCG
>JALWOP010000350.1 GCA_027083445.1 Planctomycetota bacterium | reverse complement strand
CCTCCGGGTGGCCCGGGCCGCCCGCACCGCCCTGGACGCGGACGACGCCCGCGACGCCCTCGCAGCCCTGACCGGGCTGCGAGGGGACCCTCAGCCGCTGGCCGACGCGGCCTCCGACCTACTCGCCCTCGGAGCCCCCCCGGAGGACATCGCCGCCCTCGTGGACGGCGTCGTCGTGGGCGACGACGTCGCCCTGCGCGCCCTCTGGGCGCGCGACGACGTCGAGGGGGTCCCCCTCCAGCTCGAGGGGGAGCCCGCTGACCGCGCGGCCCTCGAGGCCCTCGTGCAGGCGGCCGCCGACGACGCGGCCGACGAGGTCGTCGACGCGCTTGACGACGTCACCTCCACCCAGGTCTACTGGGTGGAGGTGACCTGTTGGGTGGCCTCCGCCCGCGGCGGGGCCGAGGCCGTACGCGGGGAGGCCTCGCGCACGATCCATCCGCCGGCACCGGGCCCCTGCGGGGAGGAGCACGAGGACCACCAGTGGTCCTCCCCGCACTCCGTCGTGCGGGGCTGCCGCGAAAACCCCGGTGTTTGGGGTCTTGGGGGCACGCGCCTCCAGATCGACGAGGTCTGCGCGCGGTGCGGGACGATCTCCCGCACCCAGACGGACACGTGCCCGCACGGGCGGCACACGCGCCGGAGCTACACGGCGTACTCAGATCTAGACGAGGGCGACCAGGCCGCGGTCGCCCGCGAGGCCCTGGGCCGGGTCGAGGCCTACGTCCTCGCCGAGGACGTGGGCCCGCGCGAGGCGGCGGAGGCCCTGCTGGCCGGGGACCTCCTGACGGAGGTGCTCTACCGGCTCGACGAGGAGGATGAGGAGGACGGGGAGGACGATGCCGAGGACGTCGCCATCGTCGCCATCGCCCAGGTGGACGGGGGGGTGCGCCTGCTCGCCGTGCCGGCCGAGCAGGCCGACGACAGCGGGAGGCTGCCCGAGGCCTCCACTGTCCTCGGCGCCGTCGACCTCTACGCGGACGGCGCCCTCGAGTGGGCCCCCGCGGGGCCCCGGCGCTCCGAGTGGAGCGCGGAGGTCGCCGAGGCCCTCCGCGAGGCCGTGGAGGATGCCCGCGCCGAGTAGCGTTCCCGCGCGCGGAGCCCCGACGCGCGCGGTAGAGACAGGGGCTGGAGTACGCCATGCGCACCAGGAGCACGACCCCCGACACCCCGGACACCCACGCCGCCCTGTGGCGCGTGGCCGCCCTGCTAGAGCGCGCCGGGACGCCCCCGTTCCGGCTGCTCCCCGCGATCTACGACCCCCCTCAGAGGGGCGCAGACCTCGAGCGCGCGGCCGAGGCCGCCGCCCGGGCGCTCGCCGCCGGCGCTCGGCCGGCCGACGTGGCAGCCCTGGGCGGCGGCGTGCCGCTCGCCGAGGGCGTCCTCGTGCGCCCCGAGGCCTGGGCGTACGAGGGGGGTACGACGTGGGCGGTGTCCCTCGACCCCGGCGGCCTCGCGAGCGTCGCCCAGCTCGAGGGGCTGCTCGCTGAGGTCGCCCGTCGGGAGGCCCGGGCCCAGGCCTACGGCGTGCGCCTGGGCGTCGCCGCGGCCGAGGCCGGGCGCTCGCTCCAGGTCGAGGTCGAGCTGGAGGCCTGGATCGCGACGCGCCGCGGCGCCCGGCGCCTCTCCGCGTCCGGCGTCCACGTCGCCCACCCCCCGGTGCCCGGCGCCTGCGGGCGCTCCGACGACGACCACCGGTGGATCATGCTCGCGCGGACCGTCGGGATCAGCTCTCGTCGCGTCCACACCTGCGCGTGCAGGCGTTGCGGCACGGTCGGCCAGGTGGACTGGGACCCCCACCGGCTCCCGGGCGACGGCCCCGAGGAGATCCGCACGTACACCCGATTCGTCGATCTCGACCCCGCGATGCGCGAGGCCGTGCTCGACCGGGCCCTCCGCGACGGCCCCCGCCAGCTGCGGGGCGAGCTGCGCCACGCTATCCTCCAGATCCTCAAGGCGCGCTGAATACCTCGGCGCGTCCACCGTCTCACCACAGCCCGCGCGTAGCCCCGACGCGCCGGCGCAACCTCAGGGGCAGGAGAAACACCATGGACAATCAGGACACCCACCCCCACCGTTGGACGTCGCCGCGCGCTCCAGGGCGTGCCCCCTACTGCGCCACCTGCGGCGCTCTCGTCACGGGCGAGCCCTTCGACGAGGCGCCCTTTTCGAGCTTGACCCACAGGGCCAAGCTCGAGATCGCCGCTGAGGTCGCCACGGCGATCTTCGGCGCCGACGTCGAGGACAGCCTCGAGGCCCTCGAGGACCCGGGCTTCCGCGACTACGTGGAGGGCGCCCTCCTCGATGAAGCATCCAAGGGGCGGTGGGAGGGTGGCTATTCGCCCTCGGAGATCCGCGACCACCTCGGCCACAAGGTAGGCGCCTGCGTCCGACTGTCGGAGGGCTGCGGGACCCTTCGCGATTTGGACACGCTCGTCCGCGCGGGGATCGTTGACGCGGCGCGCCCGCAAAGCGACCCCAAGGTCGAGGCGACACAGGTCGCCCTGACCGCGCTCCACCGGCTCGCGGTGCTCCTGTCCCTCGACTGGGACGAGGTCGAGCGCCTGCAGCTCGAGCTGCTCTCGCAGGTGGAGAAGGAGGTGGCGCCGTGACCCTCGATCCCACCACCTACGAGTACGTGGACGACGCCGGCACCGTCCGGCGCGCCCGCACCGTCGAAAACCCCGATGAGGCCGTCGCGGCGGCGGCGGAGTTCCTCGGCGCCGACCCCGAGCCCGGGCCCGACGGCACCTGGCGCTACCCCGCGCCCGGCGACCCGCACGCGGTTTACCGGGTCAGCCACGAGCGCATGGTCTCCCTGGGGGCAGCCGTCCTCGCGGACCGCGGCCTCGCCGCCTTCGACTTGTGGGAGGCCGCGCACGAAGACCAGCACGAGCACCGGCCCACGGGCCACCTGCTGACCACCAGGGTGGGGGCAGTCGTCTACGGGTCGGAATCGTGCACCTGCGGGGCGACACGGCGCCTGTGCATCGCCGGGGGCCGCGTCGAGGCTGGCCCATGGCGCGAGGCCACGCCGGCGCAGGCGCGGAATGGAGAGGGTGGGCGATGAGCGATCACGTACACGACTGGGAAAAGTTCTCAAGGGGGGTGCGCTGGTACTTCTATTGCCGGCAGTGCGGCGCCGTGCGTCGAAGGCAGCGCGACACCCCCTATCGTCTGCTTTGCTTCGCCGAGGCTCACGAGGTCGCATGGGATACCTCGGGGCGGATCTTGGGTCCAGCGGTGGAGTTTGACTTCGGCCAGCTCCGCGGCGACGCGTTTCGCGAAGCGGTCAGGCGGTATGTTTGGACGCGAGCCCTAATCGAGATTCCCGCGTTGCGTAAGTATGATCGAGAGGAGATTCCCGACAGGGTGTTTTGGGGCGCCTCTCGGTTGGGTTGCCGGTCGGGGACATGCTTCGACGTCAAGCGTCTTTGGGCCCTTATCGACCCCGCAGAGATCCGCGCGCAGAGTGACCCCAAGGCCGAGGCCGTGCGGACGGTCCTCGCAGCCGTGACGGCGCTCCGCCGCGTCGAGCGCCAGGGCACGCCGCAGACCTACATGGTGCCGGCGAGCGCCGTAGACCAGATCGAGAAAAGCATCGAGCAGTTCTTACGAAAGGAGCGAGGAGAGTGACCGCTGAGACCATTGAGATCGTCGCGATCAACGACGAAGCGTCCACCTGCAGCCGTTGCGGCCGCACCGGCCTCAAGCGCGTGGCCTGGGTCAGCGTGGACGGAGAGGAGCCGGTGCCGTACGGCACCACCTGCGTGTGGCGCGTCCTGAAAGCGGGGGGGCACCCCGACGCAGAGGGTCGCGCAAGCTGGTCGAAGATCGAGCAGATCGCTGAGGCCCAGGAGGTTGAGAAGGCGACCACGTTCTTGTGGAGCCTCCCCGACCCCGAGGTGCGCGGACCCGTCGAGAACGAGTGGGGGGTCGAGGTGTACATCGCCCAGGTCGCCGGCCACGAGGGGCGTGCTGTGACTCTCAACTCTGCGATTTATGAGGCCTACCACGCGGCCCTACGTTCCCAGGGCTTTTCCTACCGGGCCACCCGGGAGGCGGTAGCAGACCTCCAGTACACCTTGCGTGGGGAGGGGTCACCATGATCGTTGTGGCCCTCGACGGGTTCGGTGGCCGGCGCAAGCGCGAGCCTGCCGTGACGGAACTCGTGCCCCGTGCCCTCGCCGCCGCAGGCCTCGAGTCTGCTCAGCTCGTCACCGGGCGCGGAGGCTCTGGCCTGCGGCACTTCCGGCGGATCCACCGCCAGGTTGTGCAGTCGCCCGAGAAAACCCTCGTGTGCATCGGCAAGAGTTACGGCGCCCACTGGTGCCTGAGGCTCCTGTGGAAGCTCTACGACTCGGAGAGGGCGTTTTACTTCCGGTCTATCGGGCTGCTCACCTTCGACCCGTCGTACGTCCTCCACCGGATGCAGCGGCGGATCCGGCCGGCCCCTCCCGTCGACTACGGGGTGAACGTCCACCAGTTCGGGCGGCGCTCGGGCTACCGCCTGTCGGAGCCTGTGCAGAACGTCGCGATCCGGGGCTCCCACAAAACCATCGAGGCGACGGCGCGAGCCCGGGTGGAGCTGGATCGGATCTTGCGCTGGGCCCGGGAGGTAGACCAGCCATGACACGTCGCCCCAAGCTGACCCGGTGGGGAAAACCTGACCGCCGATGATCCCGAAGATTTGACCACTTGACGCGGAGCCCCGACGCGCCAAGTCAACCTCAGGGGCTGGAGACCACACCATGACCGAAACACTTATCCCGGAGTCCTTCTATATGTGGAGCCACGACGACGTGGCCCACTGGACAACGGCAATCTCAGCGTGCCCGTCCCACGACGAGCAACACCCCTGGCGACAGTGGGACTCAGTCACCTATCCGTACGCGGGCCACGAGAAGGCCGAGTGGTGTCCCCGCTGCGGGGCGCTGTCCCTCGTCACAGGGCCGATCCGCCTCTACGCGCAAGACCCCGTGGCTCGCGCTATGACGGGGGCCCTCTTGGCGCAACGGCTTGCGGAAGATCCGGGTCGCCGCGCAGTTCTGGAATACACCGCGGCCAGCTCCATATGGGCCGGGGCGTTCGTCGAGGAGCGCCTGGCGGAGGCCCTCGCCGAGTACTGGGATGTGGCGGGCACCTTTCTCAAGCGCGCGGACATTGTTCCGCTGCTGCGAGAGGAGATCCCGTCGGCCTTGGCTGCGGCTGGAGGCGAAGCTACGCCCCGCGACCTGATCCGGCTGCTTCGGACAGGGATGCCACCCGCCACGATCCCGCCGCAGCGCGGGCAAGTCGAAGTCGCGCGGCGCGATGCTGAGGATGCGTGGCTCGTAACACCGACTCCCCGCAACCGCGGAGAGGGCATACGCGCAGCGCAAAGAGCCTTTCGCAGGAAACCACGAACCCACCAGAGCGCAGGAGAATGACCGTGAACACAGACCAAGCAAAGCAGTGGCTCGTCTACATGGGCGAGCAGCTCGAGGCCACCCCCGACACATCGCCGGAGCACCTGGCGACGGTCGCTAGAGCCCTTGAGGAGACATGCACCTGGGAGAGGGAACTCGAGCTCTACCTCAACAACTGGAGCTCGGAGGGCTCGCGGGAGACCGTCGAGGTCAACGTGGTCCTCGGCGGCACGAGCATGGAGGTAGGGGGAGCCGCGACGCGAGGGCGCGACGCCGTCCCCGTCTTCGACGAGGCCTACGGCCTGTGCGACGGGCCCCTCTCGCCGCTGTTCGCCGCGGCATCCGAGGCGTTCGGCGGCGAGCACGCCTTCTTGCTCCTCTGCGCGGCGGAGGCCTGGCGGCGCAACACCCGGGGGGAGGTGCGCTGTGCGGTGTGACGTCGTCGTGATCTCTGTCCCGCGCTCGGTGCAGCTCCCGCGCCCATGGGAAGGCGGCTGGCAAGCGCCGACCCCTCCTGAGGACCGCATGGCGCTAGCAGACGTCGCCGCTCTCCCCCCGCTCCCTGTCGTCGGGAGGTTGTCGGAGTTCGCGCCGGCCAAGACCTACCGTGCTCCTGCGGGCACACCGATCCCCTCCCGGGCGGTCGTCTGGGATCGCTTGCTCGTCCCCTACCACCGCGACGCCAGTGGGGTCCTCGGAGGTGTGCCCGAGGACAGGCGCCCGGCCTTGTGCCGGGTGCTCGGGGTCCCGCTGCCGGAGGCCTGGTGGGCCCCTGCAGGGATGCAGCCTCACCGCGCCGTGAAGGCACGCCGCAAGCTGCTCGGCAGTCTGGGGGCCGTAGGGTTCACGGCAGTGAAGCCCGAGCTGGGGGGCTACCGTGTGGACGTGCGGCTTCCCCACATCGACAAGGTGTTCCGGGTCCGCGGAATCGCCTCTCTCGTTGAGGCGCTCGAGCGGGCTATCGACGTGGAGGTGGGCGAACGCCCACCGCGCGTCGGCAAGGAAGCCGCGGAGACCGCCGTGTCCGACGGCTGGCATCGCGATACCCCGATGCCCCTCGCGAGCTTCGGCATCCCCGAGGAGCTGGACCGGCATATCGAAGACCAGGGGCTCCTACCGACCATCGGCCAGGCGATCTCACCCGGGGCCAAGTGGACGGTTCCGGTGCTCGTGCGCCGCGTCCGCGCCCACAGCATGCCCTGGGGCGCAGCCCGAGTCGTCCGGGTCGTGCGCCCGGTTGCGGGGCTGCTCGCCGACCTGAGCCACCAGGTGGACTGGGACGACGAGGCGGACCTCGCCGAGCTGGAGCGCCGCTCCCGGGAGGCCCAGGACCAGGCGGACGCTGGGCGCATGTCGGCCGCCGACCTCCTCCGGGCCCACCCGGTCTGGGGGGCAGTCATGCGCCCAGACGCGGATCGCACGATCAAGCGAGCCCGGGTCGAGGGGAAGCGGGGGATCCTGTCCATGTGCGGCCCTGTCGAACTGCGGGATGGGCGCCCGTTCGTCCAGGTTTTCGTGGAGGGGAAGCCCCGGCCCCTCTGGGTGGACGCCTTCGCCTCCGTGTGACCCCGGGGCGTCTGGTAGGATCTCACCATGAGAAGCACCGCAGACCTGCAGCTCGAGGCCCGCGAGGCCATCGAGGCCTTCGGCGCCCGCCACGGGGAGAGCCAGCGGGAGACCACCCGCCGGGTGGTCGCCGCGAACCGGGCGCTCCAGCGCCCGAGCCACACTGTGGCGCCCCCCGACGTGATCGTGCCTCTCATGGCGAAGCTGGCGGACATGTCGTTCTCGATCCACCTCGACCCCGCGGTGAGCCCCAGGGTCCAGAGGCTCTACCCCGAAGCCGACGTGATCCTCCGGGTCCTGGCCAACGGGGAGCAGGTGGCGGCCGTGCCGGCGCGCACTAAGAAGGCGCGCGGTCGCGTCTACGCCGACCCCCTTGAGCGCAGGCTCGTCCCTCGCTCAGCGGCCGTCGAGGAGGCCCTGACCCTCCTCCTCGGAGAGCCCATCGACGAGCCCCTCCGCGTCGACCTCACCCTCGAAGGACTGGGCCTCGCATGAACCACGACCGGCTACCACCGAGCCTGTGGGTGGTCGAACGGGACGGAGAAGTCCTTGCAGCGATGCCTACCCGGGAGCTCGCCGTGGGCTTTGCCCAGGGCCTACGCAGTACCCATGGTGTGCGGTGGGCCAAGTGGAGCAGCGCGAAGTACTGGCGCCGCGTGCGGAGGGCCCTGTGAGGTGGCGTGGGCGCAGGCGGTTCTACGCGCCGTCGGCCTACGGCAAGCAGGCGATGGCCGCGCGCGGGCGCCAACGCGAACGCGAGGAGCGCGAGCGGAAGCTCGAGCAGCGCCGTCGCGAGGAGTCCATCGCTGCGCCGACAGGCGTTCACGAGTTCACAGCGCGCGTGGAGAGCGTTCAGGATGTCAACACGAAGTACGGGTGGCGATGGAAGATGACCGTGCAAGCGGAGGATGGCTGGAGGGCCTATGGGACGATCCCCGCGAGCCTCCTCCGCCAGGTCGAGCGCCCCGACCTCCTGGTGTGGAGGACCGTTCGGCTCAAGGCCAACCTCAAGCCTGGGAGTTCCCCGCACGTCGCCCTCATGTCACGCCCCCGCGGCACCCTCGCTAACGGCCCCTGTTCTGCGCGAGGGCTCTAGCCTCTGAGAGCAGGTTGGAGGTATCCTGGCGCCATGGAAGCCTCGAGCAAACGCACCCCTCCCGCTCTGACCAAGATCCGCCGAGCCCGGACCCCCGAAGGCGGCGTCAAGGCCGTGGTCCACGCTGTCGCAGCTGGCGTGCTGCCGGCAACCGCCCTCCAGAACCTCAGGATCGAGGTCGCTGAGGCGCTGGACGACTCGGGACCGGTCGAACTGGCCGAGATGGTGGCCGACGCTGACGAGGGCCTCGGCCAAGCGGTCTATCTAGACGGCGACGAGTACGACGAGGTGCTCGGCGGCCTCGCGTTCCTCGAGGAGTCGCTCGAGAAGAACAAGGGGGCCATCGGGATGAGCGCCGAGGACGTGGACGACTGGTGGTACGGCAGCGAGGAGTAGGAGGCCGCTCGAAGCGGCCCACTCCGCTCACGCGGGATGCGGTCCTGCGCGCGACCCTGGCTTGGGATTTGGCGCATGAGTTCGTGCTGGGCTCCGGTGTCGTCCACCTGCGCCACGTCCAGCGCACGACGCTGTGCCAGGCCGACGCCGGACCGTGCGTCGAGACAACCCCCTACGGCGATGGGAACCTGTGCCCGGACTGCGCAGAGCAAGTCCCCGAGTATGTCTGCTGGGTCGAACCGACGTTCCGCGGTTCGTTGACCATCGAGCAGCTCGCTGACCACCTCGGGGTCGAGATCATCCTGTCCAACGACCGTCCCGAGACGAACGACACCGGGGCCGCGCCGTGCGGCGCGATCCTAGCCGAGCCGTTCGAGGACCTGCGCCTGTACGTCGGGCACCACAACGGGGTCATGCAGACGGTCCACCGTGTGGGAGCGCTCCACGAGCTGGCTCACGTCGTCTGTGCGCCCCACGGGTTCGACTCGGAGAGCGCCTGCGGGCTCTACGCGGTCCAGTACGCCCTCGCGCGCCTGGTGGAGCGGGGGCGCCCGCTTCGGTCCTCCACGAAGGACATGCAGGGGCTCCGGTGCCGGGTCTACGGAGGCCTCATGCAGGCGCGCGCCTACGCTCTCGGCTTCCTTGACGAGGGGCGCAGCGTCGCCTGGCGAAACATGGGGCTCGCGAACCCCGCCATTGTGTTACGCTGAGGCATGCTTTTCTCCGCGTACCCCCGAGACCGCCGGCGAGACTCGTCTGCCTGGGTCATCGTGAAGCACGACGGGAAGTCCATCCGGGTGAAGGCCCCCAAGAAGTTCGGGCTGCCGAAGACCTACCCCGGCTCCAAGGGGCGCGAGCTGGGGCGCGCCGTCTACGAGGCCCTGGCCAGGCGCGTCAAGTTCCCGTACGTCGTGGAGAAGGAGTGGCCCCGACGGATCGCTCCATACCCGGTGAGGCCGGTGCCGTCGGAGACCACGGTCTACCGCCAGCTCGGGTTCACCGTCGATGGCGCGGAGTTCCCCGAGTGGGGATTCGCTGTCGCGCGCGGGCCCGACACGGAAGGCCCTGGCGGCGCCCTCTACGACACCTGGGAGATCCTCCACCTCCCGACGGGCCTCTTTGTCGCTTGGGTGTTCGGGGTGCCCGCGTCGAACGCTGTCAACGCCGGCATGCAGTTCGCCGCGGACCTCGAGAGGCACGGCGCCCCCACCTGGGACGCGTGGCGCGAAGGGTCTCGCGAGGACCTCTTGACGATCCTCGACACCGGAGCCGTCCGCGACTCCCTCTACCAGGCGGTCGGCCGCGCGTGGCTCCTCCACTACCCCGGGCGAAAGGCCCGCAAGATCTCCCACCTGCCAGGTGGCGCAGGTCTCCCCCGGTGAAAGGGAATCCGATGCTCAAGGTCTCCAAGTCGAAGCGCAAAGAACTGGTCAACGCCATTCTCCCCGAGGTCCACGCGGGCTCGCGGGAACTGGCCGAGGATGCCGCGGACACCATCCTCGAGTCCCTCGAGACCCCCGAGGAGCTGCGGCTCTTTCTCAGCATGCTCGAGGAGCCCTACAACCCGAGCGACTGGTATGTCCGAGTCGGCGGTCACCAGTACCAGGACGTGCTCTACGTGGGCCACCTCCCCGCGATGGTGCGCAGCCGCGAGGGGAGGCGAGCAGGCCCCTGGCACCTGACAGACGAACGCGCCGCGCGCCCCGCCCTCCTCGTCGCGGAGCTCTACGGCGAGGACGTCCCCTCGTGGTAAAGTGAGGCACCATGATCGTCTTTGAAGCAGGAACAGGAAAGAACAAGATCACCGTCGAGGAGCGCCCCGACGGGACCTACTCTGCGGACTTCGGGCGTTGGGGTCGATCCTCCGCCCGTACGCGGAGCGACATGGAGGGTCGTTTGGCGCGCGAGGTCTATGCGCGCCAGAGGAAGCTGAAGGTCAAGGTGCCCTGGGGGGAGTTCCGCCCGTACCCCAAAAGCACGAGGAAGTATTCGCGGGTTTTTGTGCGGTCGTCAGCCGGGGAGGACTACCGGGCGTGGGAGGTGTCGCCAGAAGTCGCCGTAGCGAAGGAACCCGGCGCGAACCGCTACAGGGTCATTCACCGGCCCACCGGCCTCTACATCACATCGCTCCAGGGGATCCCACTCTCCAGGGCACTCGCGGCCGCCGAGGCCTTCGACACCTGCATCGACGATCCTCAGGGGTTCGCGTCGTCGGACCCCCGAACTGCTGCGGAGTCTGTAGACAAGCCCTGTCTGCACCGCGTCATGGCCCGCGCTTTCCTCACCTGACGCCCGTGAAAGTCGTCGTCGCACCAGCCGTCGTCCCCGAGGTCACCTGGGCACTCTCGCTGCGCGATGACGGCGTCTTCGAGTTGACCGTGATCGTCGGTTCGGTGGTCGCTTCTCTCGAGGTCGCACGCGGAGACCTCCGCGACCTGCACGGCCTCATTGAGGCGACCCTGCGCAACCACCCGATCACTGCGAGCTGAGGTCGGCGAGGGCCCGGGCCACAGCGTCGGACAGGGTCCGGGCGTTGTGCGCCAGGTCGTCCACGTAGCGGGCGTAGGAGCGGTCGCCCCGGTGGCCGGCCCGGTGCTGCCGAACCTTCGCGCTGAGCCCCAGGGCCTCCGCGGCGGCATCCCCCATGGTGATCGCGGTGTGACGCAGCCTGTGGGGGCTGACCTGGCGCTCGACGCCGGCCTCGAGGGCGGCGCGGGCGACCAGGCGGGGGATGTAGGCCCGGCTGACGCGGGACCCCTGGGGGTTGAGAAGGAGGGGTCCCGGCTCCGCCCCCCGGACCTCGAGCAGCCCGCGGAGGGCCTCGCCCGTGGGCCTCGACAGGGGCACCGGCTCGGGCTCCACGCGCTTCTTGCGGACCACCTGGACCACCTGGGCCTCGAGGTCGACGTCGGCCACGTCGAGCTGGCGGATCTCGTGCTCGCGGAGGGTCTCGTGGAGGATCGCCGACAGGACGAACCGGGCGACCGGGTCCTCCTGCACCACCTCGAGCATCCGAGCGGCCTCCTCGGGGGTGGGCCCCCGCATGTCGCGCCCGGGCTTGAGGGCGACGCGGCCGGCTTTGTCCTTCTGCGGGCGCGGGAGCCCCGCCTGGAGCTGCCACGTCACGAGCCCCACCTGGTGGGCCTGGCGGACGGCCCAGCGCAAGGCGCTCAGCCGGTTCTGGGCGGTCCCCCGCGTCACCGAGGGGACACCGTCGTCCCCGGGCTGGAGGAGGCTCTGGAGCCATGCGGCAGCCGTCGCCGAGGCCTCGACCGGCCCGAGGGACAGCAGGTAGACCCCCGCGGCCTCCACGGCCGCTTCGCGGTCGTCAGGGAGCGACTTGAGGAGCCCCTGGGCCCGGAGCCACTTCGCGAAGATCCACAGGGCGTCGGTGTAGGCCTTGCGGGTGTGGGGCGAGAGGTCGTCGAGCCAGCGCAGGAGCGCCGCGCGGAGGTTCGCGGGGAGCTCGTCGGCTCGGCGTGCGAGCGTCACCCCCCGAGCCCTCCGCGAACCGGCCGGCGCGAGCCCTGCGTCACGCCTCGGCCTCCGAGGGCACAAGCGCCTCAAGAGCCTTGAGACGCTCGCGCAGCTCCCCCACCTCGTAGACCAGGGCCCAGAGCAGGGCGTCCGTGGAGACGGGCGTGCCCGCGTACTCCACGGCGCCCAGAGATCCTGCACTTCCACACTTCGGGCAGCGTGTCTCGGACACGTCGAGCGCCTGGGGGAGGGCGAGGAGCGCCCGGCACTCGGAGCACGCCACCCCCTGCAGAAGGATCGCCGCCTGCACCTGGTCGCGAGACGCGGGCACAGGGACCGGCACGCCGGCGACCTCCACGGTCGCGTTGACGGGGTGGCCGTTGGGTCCGACGATCACGCCGTCAGCTCCCGGCGCAACGCGCCCGCCAGCTGCATCATCACGGGCACCAGACGCGTGAGGTTGTCGGCGTTGAGGAGCTGCTTCAGGGCGGAGAGCAGGGACTCCCGGCCGTGTACCACGCACTCCCGCGCGTCCGACCCGTCCCGAGCGTCGTAGCGCAAGGTCCAGTAGCCCGGCTGCTCGGCGCTGGGCGTCGCGCTGACAGTGGCGCCCACCGGAGCCACCAGGGGGAGCAGCACCTCCGAGTTGACGTTGGTGTGGACGGAGGCTCCGCCTTGGTTGGCGGACAGGGCGACCACCCACTTCCCGAACTCCTCGGTGTTGGGGTAGAGGTTCAGCTCGACGCCCCCCGACGGGAGGGCCTGGTCGACGGAGAAAAACATGTCTCAGCTCCTTTGGTTGGATTCCTCGAGCTTCGCGAGCCCGACGGCGGCGAGGAAAAGGGTCCCCAAGACGGCAGGCAGATACCACGCTGGGGGCTGGCGGACGAATTCGGCGTAGCGGTTCACGGCCTCAGTGTACCCCCTACCGGGCATCCCGCGAAGGCCCCGGATCGGCCTGCAGGAAGGCCTCGGCCAGCCTGGAGGCCTCTGGAGCCACCTCGAGGGCGCAGGAGCGCCCAGCGAGCAGCACCAGGGCCAGGAAGGCCGCGGCCACGACACGGGGGACCAGGGCTCCGCACAGGTCGGTGGCGGTCACCCGACCACCTCGAACACCTGGTCGAGCGGCACGTAGAGCTCGACGAGAGCCCGGTTCCACGACGGGATGTTCGGCCTCGAGGGGTCCGGGTACGTGACCACCACACAGGGCTCGCCGTTCACGCGCGACCGCAAGACGCGCTCAATCGTCGCGTGCTCGCCGGTCGCCAGCTTGATCAGTTGGCCTCCGCGCAGGTCGGCCGCTTTGGTTCGGGTCATTTTCGGGCTCCTCGGGTTCGTGCTGCACGCGTGCCGGCGAGGGGGATCCCCAGCTTCCGGCGGCGCCGGTAGACGCTGCAGGGGTCGCATGGGATCGCCTTGGCGGCAAGGCTTGCCGGCAGGTGGGCGGTTTCCAGAAACAGCTCGTCGGGGATCTTCTTCTGGACGTGGGTGTCGTCCCATCGGAGGTTCGCCAGGCGGTCGTCCAGGCGGTCTCCGTTGCAGTGGTACGCCACCATGAGGGGGCCCGGAGGCTCGCCGACCCAGGCCAGGAGCACCGCGCGCGCCCTCGTGAGCACCCACTGGCGCCCGGTCTCCCGCAGCACGGCGAAGCCCAGGTAGCGGCCCCCGAACAGCTTGACGGCGTTCCTGGGCTCGGGGACGGCAAGCGCCTCCCGGGTTCGGACGGGGCGCCCGTCGCCCTTGCGCCACCACGCGCGCAGCTCCGCGTCCCGGTTCACCTCGAAGCCGGGGGCGCCTGGAATCTCGCGGAAGCGTGGGTCGGTCACGATTATGCCGTTTTGGCCGCTTTATAATGCCGTTTTCGGGGTTTTACGGGGGTCTGAGGCCTCCGGGCGTGTGCTAGTTTGGCTATTATCGCACAACGGATCCCCGGTCGTCGCCTCCACGAAGTTCGCGGCCGCCAGAAGCTCGCGTGCGAGGGCTCCGGCCCCGGCCGCGTCCCGGCGATCTCGTCCGACCGGGCTGCCCGTCGCTCGGGGGACCCGCCGAGGAGTTCCTGCGTCGGTTCGGCTTCCGTGCCGGTTTCGGGAAGGAAGTAGTGGAGGACGTCGGCCAGGTCGCGCGGCAAGTTTTTCCTCGTCGGGTTCGGGTGGAGCGGGTTCGGCG
>JALWOP010000349.1 GCA_027083445.1 Planctomycetota bacterium | reverse complement strand
ATCCGGCGCCGCGCCCCGTCACGCAGCACACCGGCCTAGGCCGGTGTGCTGCGTGACGGGGCGCGGCGCCGGATTCGGACCCCCGGTCGCAGCGTGTGGCCGGCGTGGGTCGGTCCCAAGGTACCCCGTGAGCATCATCCCATGGCCGTTTCCTCCCGCCGGGTCCGCCAGTATGAGCTGGACCCCGAGGAACTCGAAAAGCAACTGGACGCCGCCCTTGGCGGCATGACCTCGGACGACCTGGAACGCAGTCTCGGTGACTCGATCCGTGACGTGCAGCCCGGTCAGATCGTGATCGCCAAGGTCGATACCGTCGATGAGCGGACCGGCATGGTCATCATGGACGTGGGCGGCAAGTCCGAGGGAACGATTCCGCTCTCGGAGTTCGGCGAAGAGCTGCCCCAGCCCGGTCAGGAATACGAGGTCTTCTTCGAAGGGCTCGACGAGAATGACATGTCCGTGCTCTCCAAGCGCCGCGCCGATCGGCTGCGCGCCTGGGAGTACGTCTCGCAGAAGTACCACGAGGGCGACGAGGTCCAGGGCGTTTGCCAGCGCAAGATCAAGGGCGGACTACTCGTGGATGTGGAGGGCGTCAACGTCTTCCTTCCCGCCAGCCAGGTCAACCTGCGTCGGACCCACGAGATTTCCGACTTCATCGGTGAGCCGGTGCGCGCGCGCATCATCAAGATCGATCCCGAACGCATGAACATCGTCGTCTCCAGGCGACGCCTGCTCGAGGAAGAGCGCCAAAAGCAGAAGGAGCTCCTGCTCTCCGACATCGCCGAGGGTCAGATCCGCACCGGCGTGGTCAAGAACATCGCCGACTTCGGTGTCTTCGTCGACCTGGGCGGTATCGACGGCCTGCTGCACATCACCGACATGTCCTGGGGCCGCATCTCGCACCCCTCCGAGATGGTCGAGATCGATCAAGAGATCGAGGTCAAGGTGCTGCGTGTCGACTTCGAGCGCGAGCGCATCGCCCTTGGACTCAAGCAGAAGCAGCCCTCGCCCTGGGAAGGGATCGAAGCCCGCTATCCCGTCGGCAGCAAGCACACGGGCGAGGTGGTCAACATCATGTCCTACGGTGCCTTCGTCAAGCTGGAGGAGGGCATCGAGGGACTCGTGCACATCTCCGAGATGTCCTGGACGCGCCGCGTGAACCACCCCTCGGAGCTGGTCAAGACCGGCGACAAGGTCGATGTGGTCGTGCTCGAGTACAACCACCAAAAGCAGGAGATCTCCCTCGGCATGAAGCAGGCCGAGATGAACCCCTGGGAGATGGTGGACGAGCACTATCCGGTCGGTACGGTCATCGAAGGTCGCGTGCGCAACCTGACCTCCTACGGCGCCTTCGTCGAGATCGAGGAGGGCATCGACGGCCTCCTGCACGTCTCCGACATGAGCTGGACCAAGAAGGTCAGCCACCCCTCGGAGATGGTCAAGAAGGGCGACGAGCTGCAGTGCGTCGTGCTCAGCGTCGACAAGGAGAAGAAGCGCATCGCCCTCGGCAAGAAGCAGTTGCTCCCCGATCCCTGGAACGAGGAGATCCCCAACAACTTCCACGTCGGCGACCTGCTCTCGGGTTACGTGACCAAGATCACCAACTTCGGGGTCTTCGTGAAGCTCGAGGAGGACCTCGAGGGTCTCTTGCACATCACCGAACTGACCGACGATCGCGATGCCAAACCCGAGGACATTTTGCAGCCCGGCCAGAAGGTCGAGGTGCGTGTGATCCGGGTCGACATCGACGAGCGCAAGATCGGCCTGTCGTTCGTGCATGCGGACTTCGAGGAGAACGAGAGCTTGACCAAGCCGGTCGAGGCG
The DNA here is from genome assembly GCA_027083445.1 of Planctomycetota bacterium. Lineage (GTDB taxonomy): Bacteria > Planctomycetota > UBA1135 > UBA1135 > JALWOP01. The sequence continues at coordinate 12,311 of JALWOP010000349.1, read as the reverse complement.
GAGGTCGTCGAGTCGTCCTCACCGGCGGAGGAGGCTTCGAAGGAGAGTGCTCCCGAAGCCGAGACTTCCGAGGCTGGAGCGCCCGAAGCCGGGGCTCCCGAAGCCGAGTCTGCGCAAGCCGCGGATAGCGCCGAGGCGCCTTCCGAGGAGGCTCCCAAGGCGGAGGCCGAGGAGGCGTCCGCCGAAGGGGAGGAGTCGCAGAAGAGCGACTGATTCGACCGCAAGCGAGGCTACCCGCGCGCGCCTGCGGGGGTTTTCGGGCGGGGCCACGGGAAACCGGGCCCCGCCCGCTCTGTAGAGCCCAAAGAGCCCAGCCGATAGAGTTCGACCTTGCCATGTCCCCCTCCTCTCCCCACTCATCCCCCGGCGACCTCCTCTCGAGCGGAGCGCCTGCTTGCCCTTCCTCCAGCCAGGCTGGGGTCAAGACCGGGGGCGGCTTTCGGGCCGCCGGGTCCCTGTGGAGACTTGCATGTCTGGCGCTCGTGGCCGTCGCTTGCCGCGCTTCCGAGGGAGGTGACGCCCGGCCGAGCGGGGTGATCCTCCCGCGTTATCAGCCCAGTCTGACGGCCCTGGCGGATGCCGTGCGCGCTCACGACGATGAGATCGCCCGCCATATCGCGACGACCCTGGAGGCACGCCTGGCCGCCGACCAGGCGCGCGGGATCGAAACGGAGGGGACGCGGCAGATGCTGGAGGGGTTCCAGAACATCCTCGAGGGGCGCCGCCTGGTGGAATCCCTCGACCTACAGCTCACCGACCGACCAGAGGCGGGGGAGGGGCGCACGACGGTCATCCTGCGGGCCCGCACCAAGTTGGAGAGGCCCCTGGCCCTACGGCCGGGGGGGGCGCTCCTGCGGGTCCATCGCAGGACCCTCACGCCGGAGGGGATCGAGAGCCGCAGTGTGCGGACCATCGGAATCGATGATCTCTCGCTGCTCGAGGTGAGCGGCGAGTGGTGTGAAGTGCCCCTGGCGAGTTTTTCGACCACCATTCCCGCTGGGGCCCTGGCCACACGCACCCACTGGACCCTCGACTTCCTGGCGGGACAGATCCAACTCGGAGAGGAGGCCTACCCGGCTCAGGAGGTGCAGGTCGCCGGTGCGGAGCGCGTCGATCTGGCGATCTTCCTGCCCAATGCCTCACTTCCGGCCGAGGAGCTGGTCCGCCTCGCAGATCGAGGAGGGGCTCCCCTGGCGGCCTTGGTCGAGCGTACGGTGCGCATCGCTCCCGACCAGCGCGAGCGAGCTCTGGACCTGCTCACGCCCCTGGTGGAGGGGATGACCGCCGAGGAGATCGAGCCGCTCGTCCCCAGCCTGCGCTGGCTCTCCGGCGCGGAGGCTCCGGGTCGCGACCCCCTGGCATGGCGCAATTGGCTGCGCGCGCGGGCACGATCGGTCGCGGACTCGCGCTAGCCCTCCGGCCTGCGGGGCTCCAGAATGGGCGGCCATGACTCAGACCATCGATCCCGAAATCGAGCGACACCTGGCCGTCTTTCGCCGTGGCGCGAGCGATCTGATCGAGGAGCGTGAGCTCACCCTCCTCCTCGAGAAGGCACTCTCCAGCGGACGGGGCCTGCGCGTGAAGTTCGGCATGGACCCCAGCTCTCCCGACCTGCACATAGGCCATGCGATCCCGCTGATGAAGCTACGCGAGGTTCAGGAGTTGGGACACACGGTCGTCCTGATCGTCGGGGACGCGACCGCCATGGTGGGCGATCCCTCGGGGCGTAACAGCCTGCGGCCCGTCCTGACCCGCGAGGAGGTCGAGCACAACCTAGCCACGTACACCGAGCAGGCCGGGCGCGTGCTCGACATGGAGAGGGGCATCGAAGTTCGTCGTAACTCCGAGTGGTTCGATGCGATGAAGTTCGAGGACTTGCTCGCCCTTTGCACTCGCATGACCGTCTCCCAGATGATCGAGCGGGACACCTTTCGCAAGCGCATGGAGAAGCGCGAGCCGATCGGGATCAACGAGTTCCTCTATCCCCTCATGCAGGGGTGGGACTCGGTCATGATCGATTGCGATGTCGAATTCGGGGGCAGTGATCAGCTCTTCAACCTGCATGTTGGTCGGCGTCTGCAGGAGCAAATGGGGCAGCGACGTCAGGTCCTGCGCACCAGCCCGCTGATCAACGGTCTCGATGGACGCAAGATGAGTAAGAGCTACGGCAACGCCATCGGCGTCACCGACAGCGCACGCGAGATGACATTCGGGATCATGCGCCTGGACGACGAGAGCATGCGCACCTGGTTCGTGCAGTTGACCCGCGTTCCCGAGTCCGAGATCGAGGAGATTCTGGCGGGGCATCCCCGCGAGGCCAAGGCGCGCTTGGCACGGGAGATCACGACCTTCTTCCACGGCGAGAACGCAGCCAAGGAGGCGGCTGCGGCCTTCGACCGGGAGGTGCGCGACAAGGAACTACCGAGCGATATCCCCGAACACCCCTGGCGCTTTGGAGATGCGATCGCCCTGCCCGGATTGCTCAAGGAGCTGGGGCTGGTTCGCTCCACCTCAGAGGCACGTCGGGCCATGCAGGGCGGGGGGGTACGCGTGGATGGGGAATCGCTCAGGGATCCCCACCACCAGCTCACTCCCGCCCAGCTCCCCGTACTCCTGCAGGTAGGCAAGAAGCGCTTTGCTCGCCTGCTCCCCCCCGGGTAGGGCTGGATCGATTCGAGACTAGGTGCCGGTGGGCGCACCGAAGCGTCCTATTCGTTTCCGGTCTCGCTTCGGGCGGCCTCTTGGGGACCCTGGGCTGCCGGTGAAGTGGACAGGGCCCGGGGAGTGGTATTCTTCATGGGGACTCTCCCCGCTCCCGGGCGTTCAGCCCGTTCTCATTCTCTCTTCTCCTCACGCTGATCATGAGGCTTCTCTCCTTTACGGCTCTCTCCTCCCTGGCTGCGTCCTCCGTGCTCGTGGCCGCGGCTTCTGCTCAATCCCCCCCTCAACCCTCGCCGGGTTCGCCTGCGAACCCGGGTGTCGAGGTCCACGAGGAGCTGGACGGCACCATCGTCGCCGCCGATGCGACCGGTACCTACACCTTCCTCTCCTGGGGGGAGTACTTCAATTCCCGCTTCTTCCGTCGCAACAGCATGCGCTGTGGACGCGACTACCTGCGTCAGCCGCCCGTAGGGGGGGACATCGCGGGAACGACCGCGGACTGCACCTACAACACCACCAACCCGGCCAGCGAATACGACCCGGGCGTTGCCAAGTACTGCATCCCCGTGGTCGTGCACGTGATCGAGAACCAGAGCGGGTCGGGTCACCTCTCCGACGCTCAGGTCCAGAGTCAGATCGACATCCTCAATGAGGACTATCTGGCTCTGGCTGGGACGAACGGTGCACCGGGTACGGATATCCAGGTCGAGTTCTACCTGGCGACGGTAGACCCCCAGGGCAACCCCACCAACGGCATCACGCGCCACGTCAACAACAACTGGTACAACGACAACGGCAACTACCAAGCACAGATCAGCTGGGACACTTGCCGCTATTTGAACATCTACACCAACACCGCCAGCGGTTACCTCGGCTACGCCTACATCCCCAACGGCGGTGGTGTCGTCTGCCAGGATTTCGACGGTTGCGTGATCAACTGGACCGCCTTCGGCCGCAACGCACCCGGCGGTCCGCCCTATGACCAGGGCCGGACGGCGACCCACGAGATTGGGCACTATCTGGGCCTGTTCCACACCTTCGACGGCGGCTGCGGTACGAACAACTGCTACAACACCGGCGACCTGATCTGCGATACGAACAAGGAAGCCAACGCGGTCTTCGGCTGCCCGGGGAACTCGAACTCCTGCAGCTCCCAGGATCCGTTCCACAACTACATGGATTACACCGACGACCTGTGCATGTGGGAGTTCACCCCCGAGCAGGCACGGCGGATCCGTTGCACGATCGAGAACTGGCGTCCGCAGCTCTACAGCAACTGCGGTGGCGGGGGGCAGACTCTGCTCTTCGAGGATGATTTCGAGAGCGGTGATTTCGCCGCCGGCGGTTGGACCGTTTCGAGTACCAAACGCTGCGTCGTCAAGACCAAGGCCGCCTACACGGGCAACTACGGCGCACGCCTCAAGAAGGGCGGAGTCGGGACTGGCGCCTGCACGGTCGGTACCGATGAGACCTGGATCGTCTCGCCCTCCTTCAGCACCGTCGGCTACACCGCGGTCGAGTTGGACATGAACGCCCACTTCCGCCAGCAGGAGATCGGTTGCGAATTCATGGACTGCCAATACTCGGTCGGCGGGGGCGCTTGGACCTCCTTCGCTCAGATCGACAAGCACGGATGGGATGTCTACGCCCTGCCCCTGCCGGCGGCTGCCGCTGGGGTCAGCGACCTGCGTCTGCGCTTCATCACCAACGCCAAGGGAGCCAAGGAACGCGCGGAAATCGACAACCTGCGCGTCTACGGTAGCTGAGGCGCACGTGCTCCTCTGACGCTGCTCCCGGCGTCGTATCGAACCTGGGCCCGTCGCTCTGCGGCGGGCCCAGCTTGCTCGGTGGGTCCGAGCCACGCCGCTGTATAGCGGGGGGAGGAGAACGACGCGCAGGAGAGCATCCTGAGGCCCTCCCCGCGGTGACTCAGGGCTCGAGGACGACGCCCTGAATCGTAGTCGTCACCCGTGGATACTGATCGTCATCCAGGAGGGCTTCGAGTTCGGCCTCGAAACGCCCCGGCGGCAGCTCTCCATCGACATCGAGGGTCACGCTCCAAGCCTCACAGGCGCCGTCCGAATCGACGTAGGCGCCCGGCCGCGGTGCGAACTCGACGCGCAGGTGATCCGCCGCCGGCCCATGCAGTCTCATCTCGGAGACGTGGAGGCGCAGGCCGGGGACGCGGGAGAGCAACTCCATGGTGAGCTGGCGCGACTCTCCGGGACGCAGGGCTCCGAAATGGGGCTTGGGGCGGTCGAAGCCGACATCATCGACGACCTGGGCCCAAACGTCGATCGCGAGAATCCCCTTCTGGCCACGCTCGTCGATCGTGTCGAGCTCTATCGTTCCGTGCAGGGGCCCCTTGGGCTGCATGGGCAGAACGCGTGCAGTCAGGGTCCAGACGTGCTCTTCGTTGACGAAGAGGTACTCCAGGGTGGGCTCGATTCCCTCGCTGCTGGAGTGGATCCCGAGCACGCGGGAATCGGCTCCCTTCTTGCCTGTCATGACCGTGCACTGGGCCGAGCCTCCATAGGAGGTCGGTACGCCCCCCACCTGGATCGAGGCAGGGCTGACCAGGAACGCTCGATGGGTTTCGAGATGGATCTCCAGGGTCAGGAAGGGGGTCTGGAGCGAACTGGTCTGGATGCGCATGACCGCGAGTTTCTCGCGGTTGGGGACCACGCTGGCCGTGTTGATGCCCACGACCAATTCCGCCAAGCCCCCAGGGGGAATGCTGAGCATTTCTCCACGCCGGTCGAGGTCGCCCTCCTCCAGAACGCTGCCCTGCTCATCGATGAGCCGCAGGTGCTTGGCCGCCGTACAGGAGCATGCGGGGTCGACTTCGAGAATCGTGACCGGGGTCGCATCGGTGTTGCGCCAGCGCAGGGGGAGTTCGTGGCGTGTTCCGAACTCGAGCATGCCCAGGTCGAAGAAGAGCGGACGTGTCGGGTCATCGAAATGCTCGCGCTGGATGACCAGTCCCTCCTGTGGAGCACGGCCTCCGCAGGAGGCGAGAAGGGAAAGGGCCAGGCCGAGAAGGAGCGCGAGCTGCGGTCCCGCAGCAATCGGGATTCCCGGCCCAGAGGGGCGTGCTTCCCGGGGTGTCTCCGTCCTAGTGGTCATGGGAGTCGGCATCGGCGTCCTCATCGCCTCCCCCGTAGCCGAGGCCCCCCAGGGCGGTGGCCGAAACGCTCCTGCCCCCTTCGTCGGTCGGAGGTTCGAGGCGGAAGGCGTCGCGGGCCTCGAGCTGGCCGAGGAGACGGCGGACCTCGGGGTGGTCCTCGCTGAAGAGGTTGGTGCGCTCCTCGGGGTCGGCCTCGAGGTCGTAGAGCTGCCCTTCCTTTGGGTTCTCGTGGTGCCAGATCAGTTTCCAGCGTCCATCCGAGAGGCAGTAGAGATTGTCGGACTGACCCGCGGGCAGCTTGCCCTCGGGGGGCGCGTGGTGATCGATCTTGTTGAGGGCGTCCGCGTAGGCCAGGTAGGACTGCTGGCTGGCGGCACCCCGGATACGGCCCAGGAGGCTGTGTCCGTCGAGGGGCTGGTCCGGCTGCAGTTCCAGGGCATCGAGGATCGTGGGCAGGATATCGACCGTGCTCACGAGACCGGGGACGACCGTGGTGGGGGCCTCGCCGGGGATCTTGATGATCAGAGGGACGTGGACGGCCCACTCATAGAGCAGTCGATGCTTGGCCCAGCCGTGACGTTCGAGTCCGTCGAGCAGCCCCTGACCGTGGTCCGCGACGAGCACGATCAGGGTGTCGTCGTATTGGCCGCTCTCCCGTAGCCAGTCCAGGACCCGCCCGAGCTGGGAGTCCATGTAGGTCAACTCGGGTCCATAGAGCTCCTGGCGCAGCTCATGACTCTTCATCCCCTTGGGGGCGCGGGTCGTTTGGGCGGGGAAGCTCCAGTCGTGCTCCTGGGCGAAGTCGTCGGGAGGGATGATCGTGTAGTCGTGGACGTCGAAGAGGTGGATCCAGAGGCACCAGGGACGGTCTTCGCCCTGGCGCTCTTCGAGCCAGGTGAGGGCGTCCTGGGCGGTGAGGTCCGAGCGTCGCTGGGTAAGCGTCTTGCCCGGCTCGCGCTCGAAAAAGACCTGGTGCTTGGCCTGCTTGGAGGCGTCGATCTTGTCCAGGTCGAGGCCGTGAAGGAAGGTCTCGAAGCCCTGCTGGAGGTTGTAGATTTCCGAGACGACATAGGCCGAAAGGCTGGCGCCCGTCGCATAGCCCCGGCGTTTGCCGAGGATCTCCGGCAGGGTGTCGACGGAACTCTTGAGTTGGTGCGAGACCTCATCGGAGTAGAAGACGCGCATCCCGTGGTTGTAGTTGTTGAGCCCGGTCAGGATGGAGGCGTGCGACATGGGGGTGATGCCGGCGGTCGACTGGCAGTGTTCGAAGCGCGCGCCGTCCTGGGCGACCCGGTCGATGTTCGGGGTTGCGGCGCGTCCGCCGTAGCATCCCAGCCAGTCCGGACGGGTCGTGTCCAGGGTGACCAGGAGGACATTCCACCGCGGCGGCGGGGCCTCGCCCTTCCCTCCGCAAGAGCTGAAGAGGAGCAGGGGGATCGGTAGGAGGGAGAGGGGGGAGATACGCATCGTGGATGGAGATCAACGCCTACCCGGAAGCTTGGCGCCCGGGGTGGAGGTCTTGGTTTGACCGGATCGTCGCTGCTCGCCTCGCGCACGCTTGCCCTCTGGATCCGGAGGAGCCATGCGCTTGGTGCGGGACATGTTGGCCTGGGTTTGGCGCTGCTGGATGTCGGCTAGGATCCGTTCCTGTGTCTGTGGGTCGAAGGCGGATTCGTCACCGGCGATCGCCGTGATGAGCCAGCGCACCTCGTCGTTCTTGAGACGCAGCATGGCCCCCATGTGTCGGCCCGCAACCTTGCGCCGGAAGAGCAGGAAGTGGCGCAGCCATTCGATGAAGGATTCTCCCTTGATCTCGCCCAGGGTGTTGCCCTTCAGGCGGGCTGAGATCTTGGCATCCTGCCAGATGGGCTTCGCCATGCGGCAGATGTCGACCGTGTAGGCGAAATCAGCCAGAAGGGAGTCCTCCAGAGAATCTGTGCCGGAACCGATCATGGGCGTGATCGCCGCCCGATCCCACTTTCGCTCGAGGTGCGGGGTCGGTCCGCGGTTGGTGAGGATGTGCAGGGCAGCGACCCTTTCCCGGGGTGAGCCTTGGGCCGCAGCCTCGCGCAGAGCCTCGATGTCACGGTGCCGAGAGTGGTAAAGCGCAACCTGGAGCAGGGCCAGGCCGATCAAGACCAGATGGGGGACCCAGCGCTTCACGCCTCAGCCCTCCACACCATCTCGCTGAAGATCGTCCAGACCTCCGGCCAATTGACCCACCAAAGGGCCAGCAAGAGAGTCCATGTGGCCAGGGTTGCGCTTGCGGCAAGGGGCCGGCGTTCGCTGCGATCTCGAGTGAGGAGAACGGCAGCGCAGGCGATCAACAGGGGAACGACGGGGATGCGGAAGCGGGACATCGCCACCAGCATCGAGGTGGCCAGGGTGTAAGCGAAGATCAGTCCCAGGAGAAGGCGGGCAGGGCCCTTGGGCAGGGCGAAGAAACCGGCGCTTCCCAGGAGCAGGACCAGCAGGACGCAGCCCACGGCCCAGAGGCTGGTCACCTTGCGCATGAAGGGTCCGCCGAGTGGGGTTCGGTCGTAGTGCCCCAGGGCTTGGTGACGCGTGTAGAAGGAGAGGGGGGTGACCAGGTCAGCCAGCTTCTTGATGCGTGAGCGCAAGAACCAGCCGGGGTGGGCGCGCATGTAGGCCAGGCCTGAAGCCGTCATTGCCTGAGAGCGCTCGATCGTGTTGACCAACTCATCGTCCTTGAAGGTCAAGCGCTCCTCGCGGCTCCAACCCGAACCGGGGGGAGCATCGACCAGCTCGCGCCGGATGACGTCACGGCTGAGGATCGACAGGCCGCGCCGGCCGCGCTGCACATCGACGGGGATCAGGTCGAAGTTGCGGTACTCCTCGTTGAGGCCGTTGTAGGCGTTCTCGCCCATGCTGTTGGCCAGGGCGAAATGGCCGTAGACCTCCAGATTGCGCAGGCACCAGGGCAGCACGGCGACGAAGGTCACACCCACCAGGAGGGTAGCTCGCCGCAGCCCTTCGAGCGGGCTGCCGGCAAAGGGGATCAAGAGGAGGGCGATGGCGGGAACCAGGTAGGTCGGTGCCTCCTTCAGGTAGAGGGCACCCGCGAAGAGCAGGCCGGCGAGGATCAGGCGTCGATTGACCCCCGGCCCATCGTCCCCCTGGAGCACGCGCAGGCAGAGATAGATCGCCGGCAGGTAGAGGGCCAGGAAGAGGGACTCGTTCCAGAGCAGGTGGGTGAAGGCCGCCAGGGGCAGGTAGAAGATCCAGGCGATCCCGGCCACCCGCGCCGCGCGCATCGAACCGCCGAGACGGTAGGCGAGGAGCATCGTCGACAGGCCGATCGAAGCGGAAGCCAGGACCTGGGTGAGCTTGATGGCGAGCAGGGCGCCGGCCCCGGAAAAATGAATGAACTGGGAGAGCAGCCAGCTGTAACCGGGGGGCCAGAGGTAGCGGTGGTGATCGAAGTAGACCCCGAAATGGTCCCAGGCGATGGCCAGGTAGACGTAGTTGGACTCGTCGGACTGCAACTCGAGCTCGCCGACGATGGCGAGCAGTAGCAGGCGCAGCCCCACCCCCAGGGCGGTGAGCACCAGGAGGGAGCGTAGGCAGAGGGGGTCCCTGCTCGAATCGACCTCGGGAGAACTCATGGGGGCGGAGCGCATAGGGTAAGAAAGCAGCCGCGCCCCGTCTGCTCACAACCCCGCCTGCTCACAGCTCAGTCTGGCACGACTCTGCCTCGGCACGACTCCGGGGGGTGGGCCGTAGGGAGACCGGGAGCACCGCTAGGTCGGAGGGCTGTCCTCTGCCAAGCCCGTCCCCGGGCCAGGGGACGGGTCCACGGGATCAGCATCCACGGGATCAGCTCTGCGGATCAGAGCCGCCCGCCCTCCTGACTCTTATCGTCGCCCCCCTTCGAGTCACCACCTTTCTGGCCACCCTTTCCGCCGACGCCATTCCCGCCAACACCCCGGCCAAGGCCACGGCGTCCACCTCCGACGTGGGGGATTCCACCCTCACCATGGTCCGACCTCTTCTCGGTGTTGCTCTTCTCCCCCTTCGTGGGGATCTTGAGGGTGCCCTTGTCGTGTCCCTTCTCGGTGGGGATACGTCTCCTGGCCAGGGTGAGCATCTTCTTGCCCTTGGGGGTTTGGACCTTCTCCAGCCCCTCATCAGCGATCTTGCGCGCCAGATCGAAGAGGCTCAGGTGCTGGGCCCGCTCGAGGAAGGCGAAGTAGGCTCGACCCGTGGGGATCTTGGACACGACCCGGTCCAGGAGTTCCTTGGCATCGGCTCCGCGCCCGGCGTGGAGCAGGCACTCGTAGTAGCTCGCAGCGTCGTCGATGATCTTGGCACGCTCCGCCGGGTCGGCTTCTCCCTGGGCCAGTTGCTTGTCATAGGCGCGCAGGCGTGAGTCGATCGTCGCCAGGGGATCGGGGACCATGGCGAGGACCGCGTCGTAGTGCTGGTAGTCGACGATGCGACGCAGCTCTTCACGCAGGAGTACTCGCCGGCAGGCCTCGTGGGCCTCGGTCTCCTTGTCGCCCAGGTCGGCGAAGAGCTGTACGGTTTCGTCCTGATCGCGCAGCCAGTAGTTGAAGCGGCAATACTCATACGCCTGGCGGGGGGTGCCGATCCCCGCGGTGATGTGGCCGTAGAGATCCGCGCGGCGAACAAACAAGCCATCGATCGCTTTCTGGGTGCGGCCCTTCAGGTAGGAGAGGCGTTCGAGGATGAACTCGAGGTGCCGCTCGCGGAAGTTCTCCATGTACTCATCGCCGTGGTCGAGGCACCACAGATAGGCGTCGGTGGCTTCGTCGGAACGCTCGGGGGCATTGGCGAAGAGCCAGTTGGCCCAGGCGAGCCAGGCGATGGGATCGTCCGCGTCATCTCCCGTCGGCTCGTGGACATCACCCGTCCCGATCAGGGCAATCTGAACCTCGAGCAGGAAATCGCTGGGGTCCTTGAAGTCGTGCATGCGGTAGAGCATGCGACCGTCCGAGCGCAGGAGGACGACCTGGGGATAGGTGTCCACGTCGAAGCGCCCGCAGGTTTTCAGGTCGGACTGGGGAATCTCCAGGGCGATCGCATGCTTCGCGACCCAGGCTCGTACATCGGCATTCTTGAAGGTCTCTTCCCGCATGCGGCGTGAAGCGGGGTCCTTCTCGCCGTTGAAATACAAGAGGACGAGCTGGTCGTTCTTCTCGGCCCGGGCCAGGGCTGAGGGAAGCTCGAGGTCGACGAAGGGCTCCTCGACCACAGCCGATCCCGCCAGGGCAGCCGATCGCTCCAGGGATGAGGGAGCCGATGGGTCCACCGGGAGGGCAGCCGAGAGGGCAGCCGGGGCGAGGAGCAGGAGAGCAGCGCTGGAGCGGAGGCTGGAGGCGATCATGACGGGGCTAGGAAGAGCCGGACGGGCCGGTCGGATAGGTTTCCGGTGGCGTGCTGACGGCGGGGAGCCGCCGTGGTCGTCGACCCTTGGCTGGGTCTGCCTGGAGTCTATCCGCCGCTCCTCTCTACGGGGCGCCTCGGAGGGCGTTGGCGCCGGTTTAGCGCTTGTCCTGCCCCGCTGCGGCCCCCATCTGCAAGGCCTGCTCCTGGGTGACCCGCTCGAGGGAGAGGGCCAGGACCTGGTCCTCTCCGCGGGGAAGGTTGGGGGTGACCAGGAAAACGGCGCTTCCCGGCTCCAGCGCCACGCGCATCTCCATATCGGTTCGGGTCACCGCGGGTAGGGCGACCTGGACCTCGGCCCCTTCCGATCCGATCCGGCGCGTCTCCGTCGGGATCGGCCGTTCCAGGCTGGAGCTCGAGAAGCGCAGGTTGAGCCCGTAGCGCTCGCCGGCCAGGGGCAGGGCCCACACCTCGACCTCGATCCCCTCGTGGACCGTCTCGATGAGGGGGTCGGCGACCTCGTGGTTTCCCGGCTGCACCGTCACCACGGTGTAGTCCTTGATGTAGGGGATCTCTTCGCCTGTGGAGACCTTGGCGTTCCGGCGGGGCTGAATCAGCAGGGTCGGGGCGATGGTGAGCCGGGTCTCGGGATCCTCTTGGAGGCGTTCAGCGATCTTCCGGGCGCCATCCCAGGTCGGTACGACGAACTTGCTCTCCTTGTAGCCGAGCCCGGCCAGGGAGGCCGCCGGCGTGCTCAAGGCCAGCATCTTGACCTGGATCCAGTCGAGGTTGGTGCGTTGGACCTCGAGGAATCGGTTCATCCAGGCGTGCTGATCCGGCGTTCCCGTGAGGAGCAGGGTGCTCTCGTTCAGAAGGGCCGGGTTGTGGGTGGGATCGGTGATGGCGGGCTCCATGTGTGCCGCCACGGCATCGCGTAGCGCATGGGCCCGTTCACGAACCTCCATCAGGAGCTTGTTGCGCTTCTCCAGTGCCGCTTGCGTCGGCGTGGGAGGGCCGTTGAGGGCGGCCTCGCCCATGAGAGGCACCTCGGGGGGGAGTTCCGCCGCTCCCGTCAGGTCGAGACAGTAGTAAACCATCGTGGTCGTACCGACTGCGCTCGTATCGGCGGAGGGCTCCTGGAGGTGGGGGCTCGGGG
>JALWOP010000348.1 GCA_027083445.1 Planctomycetota bacterium | reverse complement strand
GGGGGCGCGCTGCGGCGCGGCAGGATACCCCGCCCGGTGCGCGGAACGATGCGACCATCGCCGCGATCCCTTCGCGCCGGGCTCAATCCTCGAGCAGCGACGGCTCCGCCCCCTCCCCCGGCCGCGCCCCGGTCTTCCCGAGCGGGCTCCAGTGTCCTAGGCTCTCGCAACCCGGGGAGTACCTCAGTTGGTAGAGGCGTAGCTTTGGGTGCTACGAGTCGGGGGTTCGAATCCCCTCTCCCCGACCAGGGACGGCTCGATCCCCGGGGTGACGGGAGGTGCCGGTCGCCCGACCTCCGAACCGATCCCCCCTGTTTCGGCGGGTCCCCGGTCACAAAACCGACGCAGCCTCGTTCCCGGCTCAATGAAGCAGTCCATCCTCCTCGGCGCCCTTGTCGCCACCCTCACCTTCGCCGCCTGCAAGTCCCTGGGAACCCCCGAAGACCAGGACGAGGCGGGCAGTCTGTGGTCGCGCATGCAGGGCTACTCATCCTGGGGGCAGGCCCAAAGCTTCAGCGGCCTGCAGCCCAGCCACAGCCCCCACGGCAAGTTCGTCCAGGTCTACATCAACGAGGTCGGCCTGCGCAGCCTGGCCGACCCGGCTCCGGGAACGATCATCGTCAAGGAGGGCTTCGGGAACGAGAACCCCGATTCCAAGAAGGCGATCACGGTCATGGAGCGCATCCAGGGTTACGACCCCGACAATGGGGACTGGTTCTGGGCTCGCTACTCCCCCAGCGGAGAGCTGACCCACGCCGGCAAGGTCTCCATGTGCGCCGACTGCCACTTCGACGCCGAAGGGGACGACTTCCTCTTCATCAACGACTGATTCGAACCCGACCTTGGGATCACCCCTGCGAGTCATCCTCCGGCGGGGGAGCGCTCTCCCGAGCCTCCCCCCGCTCGGCCAGATAGGCCTCTAGGGTGCGCTGGGCCGTGCGTCGACGCGCGACCCGCGCCACGTCAAGGGGCGTGCGCCCCTGGGAATCAGGGAGGTGGGGGTCGCCCCCCGCCTCGAGCAGGAGCCAGAGCAACTCACGCGCCCCGCCGGTCGAGACCGCCAGGTGCAGGGGACTGCGACCATCCCCCTGGCGCGGGTGGTTGGGATCGGCCCCGAGCTCCAGCAGGGTGGCCACGCAGGCCACGCTCTCCTGCTTGCACTGCTGGGCCAGGGCGGTCTCGCCCGGGTCGTAGTCGACCCCCGCCCCGGCCTCGACGGCGAAACGCACCGCGGCGTCCCGATGGGAGCGGGCCGCGCAGCGGACGTAGCCCTCGCCTTCCGTGGCCGCCAGGTCGATCTCCCCCCTGCGAAGCAGTTCGCGCGCCACCTCCACCTGTCCGTACACCAGCGCCCAGTGCAGGGGCGTCCCGCACCAGGCCCGGGCCCCGATGAGCCGCGGCTCTCGCTCCAGGGCCGCACCTACTTCGGCGACCTCTCCCCAGGCGACGGCACTCCACAGGTTCCAGCGGATGCCGTGGGGCGCTAGCACTTCGAGCAGCTCACGCCGTCCGCTACGCGCCCAGAGACAAAAGGGGGCGCTCTCGGGAGCCGCTCCTGCGTAGAAGGTGCGGGGGTCTCCTCCGCCTGCGATGAAGGCCTCGATGCGCTCGCGGGCGAGGTCGAGGTCGCCCACCTCGAGAGCGCGGTAGACGTCGAGACCGATGATGCCGGTCGGCTGGTCGACACGCGCGGCCCGGCCGTGGCCGGCTAGCCGACCGGAACGCCCGGCCCGGCCGAAGTCGGGAGGACCGCTCACCGCTCGAGACTCGTGATCCACTGCGCGAGGAGCTCCGCCCCCCTCTCATCCACCCGGTTCGACCCCAGGGGGGGCATGCGTCCATCCCCCAGGGTGCGCATGCGCTGCAGGATCATCGATCGCTCCGGCTCTCCAGGCGCGATGAGGCGGGCATCCTCGCGGACGACCCGCGGGTGCAGGGAGTGGTCGTCCTCCAGGAGGGCGCGCACGGAGCCGACCCACATGTGGGCCAGGAAGCGCTGGCGGGCCTGGACACCGCCGGAGGCCAGGGCGGGACCCTTTGCGACGGTCTCGCAGGCCCATTGCCACCCGACCCGGATCGTCTCGTAGGCGAGCCATGTCGCGAATTTCGGGAGGTTCAACGTCGATCCGTTAAACTCCAGGTGGGCGACAGCGCTCCACTGCTCGTGGGGCGCCTCCGTGATCCCTCCTTGGTTCGCGGCCATGGTCACGGCGACGCCGAGCAGGCCGGCCAGGGCTTCGTTCCTCGTGGCCGAGGTCTTGGAGCCGCTGGCTCCGATCTGCCAGCCGCGAGAAAAATGATATTCTGGATCGCCGGGGTCATCTTGGGAACTCCCAGGGGCGATCGGGTACAGCTGGTCTGCAACCTTAGGGTTTACCTCCAAGCGAGTTCGTCGGGGCGATAGGGAGAGGTCGTTTACGGCGATGGATTTGCTTACCCTCCTGTGCTCGTGGACGAACTCCCACAGCCCGTGGACGAAGCCGGCGGCGGTGGTTTGGGTGTGTACGATGTGTCGTAGCTTGGCGCTCAATTCCAGGTGGGCGTGGACTCCAGGAGCGCTCGCTCTGCGGTTGGCGGGGTCACGGGGTTCCGTGATGACGCGATCGGTCCACCAGTGCGCCAGGGCGCGAGTGGCCCACGTGGGGGTCCCGGTAGAGCCACCGAGTCCGCGGCAGAAGAAGTGGTCCCTCAGGTAGGATTCGTCGGGGCCGTTTGGAAACGCGGTGTTGGGGTAACGAAAGAGGAACGGTGACCTGTTGTCGGATTGTGCAACGCCATACCCGCAGAAGCGGGCGACGTAGCGGGCGGGCTGCTCCATCCAGCCGACCACCGACCGCCAGAGGGTGAGGGGGGAACTCGGTTCCATCCACGCCAGGTTGCCTGCAAGCGGGGATGCAGAGATCCATTCCTCATGTCCGCTCTCCTTCATGGCCGGGGCGACGTGGTCCAGGTAGGCGAGCTGCCAAGACTGGGCGGCGGGCACCAGGCACTCGGCCAGGCTCTGCCGCTCGTCCTTCGTCGCTACGATGGCGCTCACGCAGGCGTCGAGCCACGCCTCTTGAGTATCGTAGGAGAGGCAGAACTCGGGGGCGGCCAGGACGGCGGCGCGCGCAAAGGTAGGGCCCGGCCGGGTCTCCGCGAGCTCGTTCGCCACCTCGTGCAGGTCGCCGTCGAGGGAGCCGTCGCCGGCCTTCTGGACCTTGGCCCCGTAGAAAACGTGGAGCCAGGAGAGGAGGAGCTGCCGCCGTGTCTCGATCGTTGGCTGGATCTGGTGCCACCGCATGTCCAGTTTCAGCAGGCGCAGCGGGTCGTCGATGCGAGCAGGGAGGGGCCAGGCGAGCTTCAGCTCCGGGGGCCATTGAGGGTGGCTGACGACGAAGGCAGGCACGCTCTCGGCGGGGACGGTCGTGTTGCCGTCGAGCACACCCAAGGTCTCAGCCGAGAGGCGCAGGAGCAGCGAGCGCGGGTCGTCCGCGTGCGGCGTCTCGCTGTCTCGGTAGTGAGGGGCGAAACCGGTGACGGTCTGCAGGGTGACCGCGCCGGCTGAGTCGGGCAGCTGATCGGCGGGGTCATACTGCGGGGCCAGCATCAGAGAGCGGGGGCTCACGCGCAGGCGATGGTCTGGGGTGAGCTCGACCAGGGGGTGCCCCGCGCCCATGGCGTGCAGGGCCTCGGCCACGCGCGGTCGGGACGGCCGCTGGGCGCGCAGGAGCCCCGTCACGCGGGG
>JALWOP010000347.1 GCA_027083445.1 Planctomycetota bacterium | reverse complement strand
CGCCGAGCCCCTTCGGATCCCGGGCCGCTCCCGGCGCCCCAGCCCCCCCCCGGCAGCCCGATCGGAATGGGCGCCCTCTGCGGCTGCGCCGCTTCGGGCGAGTAAGGGGTGCGTGGGCGCGGCCCCCTGGGAAACGGCTGGGAGTAGGATGCGCAGGCATTCTTTCCACGACCCCCCGCGAACGCCCCATGACTCGAATCAATCCGCGCGCTCTTCTCTCGGCGGCTCTCCTTGCGACGGTTACCGTCCCGCTCGCCGGCGCCCACGTCCAACAGGCCCCGACTGCAGAAGCCACCTCCCCCTCAGCCGTCGCACCCACCGCCAAGAGCGCCGATGACCCGCGAGCCGAGAGGCTCGAGCGCGCCTTGGCCGCCATCCAGCCTCGCAACGCCCGCGCCGATATCTTTTTCATCGCTTCTGACGAGCTGCGCGGCCGCGACACGCCTTCGCGTGGTTTGCGCATCGCTGCGCGCTACATCCGGGCCCGGCTCGAGCGGCTGGGGTTCCAACCCGGAGCTCCCGAGGGTTCGTTCTTTTGGAACTACACCCTGACCCAGAACACCCTCGACGAAGAGAACACCTTTGCCACCTACACCGTGGACGGGGTGACCCGCCGACTCGCCTTCGGCCGGGACTACTTCCTCTTCCCGACCTCGCTTCAAAACCGTGACGGCGAGGGAGGCATCCTCTTCGGGGGAACCTTTGCCGACGACGACACTCAGGGGGTCGACTTCGGTGGACACTGGGTCCTCCTTAGACCTGGGACACGGGTCTCCAAGCGGCGCAGCGAATCGGCAGCCAAGGCGGGCGTGCTCGGCTTCCTCGTTCCTGCGAAAGCCGGCGCGGAGAAGAGTGTGGCCGACGCGTTTCAGCGCTACACGAGCTACATGAGAAAGCCCTCGCTGTTCACTCCGCGCGCCAACCGTCTACCCTCCCTGCATCTGTCCGAGGAGCTCTCCCAGAGCCTCTGGAGCGACGATCTCGAGGTCGGCGATAGCCTGCCTGGAACCTTCCGCGAGAGCTGGAAGATCGAGGCCAAGCCCGTCGAGCTCGAGAACGTTTGCGGCCTGTGGCCCGGCTCCGATCCGGTCCTGCGCAATGAAGTGATCATCATCTCCGCGCACTACGATCACATCGGCGTCAGCTCCAATGGAGAGATCAACAACGGGGCCGACGACAACGGCTCGGGGACGACGGGCTTGATGGCGATTGCCGAGGCGCTCGAGGCCTACGGGCCCATGCGTCGCACGGTGCTCTTGCTCTGGGTCAGCGGCGAGGAGAAAGGGCTGCTCGGCTCGGCGGCCTGGACCAAGGATCCCTGGCTACCCGAGGGCATGCACCCGATCTGTGATCTCAACATCGACATGATCGGTCGAAACGCCCCCGACGAGATCGGTATCACGCCGACCAAGCAGCGACGTGAGTACAACCTGCTCACCCGCCTGGTCGAGAAGCACATGGGCGAGGAGGGTTTCAACACCCTGAACAGCGCCGACGCCTACTGGGCACGCAGCGACCACGCCAACTTCTCCCAGAACCTGCACATCCCGGTGGCTTTCCTCTTCTCGGACGTGCACGAGGACTACCACCAGCCGACGGATACCCCCGACAAGATCGACGTCGGCAAGCTCACCCGGGTTGCGCGCCTGGTCGTGCGGGTGCTGGACGACCTGCAAGAGGACACGATCGAGTTCTAGATCTTCCCCCCGGGGCCGTCGCCGTCACTCCGGCGGCGGCCCCTCGACGTCATCGACGATCTCGGGCAGGTCCTCGGTCGCCTCATCCAGCATCTCGAGGTAGCTGGCGTACCGTGTATCCGCCAGTCGGCCGTCGTCGACCGCCGCTCGAACGGCGCAGCCGGGTTCGTGGTCGTGGGTGCAGGAGGTGTACTTGCACTCGGACTGGAAGCGACGGAAATCGGGAAAGAGGTCGCGTACGACGCTCTTTTTCACGTCGTAGAGACGGAAGACGCGGATACCCGGCGTGTCGATCACCCAGCCGCCCATGTCGAGCGGATACATCTGGGAGAAACTGGTCGTGTGGCGTCCCTGCTTCCAGTAGGAGCTGATGCGCCCCTCCTTGAGATTGAGGCCGGGTTGAATGCGGTTCGCCAGGGTGGATTTGCCGGCACCCGAGGGGCCGTAGAAGACCGTCACCTTGCCGCGCATGAGCTCGATGAGCTGCTCGATGCCCCTGCCGTCGGTGGCACAGGTCTCGAGGACCGGCACTGGAATGCTCTCGTAGGTTGCGCGCAGGCGCTCGAGGTCGTCTCCGCGGGCGAGGTCGGTCTTGTTCAGGACCAGGACCGAGGGGATCTCGTGCCATTCACAGGCCGCAAGGATGCGGTCGGTGCGGTGGCTCGAAAACTCCGGCTTGCGGACAGCGTTGATCACCAGGAGCTGGTCGACGTTGGCGAAGAGGACCTGCTCGCGGGGGTCGTGCGAGGAGGCCGTGCGTCCCAGGTAGTTGCGCCGCTCCAAGACCTCCTCGACCGCCACGGGGTCGCCGTCCAGGGAGACGCGCACCCGATCCCCGACGGCGATCGGGTTCTTGGTGTGTCCCAGATTCTCGAACAGGGTGCCCCTCGGCGTGGCCAGAATCGTCTCGCCGTCCAGGGCGACATGGACCACCTTGGCATCGACCCGAATCACTCGACCTTCGCGTACTTCACTCATGCGCCCGTAAGATGGCACCTATGCGAGGCTCCGTCGAGGTCATCCACTCCAAAGCCAATCCCTGTCTGCGGCGGGTGGGGGCGGTGCGAGCCGGCAAACAGGCGGCCCTGCTCCTCGAGGGTGAACGGCTGGTCGCCGACGCCCTGGCGGGGGGACACACTCTCGATCTCCTGCTCGTGCGGGCGGATCGCCCTGAGCTCCTGACGCGTTTTCCTGCCCGCGAGGCACGCCTCGTCGATCCCCATGCCCTGAAGGGGGTCAGCTCCCTGAAGAGTCCGCCTCCGGTCCTGGCCCTGGCCCCCTCCCCGCCCCCAAGGGGGGTCGAGGAATTGGTGCCGGGACCCGATGCTCTCTGGCTCATCGCCTGCGGCCTCGCCGATCCGGGCAACCTCGGGGCCCTGGCCCGCAGCGCCGAGGCGGCCGGCGCCGAGGCCCTGGTCCTCCTCGGCAGGGGGGTCGACCCCTTCGGGCCCCGTGCCCTGCGGGGTTCGATGGGCAGCCTCCTGCGTCTGCCCCTGGCTCGGGCCGAGGAGGCCGCGTCCCTCCGTGACCATCTGGAGAGGAATGCCTTTCGTTCGGTGACCGCGGCTACCCGTGGTGGAAAGGAGCCCGCCCTCTTCGATTGGTCCGGTCGCGTCGCCCTTTGGATCGGGGCCGAGACCGGGGCGCTGCCCGAGGCGGCACGCTCCTTCGAAGGGGTGACCATCCCCATGGCCGGAGGTGTGGAATCCTTGAACGTCACCGTAGCCGCCTCCCTCTTGCTCTTCGCCGCCGGGAGGAACCGGTGAGTCTCTTCGGTGATGAGACCTTCGATCCCCTGGAGCCGGCTCCCGCCGACGCGCCCCTTGCGGATCGCATGCGCCCGCGTGAGTTGGCTGAGTTCGCGGGCCAGACGCACCTGCTCGGAGAGGGCAAGCTTCTCCACGGGGTGCTCGAGGGCGACCTGACCCAGAGTCTGATCCTCTGGGGTCCACCCGGTGTGGGCAAGACGACCCTCGCCCGTCTGCTCGCCACCCGTGCCGAGCTGGTCTTCGTGCCCTTCTCGGCGGTGCTTTCGGGCATCCGCGAGGTGCGTACGGTCATGGGTGAGGCCCAGACGCGTCGGCGCACGCAGGGCCGGCGTACGTTGCTCTTCGTCGATGAGATTCATCGCTTCAACAAGGCTGCTCAGGACGCCTTCTTGCCTTACGTCGAGCAGGGGGATGTCGTCCTGGTGGGGGCGACGACCGAGAATCCCTCCTTCGAGGTCAACGCAGCACTCCTGTCCCGCTGTCGCGTGCTAGAACTCGAGCCGCTGACTCCGGACGAACTCGTCACGCTTCTTGAGCGAGCCCTTACGGACGAACGCGGACTGGGGGGACGGATTCAGGTCGAGCGCAAACAGCTCCTGGCCCTGGCCCATGCCAGTGATGGGGATGCCCGCCGTGCCTTGACCCTGCTGGAGACCGCCGCGGGGCTGAGTACCAGCGCCAAGCTCGATGCTGATGCATTGGAGCAGGCCTTGGCGGGTAAGGCCCTGCGCTACGACCGGGACGGTGAAGAGCACTACAACCTGATCTCGGCCCTGCACAAGAGCATCCGCAACTCCGACGTGGACGCGACCGTCTACTGGCTCGTGCGCATGATGGCGGCGGGGGAGGACGGCAACTACCTGGCTCGGCGCATGATCCGCATGGCCAGCGAGGATATCGGGCTGGCGGATCCCTTTGCCCTGCGCATCGCCCTGGACGGGGGCGAGGCCTTCGCTCGCCTGGGGTACCCCGAGGGCAAGCTCGCCCTGCTCCAATCCGCCGTCTACTTGGCACGGG
Organism: Planctomycetota bacterium; assembly: GCA_027083445.1. GTDB lineage: Bacteria > Planctomycetota > UBA1135 > UBA1135 > JALWOP01. Next base: position 9,772 of record JALWOP010000347.1, on the reverse strand, counting down.
CCAAGAAGAGCAATGCCCTCTATCGAGCCCTCTCGGCGGCGGAGGAGGATGTCCGACGCACCTCGGCCCAGCCGGTTCCCAAGCACCTACGCAACGCGAGCACTGCGCTCATGCGCGCCGCCGGTTACGGCAAGGGCTACCGCTACGTGCACGACGATCCCGAGGGAGCGGCCCGGATGGAGTGCCTACCGGAGAACCTGCGCGGGAGACGCTACTTCGAGGATCGAGGCTCTCGCAAGCCACGAAATGGCGAATAACCCCCGAAATCAGGGGATTCGACCGGAAAAGTGCTTGTTCGGCCCCCTCCGCATCCATAGAAAGGCGCCGTTCACCGCGCGGTGAACACGGAATTGGCGGGTTCTCTGCCCGCCGAACCCGAACGTCCGTGACGCGGACCCCGGAGCCGAGCCATCGGTTCCGGGGTCTTTTCGTTCCGTTCCGGCCCGATCTCACTCGGCCCCGAAGGCGCGCTGGAGGCGTGCGGCCAGCAGGCTCTCCCGCTGCCCCCGTTCGGCGTTGCGCACCGCCAGAGCCATCGCGCGGCGGGAGCCGACCAGAACGACCAACCTGCGTGCCCGGGTGATGGCGGTGTAGAAGAGGTTGCGACGCAGCATGACCGCGTGCTGGTTCACCAGGGGGATGACGACGCAGGGAAACTCGCCCCCCTGGCTGCGGTGCACGGTGATCGCGAAGGCCGGCTGCAGATCGGCGATCGCGGCGCCGCTGTAGACCACCTCCTGCTCGGGGAAGGAGACGGTGACTTCGCCTTCCTCCGAGATGCGCGTGATGCGTCCCATGTCTCCGTTGAAGACCTCGCGCTCGTAGTCGTTCTTGGTCTGGATGACCCGGTCTCCCAGACGCCAGACGCGATCGCCGCGCACCACCTCCCTCCCTCCGATACCCTGGGCTTCACGCAGCCTCTCGTTCAAGAGGTCGACGCCGCACTCCCCGCGATACATGGGGGCGATCACCTGCACGTCGCGCGTCCAGTCGAAACCGAAGGTCTCTGGGATGCGCTGCGTGACCACATCGACGAGGAGATCGGCGGTCCGTGCCGGATCCTCGCAGGGGAAGTAGTAGAAGTCGGCGTCCTTGGCACCGCGCGGCGGAAGGGTCGGCAACTCCCCGGAAAGCACCCGGTGGGCGTTCTCGATGATCAGGCTGCCCCGTTCCTGGCGGTAGATGCGCCGCAAGCGTGCGACGGGGATGCACCCGGAGGTGAGCAGATCACTGAGTACGTTTCCCGGTCCGACGGATGGCAACTGGTCGGGGTCGCCGACCAGGATCAAGCGGCTGCCGGTTTCGATGGCGCGCGCGAGGTTGTAGGCCAGCACCACGTCGAGCATCGAGATCTCATCGATGACGACGAGGTCGGCGTGCAGCGGACGATCGCTGCCCTGGGAGAAGCCTCCGGTTTCGGGGTCATAGCGCAGCAGGCGATGGATCGTGCTCGCCGGTCGTCCGGTCGCTTCCGCGAGACGCTTGGCAGCCCGTCCGGTGGGGGAGGCGAGCTTTAGTCGGGCGCCGGCCGCCTGGGCGAGGTTGGCGATCATGCGCACGATGGTGGTCTTGCCCACGCCCGGTCCCCCGGTGAGCAGTCCTACCGGCGCCGAGAGCAGGGCGAGCACCGCGCGGCGTTGGTCGGGGTGCAACTCGATCCCGCCGGCTCGCTCACCCCGGGCCAGGTCTTCGGCTGTGGCGAGAGGCGGGGTTTCTTCGAGTGCCAGCCGCAGGATCTCTCGGGTCAGGCCGACTTCGGAGGCGTGCAGCCAGGGCAGGTAGAGGGCGGCCTTCGGGTCGTTGGGTGGAGCCTCCTCGGGGAGAAAACTGCGGTCGAACACGATCTCGCCGCTCTGCGCGAGTGCCAAAGCCGCCGATCCGAAGGCCTCCTCGTCGACGCTGCTACGCAATTCGCGGCGAGTGCGGCTCTGCGCTTCCCCCAGGGGCAGGAGGCTTTGGCCATCGTTCGCGGCGCTCTCCATGACGTGGAGCAGGGCGGCGCGGAGTCGGCGCGGATCGTCTTCGGGAAAGCCTAGGCCGAGGGCCACTCGATCCGCGAGGCGGAAGCCCAGTCCCGGCACCCGCTGAAGCTGGTAGGGATCCTCTTCGATGATTTCCCGGGCGCGCCCGCCGAGCTTGGAGAGGACCGCCCGACTCTGGAGGGGCCCGAGCCCCAGGCCGTGCAGGTAGGCGTAGGCGCGGTGGACGGCCTGCTGCTCCCGCACGCGCCGGGCCAGTTCCGAGGCGACCTCGCTCGACAGCCCGCGAATCCCCGCCAAGCAACTCGGGTCGGCGGCGATGCGCTCCAGGGTTGCTTCGCCGAGTGTCTCCACGATGCGACCGGCCAGGGTCGGACCGATGCCGGGAAAGGCCTTGGAGGCGAGGTAGCGCTCGAGTCCGCGCCGATCGACGGGGGGTAGGAGCTCCAAGAGATCGAACTCGAAGCGCTCCCCGTGGCGGGGGTGGTGGCCCCAGCGGCCGATCAGGCGTACCCGCGCCCCGTCGGGCTCCTCGGCAGTGCGCCCGACCGCGGTGACCCGCTCCGAGTGGAAGAGGGAGCCCTCCGGGGGGACGCAAGAGTCCTCCTCGGGGGCCAGTCGCAGGACGGTGAAGAGGGTCGCCGGGTCGCGATAGGTGACCGTCTTGACCAGGCCCTGGAGGATCTGTTGCCCCTCGGGGGGGGGCTCGGACCTGGTGCTGGACTCGGGGGGCACGCCGCCAGCATGGCCCCCCTTGCCTGAGGGATCCAGCCAAGATTTCCAGCCCCCCCTGGAGGGATGGGCCCCCCGGCGCTAGGCTATTCCGCCCTCTTTTCGTCCCTCCCCTTCCATTCCTCGGTCCCAAGCCCTCTTCATCCCCTTGATCAAGGTCGCCGTCCGTTCGAACGAGTCCCTCGAAGCCGCTCTGCGGCGCTTCAAGCGCCAGTGCAACTACAGCGGCATCTTCCGACTGGCCAAGGCTCGTACCTGGCACGAGAAGCGCTCCGACCGCCGTCGCCGCGAGCGGCGTGAGCGTTTGCGGACGATCCAGAAGGCCACCCGCAAGAACGACCCCAACCGCCGCCGTCGCCGCCGCACACGGCGTTAGCTTCTCGGCGGGCCCCTGCTCAGTGGGCTCGGATCAGTGGGCTCGGATCAGTGGGCTCGGACAACCCGCGAGGGGTTTGCCGGGTGCCACCGGGGAGGACGAAGAGAGTATGGACGGAGCCGCCGCATGGGCGGCTTCCTCCCGTTAATCCACCTGTTTCGACTCGATGGGACTGCTCCCCAAGGACCGCGACCTCAATCGCTCTCCCAGCGAGATCGAGCTGCTGGTCGATGCGAGCGACTTTCGGGTGAAGAGCGCCGAGCTCACCCTGCGCCTGGATCAGTTTCTAGGGGAGCATCTCACCTGGCGCTCGCGCAATTCGATCCAGCGCCTGATTCGGGATGGCTACGTTTGGATCGACGCGGCGAGGCCGGACCAGCCCGAGGGGCGGGGCGAGTTCACCTTGGAGCGTCGCCCGAGCCGCAAGCTGCGGCACGGCAGTCGTGTTCGGGTCGTCATTCCACCCGAGCATCGAATCGCGATCGACCCGGAGCGCACCGGCCCCCTGACGATCCTCTACGAGGATGAAGAGGTGCTCGTGGTGGACAAGCCGCCCCTGGTGGCGGTGCATCCTTCGGGACGCCACATGGCGGACACCTTGATCCAGCGCGTCCACGCTCACTACCGCGATCGCATCGAAGAGGGGGTGCTGATGCCGCGCCTCTGCCACCGGCTCGATCGCGAGACGAGTGGTATCGTGCTCATCGCCAAGCATCCCTCTACCCATCCCCTGTTGATGGGGCAGTTCGAAGAGCGGAAAGTCGAAAAGAGCTATCTGGCCCTGGTGCACGGGGATCCCCCCTGGGAGCAGCTCTCGATTACCGACCCGATCGGTTCTTCGCGTGCGAGTGCGATTCGCCTCAAGATGGCGGTGCGTGCCGACGGCCTGCCCTCGCGGACCGATGTAACGGTGCTTACGCGGGCCGGTGCCTATAGCCTCGTGCGTTGTGACCTCTTTACCGGCCGCCAGCATCAAATCCGTCTCCACCTGGCTGCCCGGGGTTTTCCGATCGTGGGGGACAAGCTCTACGGCGGCGACGACGGTCTTTTCTTGCGAGCCGCGGCGGAGGAACTCACCCCCGCCGACCAGAGCCGGTTGATCCTGGACCACCACGCGCTGCACAACCATCGTTTGGTCTTTCACAGTCCGGCGAGCGGCCGAGTCGAGGTGGAGAGCCCCCTGCCGGAGGATGTGGTGCAACTCCTGCGTTCCGCCTCCCCAGGCTGGGATTGAGCTCCTCGACAGGTCTGCGCAACCTGACCAGGGTCCATGGGCTTGTTCTGACGCTTGCCTGCAATCCCCATCCGTTCGCTGCACTGCCATGCACGCAGTCCTCGCCAGTTCGAGAGATCCTGGGAGGGCGCAGCTCTGCGCAAGGGCGATGTCGAAAGTACTCTCGGGGTGGCCCAGGAACTGGATCCCTGGATGGAGGAGCGCCTCCTGGAGTTGTACGAGAAACTCGCAGTGGAGGGTGTCCTGCCCCACGAGCCCCACTTCCCCTTTCTGACGAAGATGTTGAAGCTGGTTCGCGGCGAATCGGACCTCGGTCAGCGAGGCCCACTGGGTCTGTCGGAGCCACGGACGGGCAGCCGTTCGAGGAAGAGGGCGGTGACGAGCAGGGCGAAGGCCGGCGCGGGGCCGGGGACCAGACGCCAGGCGGCGATGGCGAGCAAGCAGGAGATGACGGCCAGGGTGAGCATGCCTCCCCCCGAGTCGTCCCAGGCGGAACCCAACTCCGAAGCCGGGGTCGAGAGGGGGGGACGGCTCACGAAGGCGTTCCAGGCCAGACGCTGCAAGAGGAGCGTCAGCGCGAAGGCGACCGGGACCAGGCGCAAGGCGAAGGCTAGGTCCGCACGCACCGTGGCGAGGGCGCCCAAACCGATGAAGAGCGGCAGAAGAAGACGCAGGGCGAGCGCCTTGCGCGCGCCGGCGGCCTCGTCGCGGGGGTCGAGGGGCGCCGTGTCGAGCAGCCACCGGGCGGCCGGGGTCTGGGTGGCGGGGACGTGCAAGAGCAGGACCGGCAGGTAGATCGCCGGCGTGAAGAGGGCGATGGCGAGCAGCCCTTCACCCTCCCGGGTCGCACCGTCGGCTCCCAGGAGCAGAAAAGCCAGGGGCACCGCGAGCAGGGGATAGGCGCGCGTGACGAAATCCCGTTCAGCGGGCAGGGCGTCCCAGAGGAACTCGAACGAGGCCCGCTCGCTGCGCCGTACCCAGATGCGGGCGGCGAGGTGGCGCACCGGGACGAGCAGGAAGGTCAGGGCCGAGCCGCTGCGCCGCACACGCGGCGGGGGAGGAAAGGGGGCCAGGGCCAGGATGAACAGGCTGGCGGCGACCGCCGACCATCCCCAAAGGCGCATCAGCGGCGCACCGCTCGCGGGTGGGAGGGCGGCATACCAGGCCGATGGCAGGGCGCGCAGGAGACCGCTGGGGCGGGTGACCTGGGCCAACTCGGGCAGGTGCCCCAGCCCCACGAGGAAACCGACCAGCACGCCGACGAAGACCCCGGTGTGCAGCAGAGTCAAGAGCCCCTCGGCCCGGCGCACGCAGAGGACCTCCAGGGCCAACAGGCCGGCAGCGAGCCCGGCGCTTTGGAGCATGCCGCTCCACAGGATCCCCAGTCGTCCGCCCAGGCCCATCGAGGTGGGAGCGAGCAGGGCGGCGGGGAGAAGGGCTCCCAGGGCCAAGAACCCCAGCAAGAACATCAAGACGATGATGCGCGCCAGGCGCAACTCGATCGGCCGCAGGGGTTGGGCACCGATCCACTCCGCCGCGGGATCCGAGCGCAAGAGCGGCGCGAGGTCACCGAAGAGCGCCAAGGCACCCAGGCAGAGGGGAATCGCGAGGGCGAAGAGCGTGTAGGGGTAGGGGGGAAGCAGATCCCGCGCCAGCCCACAGAGCACGGCGCTGATCGAAAACTGCAAGAGGACCGGGGCGACCGGCAGTCCCCTGCCCCGCTCCCCGAGCCACTCTCCACTGATCTGCGCCCGCACCAGCGCCGCGATTCGTCCCCGCATGGCGCCCAGCCTAGCGGAGGCCTTCCCCACGGAGCAGGGGTGAAATCGGGAGGGGCTGCCAACCGGGTTCCTCGATGACCCGGGCCTCTAGGGCACGCTCAGTCGCAAGGCGATGGGGGAGGCGAGCGGATCACCGGCGTCGCTGGTCAGAGCGGCATGCAGACGCACGAGATCACCGCTTTGCCAACCACCAGGGGGGGCGGGAAGCTCGATACCCTCGCTCGTGACCACCGGGTCGATCGGCAGGGGGACTCCCGCGGGGTCGAGGGCGTCGAGCCCCAGAGCCAGGCTCGATGGGTCCGGGTCGCCTCCCTCGAAGGTGAGCAGGAGGGTCGCGGCGGGAGCGATGGCCTGGTTCCAGCTCGGAGAGCTGCCGGAGAAGGTGAACAGAGGAGGAGGGGAGAGCTCCTCGCGCCCCGGACTCCCGCCCAGGGGCGCCCCGGCGGGGCCGGCATCCGGGGCAGGCCCCGAGGGGGGCGGCATGCCCCCGCCCTGGGCCGGGGAGCCGGCAGGGGTGGTCCAGTCCTCCTGCACCGGCCCGGGCTCGGCGAAGGCCGAGAGGATGGCGGGCAGGGCGGGTTCGATCGTCGGAGCGACCTGGACCCGATCCGCTCCCACCGTGAGGGCGGTTCGAGCCACATCGTCCTCGACCACCTCCAAGGTGGCACCGGAACCAAAGGTGGGGGGCGGCGAGAGGACCAGCTCGCCGAGCTCGATGGCGGTGACCTTGTGGTATGCAGTCGCGGCGCGGGCGAAGGTCTGCGCGGAATTGGTTTGGACGCTGGCATAGTGCTCTCCTCCAATCCAGGGGGAGGGCTGCAGGTAGGCCACCGAGGAGACCGCCAGGGCTCCGCCGGGCCCTCCCTCGAGGCCTCCGAGACGATTGCCCTGGAGGACGCAATGGGAAAGCAGGATCCCTGCCTGCCCCTCGACTCCCCGCACACCGAAACCCTGGTTGCCTGCGAAGGCGCAGTCGGCGGCGATCATCGTTCCCGCATGGATTTCCGAGGAGATGAGCAGTCCGTCTCCCCCGTTGGCATCCACGCGACAGCGATGGATGCGGGTGACTCCCGGCCCATCGAGATCGAAGTGCATCCCCGCTTCTGCATTGGCACGGGAACGGCAGCCACGGACGGTGATGCGTGCGAACCATTCGGGTGTCGTCTCGAAATCGTGGTCGAGCAGGAGCCCTACACCTCCGTTGCGCTCGAACTCGCAGTCCTCGATGACGAGCTTGAACTTGCCGCCTGGACCCGTGGTGAAGGGGGCGGCCATGTCGATGTCGAGACCATCGGCCACATTGTCCGCAAAGCGCGAATCGCGCACGAATAGGCTTGCCTTTCCGCCGGGGGGAGCGATCAAGTCTGAGGCATCGATACCCTCCTGACCATTGGCGACGAAGGCGCAGTCTTCGATCGTGAGGTGGAAGGCACCGTCGATCGAGAGCCCCTCCACTCCGCTGCCCCCCAGGGTGCAGCGCACGATCTGGATCGCCGTCTCCGTAGGGGGGACGCTGCGCAACTTCACCGCCCGCGAACAGCCGCTGATCGTCAGCCGGCGCAACTCCACCGGGTGGGTGTCGCAGTCCACACCCGCCGCGCTCGCCCCGCTGCCCTCGAGGGTGAAGCCATCGATCACCGCCGGGACGGAGCTGGCATCGAGGGCGATGAGCGTGTTGGAACCGATGCCGGAAAGGCGCGTCTCGTGCTGCGAGGGATCCCGGGTCTCCAGGGCGAAGTCCGCAGCGAAGCCTCCATAGAGATCGGCACCCTCCAACAGCCCGTAGGAGGCGCCCTCGAAAGTGCCCTCGGCCGACCAGACATTCCCTCCGCCATGGACGAAGGCGATCAGAATGCCGGGGAAGAGGTCGTTGAAGGGGGCTGCCAGGGAGCCGTCCCCGCCGGGAGGAGCACTGGGGTCGACGTAGATCGGCGCGGATGTGCGTGCGGAGAGGATCGGCCCCGTTGGCAGGGCTCCCTGTCCCTCATCCAGGGAGAGACCGAACCAATAGGGGGTATCGGTGGTCAATCCCTCGACCAGGGTCCACCCATCCTCGAGAACCAATGCCGTTCCCGGTGTGTCGAAGAGCACCGCTGGGTCCTCCGCGACGTGCAGGAAGAGAGCCGGCGGAGGAGTGCCCTCCGCCAACTCGAAGCGCCACTCGACCCGGGCGCGATCTTCGCCCGGGACGATGGAGACGAGACCGATGGAGGGATGCCCCGCGCCGCCCTGGTCGCCGATCACCCCCGGCCCACCGCCGGCCGCACCACTCGGTGCCGAAAACCGGCCGCAGGCGGTAATCGTTAGCGCGACACCGAGCAGCGCGAGGCATTTACGTCCATCGGTCACGACCCGGCTCAGTTGCAGATCACGCCTTCCAGGCGCCGGGCAATCGCCTGCCCGTTCGGCGCCGCCGGGTCAGCGACGTAGCCGCGGGCGCGCAGGGTCTGACCCACCAGGCTCGGATCGTCGGGCAGGGGCAGGAGCGTTCCACCCGATCCGGCGCCGCCGACGCCCGTGAGACCGTCCAGGACGATCAGCGTCGGCGGTAGCAGGTTGCGACTCGAGTCGATCGCCAGGCCGCCACCGACCGCTCCGCCCGCCGGTCCGCTCGCCAGCCCGGCGGCGACGACCGCCAGCGCGCCGCCCCGACCCTGGGTGATGCGCAGATGCAGGCCCGGGTTGCCGATGCGCAGCGCGCCGCCCGTGGTCTTCAGGCGGGGGATGAAACCACCGGTCCCTGCCACACCCTGACCGGCGCGGGAGCAGGCGCAGTCGCGCAGGAGAGCGTCGATCGTCGTGTCGGCGGTGAAGTTCACGGCCGGGTAGGTGCGCGAACCGTAAGGCTGGCTGTAGGGGGGGATGTAGACCACGTCATAGGTCCCCATGGGGACGATCAGGCTGTAGTTGCCGGAGGCGTCGCTGCTGTCGCCACACAGCGGGACGGCAGCTCCAGTAGCTGTGTTCCAGAGGTCGAGGTTGACCTTGCCGATGATGGTGCCGGTGGTCAGGGACTTGGTCGTTCCCGAGAGCACGACTCCGTCGGGAAGGGTGACGATGCCCACGTTCGTGTCGGCGGTGACGGTCACCGGGCCGATGTCGGTCGTCACCAGGCGTTCGGCCTCCGGTGCGCAGAAGTCGATGATCCAATCGCCTGCGGGGACCACGGCATCGACGAATCCATTGGCATCGGTGTTGTCACCGGGGGTGTAGAGCTTGTCCTCGGTGATCGGATCGATCGCATCCAGGTCGACGTTCTTGACCGGTATGCCTCCCGTACGCTGAACCGTGGCGCTGATCCAGAACCCCGGCAGGAGCGTGATGTCTCCCATGTCCAGGTCCGCCTTGAGGTGGAGGAAGTAGTGCTGGGGGGCGAGGAGGGGGACGTTATTGGGGTTGGGCTTCAGTTGCACCTCGATGGGGGTCTTGAGGACGACCATGGTGAAGTTCCCGAAGTTGTCGGTCGAATCCCCCAGGGGGCGGATGTCCTCACCGGTCGAGCAGTCGATGACGTCGAAGTTCAGACCGATGATCGGGAAGCCGTTCGTGTCGAGCACACGCCCCGTGAGGACGAAGCCCTCGCTCATCGTCAGGGTGCCCATGTTGGTGGGGCCGACGACGAGTACGTCAGGAATCCTCAGGATCAGGAGCTTGGTCGTCGGCCCCACCA
>JALWOP010000346.1 GCA_027083445.1 Planctomycetota bacterium | reverse complement strand
TGAGGAGGAGGGTCACCTCCGCCTCATCCCCCTGCCAGGTTTCGGAACGGGCCGCCCCCAGACTGGCGGTGAGGTAGAAGGGACCGGGTAGGCGTGGAAGCAGGGCCACTCCCTTTCCCTCTCCCTCCGCGCCGCTCTCGGCCGCAAAGGAGCAGAGCACCCCACCGACGCTTCCCCAGGTCTGAACACGCGCGCCGGCGACCCGCTCCCCATCGGAGTCCTCCACCTTGACCAAGAGGGGGGCGCCGCAGGGCGTGAGTGCAATGTCGGGCCAGCGGGGCGGGTCCGGCACGCGGGCGAGGGCGACCCGGTGCTGGGAGTGGGTCACCACCAAGACCTCGCCGGGGCGGGGGGGCTCCGCGAAGGTGTAACGCCCATCCTCCGCCTCGGTGCTCACGCCTGCCATGCACTCCAGCCCGGGCGCATTTTCGCCAGCCGTCTCGGCACGCGGTGAGGCGAGGCGCAGGACGAGGGGTGCCTCTCCGCCCAAACCACCCGCCAGGGGCGTGGTGATCCGTCCGTAGTTCCCCGCAACCTCCCGGCTGCTTCCATCCGGCCCATCTCCGGTCAGCGCGGCTGCGTCCGAGGCCTTCCCGCCTTCAGCCGCGGCAGATTCCACCGCGCCTGTGGACTCATCCTCGAACGAGGCGTTCGCAACAACTCCCGCCCCCGCCTCCGTAGACCCCGAGGAAAGCGACTTCCAGCCAAAGTAGATTCCCAGGCTCAGGCCAACCGCCGTGAGCCCCAAGACGATTCTTCGATTCATCTAGCTCCCTGCTGCGATGATCGTTAGGGATGGTTCGAGGCCGGGATAGCAGCGCGCATGGGAACTTCACCGAAGATTACGGGGCCGTAGACTGTCCCAGTACCTTGGGACTTGGCCTCGATTCCTCCTCCTCCGCTTCCATCTCGCGACGCCGCCGATGCACTGACAGCCGCCACAAGGCAGAGAGGAAGCACCCATGATCGGACAAGCGGTCCCCTGAATGTTCTTAGACTTTCAACTTTTTTCCAGAATCGCATCGGTGAGCCTCCCTGTGGCTTCAGTAGTCCTGTCTCGAAAACGTCGTAGCCGTGTCCGCTCTTCAAACGTGAATTCCGTTCGCCTACCTATCCCATTCGCACTATTCGCTTCGACCAGAGCCCGGTCTGCTTTACCTACCCTGTCATTGAGTACCTCCGCCATTACCTCTACGGCCTTGCGCTCACCGGAGGCCGTTTTCCTGACGTTCCCCCAGTGCGTTCCGCTCCCGCGCCTCTGCCATCTCTCCCATCTGGCAGACAGATCGTCATCGGACTGGTAGTACCTTTCTCTCCTCTTCCTTTTCCGCAGTACCGACAAACTAGGTTCATTCCGTGGATCTGTCAAGATGGATTACCCCTGTCCTCCCACTGGCTGGGAAAGCGCCGATGACTCGTATGCGGATGCCTCTGCCGCCATGCCTGGGAGAATCAAATCCACAGAGTCCTGCACTGGTAGGGGCAAACCCTTGCCCCGGTGCCTTTGTCCGACTGGTTACGGCCTAGGGAAACTCGATCAAGCCATAGGCTTGCGCGCCCGCGGTCACTTCGACCTCGGTTTCGGCCACGGCGCCGCCTCCTGCGGCCTCGGCCAGGAGGTGGTAGCGCCCCTCCGGTAGGCCCGCGATGAAGAGCTTGCCGTCGTTCCCTGTGATCCAGTCGGTGGGGGTCACGGTGATCAATCCCTCCGTTTGCCATGCGGCGAGATCGTCCCCGGCTTCGCTCGAACGCACCTCCACCCGAGCACCCTGCACCGGCAGGGTCCCCTGACGGACCTCGATGGCCAGGGAGCCGCGGCGCCGCAGGTTCACCGCCACGAGGCCGGGTGTCGGAACGGCGGGGAGGTCCAGAGCCACGGGGAACCACCCCGGACCTTCGACGGAGACACGGTAGGAGTCCTCTTCCAGACCGGAGAAGCGCAGGTGCCCGTCGAGGTCGGAGACCTCCGTCAACATGGCATAGGTCAGGGGGGGCTGTCGTAGGGTGGCGGCGAGGTTTGGGACGGGCTCGCCCTGGGAGAGGAGGCGCAGTTCGATCGCCGCCCCGTTCTCCAGGGTGATGACCCGCTCGATATCTCCCTCCCCCGCCCCCGCAAGGTCGAGTACGTGCACCCTCCCGGCGAGGGCTGTACTCCAAGGGAGGAAGGAGATGCGCTCCATCGTGCATCCGCCGAGTTCGACCACGCCCTCGCTATCAGTCGTGTTCGACAGGGGGTAGGGATTGGGGTCGTCGGTCGGCCAGTGGCTGACCCCGAGGCCAGTCAGGGCATTCCCCTCGGAGTCCTGGAAACGCACACGCAGGTGGCGCACTCCCAAGGGCAGGACGACATGGGTCGGCCGATCCTCGTGGACCTCCGCCGATCCGCTGGCGTAGATGACGATATCGAAGTCGATGACTTCGAACGTGGCGTGTCCGGGATAGGAGCTTGAGAAGCGCGCCAGTCCGCTCGAGTCGCACCTCGCCATGGCGGTGAAGTGGCCGCCAGCGGGCGAGGGAAAGGCCGCCTGGACCCAAAGGTTCTCGGGCAGGGGCTCCCCGGGTTTCGGCTGCACCTCGACGGTGACATCGAGTGAATTCGCGACCGGGATCTCGACCAGCCACTCCCGTCCAGGCACGAGACGCAGACTGGTGTCGAGACGACTGGGCTCCGGGGTGAAGACCGAGAGCATGCAGTTCCCCGGGGTAACATCGTCAATGGTGGCCCGGCCATCGGGTCCCACCGGGATCATGGGAGTCAGGCCGTTCACCTGGGCCTGGGTCTGGTAGCCGCTGAAGTCGGTCCCCTCCGGAGCGAGCAACTGCAAGTGGAGCGGCTGGGTGGGCGCCAGACCGAAGACACCTAGCGAGCCGCTTTCCGGGTCGAGCGTGGGGTCGACTTCGAGATGCTCGCCGTAGCCTTCAGCGCGCAGCGTGAGCAGAAAGTGGCCGCTGGGCAGGGGAAGTTCGAAACGGCCGTCGCTCCCGCTCCAAACCGGCTCACCCCACGGTGCCAGGGAGCGATCGTCCTCGGTGCGTAGCCAGGCCTGGACTCGCGCCCCATCGATCGGCAGGCCACTCATGAGGTCGACGATCTCTCCGCTGGCCGGAAGGGGATCCACCACATGCAGGACCACCTCGGCGGTCTCCCCGGCGGCGACGGTCACTTCCAGGGCTTCGCCGGGGGAAAGATCCTCGGTATCGGCTTGTACATGCACGCTTCCCGGTAGGACGCCCTCGACGGTGAACTCTCCCTCGGGACTACCCTGGAAACGGCGGGTAAACCAGCGGTCATTCTCATTCCAGATGCGTATCTGGAAGTCGGTCACCGGCTCCCCTTCCCGCTCGACCCGGCCGTGGATGGTACCGGGAGTAGCGAGTTCAAAGACATAGGGCTCCTTCCGATCGCGAAAGACATCCGCGGGGCCGGCGGACTCTTCGGTGTAACCAGCCTTGTAGGCACGTAAGCGGAGACGCCCGGGACGAATCGATTCGAAGCGAGCCATTCCCTCCTCGTCGGTCTGCTGGGTGACAGCCACCCAAGCGCCGTCAGCCCACCAGGCAGCCTCGACGGTCGCACCGGGGAGGGGCTGCCCCTCCGCCTCGACCCGTATCGGGTAGGAAATGGTGCTCAGGGCTTCGAAGTCGACGGTGTAGTCGCTGGTACCCCGCTCGACCCGGATGCGCTGTTCCTGGGGACAGAGTCCCGGTCCATCCAGGCGCACGACGAACTCGCCCGGGCGTTGGAAGGGTACCGCCT
>JALWOP010000345.1 GCA_027083445.1 Planctomycetota bacterium | reverse complement strand
GGGCGGGAGCGCCCTCCGCCTCCACCGCGAGGTCGGGTGCCGTGCAGATCTCGGCGAGCAACTTTGCTTGGGCATCCTCGCCCTCGTGATCCTGCGGGGGATTGCGCTCGTAGCTTCCCGTCGAGCGTAGGATCCAGCAGCGCACGTTCGGGCCGAGGTAGTTCTCGAGATCTTCGCGCAGAAGACGGTCGATGATGGCCGGATCTTCGATGGGGAAGCAGGTCTCTACCCTGCGGAGTAGGTTGCGGGACATCCAATCGGCACTCGAGCAATACAGCTCGCGTTTGCCCCCCGCGTGGAAGAAGAAGACGCGGCTGTGTTCCAGAAAACGGCCCAGGATAGAGCGCACGGTGATGTTCTCGCTCGAACCGGGAATGCCGGGTCGCAGGCAACAGGCACCCCGGACGATCAGGTCGATCTTGACCCCGGCCGTCGAAGCCCTGTAGAGGGCTTGAATGACCGCCTTGTTGGTCAAGGCGTTCATCTTGGCGATGATTCGCGCCGGCTCACCACGACGCGCGTTCTCGGCCTCCTGGTCGATTCGTTCGATCAGGGTGCGGCTCAGGGTGAAAGGAGCCTGGAGCAGGGCTTCTAACTGCACGACCTGACCGACCCCAGTGAGCTGGTTGAAGATTCGATCGACGTCGCGGCCGAGTGGAGGCGATGCGCTCAGGAAGCTGATGTCCGTGTAGGCTCTCGCAGTACCAGCGTGGTAGTTGCCCGTGCCGAGGTGAACGTAACGCCTTAGCTCGCCCTGTTCGCGGCGCACGATCATGAGCATCTTCGCATGGGTCTTGTAGCCCACGACCCCATAGGTAACGCTGGCACCGGCTTCCTGGAGGCGAGTTGCCAGATCGATGTTGCGCTCTTCATCGAAACGGGCTCGCAGCTCGACGACGACCGCCACTTGCTTCCCACGACGTGCGGCTTCGAGTAACGCTTCGACTACTCCGGACCGCTCACCCGTACGATAGAGGGTCATCTTGATGCCCAGCACCTGGGGATCGACAGCCGCGGTGCGAAGGAGCTCAAGAACGGGTACGAACGATTCATAGGGATGGTGCAGGAGCACATCCCCTGCGCGCAACGCATCGAAGAGAGATTCACCCCGCTGGATGCGTCGGGGAACGCGAGGCTGGAAAGGTACGTACTTCAAGTCGGGGCGATCGATGTCGTAGAGAGCCCCGAGCCGGTAGAGATTGACCGGACCTTCAACCCGGTAGAGGTCATCATCGGTCAATTCGAAACGATCGAGCAGGAAGTGTGTCACCGCCTCCGGGCAATCGTGCGCGACCTCCAGCCGCACGGCCTGGGAATAGCGGCGTTCGGGAAGTTCCCCGCGGAGGGCCTGCAGGATGTCATCGACCTCCTCCTCATCGACCCACAACTCACCGTTGCGCGTGACCCGAAACTGGTGACAGGAAAGCACACGCATGCCGGGGAACAGATCCCCGATGTGGGCGTGGATCACCGAGGAGAGCAGCACGTAGTCCTCAGGCCCGCCGAGCTTCATGGGCAGGATGCGCGGAAGGGCTCGCGGAACCTGTACGACGGCCAGGTGGGAGTCACGCCCGAAGGCGTCTTCACCATCGAGCTGCACAACGAAGTTCAGAGACTTGTTGGGAATGCGGGGAAAAGGGTGGGCTGGGTCGAGCCCGACCGGTGTCAGGACCGGCAGAACCTCCTGATGGAAGTGTTCCTCGACCCAGGTCGCCTGCTCGGGAGTCCAGTTCGCACGGGAAATGAGGCGCACACCCTCACGTTCCAGCTCCGGAAGGAGTACTTCGTTGAGGACGGCGTACTGCTGCTTGACCAAACACGTTGCCGATGCCTTGATCGCGGTCAGTGTCTGCGAGGAGGTCAAGCCGTCGATACCGACTCCGTCCGCTCCCCAGGTCGCCCGCTCCTTGTGGGAAGCAACACGGATCTCGAAGAACTCATCCAGGTTGGAGGAGGAGATCGTTAGGAAGCGCAGGCGCTCGAGCAGCGGAATGGAGCTGTCGAGGGCCTGCTCCAGCACGCGCCGGTTGAACTCGAGCAACGACAGCTCGCGGTTGATGAAGAGTCGCGGGTCGTCGAGGGGAGCGTCGGACATGTGTCATCCTCCCGTTGGGGAGGGGGGCCTTTGGTCTCTGCATCGGCTCGCGGTGCTTCCCGTCCCAAGCCCTCTCTCGGGGGGATCCCCTTGGGTCGGGTGAGGCTCTCGCGGGGGCCGAGAAAGCGCTGGTCGAGTCTCGTTATGAGGTTTACTCTCCTGGCATGACAGGGTGTTTCAGCGACGGCGCCGAAGCTCGAGGTGCCTTCCAGAACCGCTCCCAACGTGCCGAGGCTGCCTGGAGCGGGGGGCGGGCGTCGATTCTGTCCATTCTGGATGCACTGGGACAGGGGATCAGTGTTTCGGACAGGGATTGGCGCATCGAGTACGCCAACCCCGGCTATGCAGAGATGCTGGGCTGTGCCCCTGGGGAGCTCGTCGGCAGGAGTTGTCACTCGCTCACCCATCCCGAGGACCAAGTCCTGATCGAACGTGCAGTCGCCGCCCGACGGGAGGGACGCACCACCTCCTATGAGGTGCGCCAACGGGCCGGGGACGATGGGGATTGGGTCTCTGTTCTGGTTTCAGGAACACCCCGATTCATCGACGGGAACTTCGCCGGCTCCTTCGCCGTCATCACGGATCTACGCCCCATCCAGGGGCGGCACGCCCTCTTGACCGAAATCGCGGAGGGGGTTTCGGGTCTCGTGGGCGAGGCTTTCTTCGAATCGCTGGTAAAGCACCTTGCACGCGTGGGGGATGCGGACGTAGCCATGGTTGCCGAGCGCATCGCTCCCGATCGCGTCCGCACGCGAGCACTGTGGATCGACGGACGGATCGTGGATCCCCTCGAATACTCTCTCTCGGGAACGCCCTGTGAAGATGTGTTGCAGCGTGGGGTTTGTCTGCACGAGAAAGAAGTCGCGGAGCAGTACCCCGAAGACGTGTTTCTGCGGGAACACGGCATCCAGGCCTACTGCGGTATTTCCCTCGGATCCCATGATGGAGAATCCACCGGGCTGGTCGCTCTGCTCAAGCGGACTCCCTTCGATGATGCGCCGGGCATCCCCGCAGCTCTGAAGATCTTCGCGGCCAGGGCGGGCGCGGAGCTCGACCGCCGACGCTCGGAAGAGGAACTCCTGCAGGCTCGCAAGTTGGAAAGCCTGGGCCGGCTCGCGGGAGGTATCGCGCACGATTTCAACAACGTGCTCACGGCCATCTTGGGCGCGCTCGATTTACTCGGCGATCGGCGGGAAGTAGGGGGGGACGAATTCGAGCTGATTCGTTCCGCGGCCCAGCGTGCAACCTGTCTGACCGATCAGCTCTTGACCTTCAGCAAGTCCACGGACCGAGCATCGGAAGTTGTCGATCTCAATGTGCTCCTGCGTGAGAGCGAGCTGCTGCTGCGAACGGTGTTCGGAGATGACACCCGTCTGTCCATGGAGCTGGACAGCAAGCCTTGTGGAGTTGCGATCGTAGCTGGACAGTTTCAACAGGCCCTGCTCAATATGGCGCTCAACGCCCGGGACGCCATGCCGGAAGGCGGAGAGTTCTCGATCGCCACCCGTTGCCTGGGTTCCGAGGGGGTGGAACTGCGCGTATGCGACACGGGGACGGGAATGAGTCCCGAAGTTCGTACCCGGGCCTTCGACCCCTTCTTCAGCACGAAGGAGACTGGGACGGGGCTCGGCTTGGCGAGCGTTCACGGAATCATCTCGGCCTCTGGGGGCACGATCAAGATCAAGGACCAGCCCGGAGGCGGTACCTGTTTGCTGATTCGCCTGCCCTCGGCCTCCTTCGAAGCGCCCTCGGAATCGCATCCCGTACCGTGCAAGTCGGAGCAGCGCCCTCTGCAACTGCTAGTCGTTGAAGATGAGGAAACGGTGCGCCGATTGCTGGAGCGTGTCCTGGAGCGAGAGGGCCATCATGTACGGTCCGCCCGGGATGGAGTTCATGCGCTGGCCCTGGTTCGCGACGAGAGCTTTGTTCCCGACTTGGTCATCACGGATGTCTCCATGCCGGGCATGAGCGGTGTCGAACTGGCGGGAAAACTGCGCCGCCACCTGCCGGACGTTCCCTTCCTCTTCCTTTCCGGATACCTAGAGGACGGTACTCCCCTTGATGGGGTCTATCTACGCAAGCCGTTCCTGCCGCGTGAACTCCTGGAGCAGGTCGAGAACGCGCTACGATCGAACATGCAGGTGGCGGACGACATCGCCCACGATCCCCGATAGGCGGCCCCGGGCGGGTACTTGAACCCAGAGGTCGAGTTCGGCGCACGCGTCCAGGAAGAAGGGAAGCTCCTCATCGGTCGTGGAGAGAATGGCAGGCGGCCTGAGTCGAGCGACCACCTCTCGTACGAGACGGGAAGCCCGCCGGTGCTCGCCACCACGATCGCCCCCGAGGCCCTGACGCCCATAGAGTTCGTCATGCAGTGCGGGGAAGGCCTCGGGGTCGGTCAGGACGCTAACCATCCAGAGGTGATCGACCGGAAAGGAAGGAGAGGTTTGCGTACACGGAGTCGGCGCACCGACTGCGCCCATGACCCGCGCCAGGGCATCCGCTTCGGGACCGGGGAGCTGGGTCCAGTGGATGCGCCGGTCCAGCACCAGGTGCTCGCAGAGGATGAGGGGTAGCTCGGCGATGGCCGCGCCCACGTAATGGCTCGCGCCTCCCCGTGGCAGCAGCTCTCCCAACTCGGCAGCAAAGGCCAAGCCCGCCTCCTGGATCGCATCGCGTTGCGCGGGGGGAAAGAAGGCCTCGCCGCCCTCGTGACAGTAGAGGCGCCCCAGCTCTTCCCAGTCCAGGTGGTTCCATACCTCGTCGAGCGCCTGAGCGAAACGCCGGGCTCTGGCCTGCAAGTCTTCCATGAGTTCACTTGGAGTCGGACCCGCTCAGGAGGGCGCCGGTGCGTCGGCACGGGGGAGGGGAGCCGCTCGGATGCATGCCAGACGTTACCCCAGCGGCGGCCTGGATAGGATTCAGCCATGAAGTCTCTGTTGATCTTGGCTGTTCTCTCCCTGGTCGCCGGTGAGGAAGTCGTGGAAACCTGGCCGGACGGGACGGTCCGTGCACGCTACAGCGTGGATGCCGAAGGTCTGCGTTCCGGGTCTTATCAGAGCTTCCATGCCAATGGAAAGCGCGCGATCAAGGCCACCTACAAGCACGGCCGGCTAACGGGGAGCTACACCGAGTACTTCTCTAGCGGCAAGAAGGCCCTGGACTGCAAGTACAAGGATGGGGAGCTGAACGGCAAGTACACGGCTTGGGATGAGGAGGGCCACAAGGTATGGCTGCGTTCCTATGACCGGGGCAAGCTCGACGGGAAGTGCCAGGCCTTCACCGATGGGAAGCTGCGTGTTACCCAGGTGTGGGACCAGGGTGTGCTGGAAGAGATCGAGGGTCTGACCGCCCACCCGCGCAGCCTGGAGGAGGTCCGCGGTACCCTCTTGACCCTCACGAGCGAGGGGGCCCCGCTCCCTGGTTCACCCCCCTCGCCCGAGATCTGGGGCACGGCGCCGGAAGAGGAGCAGCGTGATCCGGGCATCACTCTGGCCCGGGAAAGAGGCCTGCGCACCCTGGTGGCCTACCGCTGGCTTTGTGGAGCGCCCCACGAAGGTCTGCGGCTCGACCCCGAACTCAACCGCCTTGCGACCCTCGGTGCGAAGCTCTGCGCGGCGATCGGACATCTGGACCACACCCCGGACAACCCGGGCTGGCCGGAAGAGGAGTATCGGGACGGCTACAAGGGAACCAGCCACTCCAACCTGGCGACCGTCGCGGGCTTGCGACGGTCGGTGCACATGTACATGGACGACTCGGACCCGAGCAACATCGACCGTCTAGGCCACCGCCGCTGGTGCCTCTCACCCGGACTTGGACGGGTAGGCCTGGGGCACTGGGGCGGTTTCTCGGCCATGTACGTCATGGCAGGAGGCGGAAAGGGCGTCGCCAAGGGGCCGGTGGCCTACCCACCGCCGGGCTATGTTCCCGTGGAATACTTCGGGGAGCGCTATGCCTGGAGCATCGACACGGGCCGCGCCGTCTCCCCCGATGAGCTCACGATTACCGTCAGGCCCCTCGATGCGCAGTTTGTGCCCCAGGATCCACTGCCCCTCGACTACCTGGGGCGCAACGGATCGATGCTCATCTTCAGGCCCGCGGGAGTCGTCGTAGAGAACGGCCGGGCCTACCTCTTGGAGATCGATGGGCTGACCGGAAAGAAGCGCTTCGGCTACCTGGTGGAGTTCTTCGAGTTGGAAGAACAGATGGATGGGCCGGACATATCCCCTGGCGGCCGGCCGGCCCCGGAGAAGCGCGGGCGAGGACGCGGGGCCCGGAAGAAGCGTGGTCAGGCCGGCGGCGACTCGTCCGGGCGATAGCGTTCATAGAGCGAGGTGATCGCCGCGGGTTCCCCGAGGATCAGTAGCCGGTCGTCGGTCTGGAGGCGCGTGTGACCGTGGGGGACGAGCGTCCGGCCTGCGCGACGAACCGCGGCGACGAGGCTCTCCTCGGGCAGGTCGAGTTCGCTGATCCGCCGGCCTACCCACTCGTGAACGGGTTCGCCCAGGGCAAGGCGCAGGGAGATGTAGCGCTGGTCGCGGAGGAAGATCTCACGCAACTGGACTTCGTTACTGGCGGCCAGCCAGTCAGCGAGGAATCCCTCCTCGTCGATCCGGCGCGCAATCTCGGCCAACATGCGCAGGTGTTGCGCGGGATCGGCCTCGGGGCTGACGAGGAAGAAGACGGCATGGACTCTCTCCGCCTCGTGGGGATGGCCGAACACATCGCCGGTGATGATGCGCAGGTCGCGGCGTACGCGCACCAAGACCAGGTGAGGGGCGGCAATCCCCTCGAGTCGCATATGGGGCAGGGCGACCCCCTTGGCGACCGGAGTGGCCCCCTTGAGCGTGCCCTCGGTGAAGCCCTCGATCAGGATCGCCTCACTCTGTCCGACCCGCGGCGCCAGACGCTTGGCGGCATTCGCGATCAGGTTGTCGAAATCGCCGGCATCCTCGACATCGATCACTTCGGCGGCCAAGACAGCTTCTTCGAAGGGGTCCTGGTCGCGCAGCCCCTTCTCCTTGAGGATCGAGCGTAGCTCGGAGTCCAGTTCCTCATGCCGCTGTTCTCCCCAGCGCGCAAAGACGTGAAAGATCGCTCCCGTACGCTCGACTCGGGGACCGGCGTAGTAGACGAACCAGACCACTCCGATCAGGATCAGGCCTGCGCTGAAGAGCGTCGGCAAGAGGCCCATTTGGGCGATTAGGACAAACGGCGCCAGCACTCCGATCACCTGTAACCAGGGGTAGAACGGTGCGCGGTAGCCGGGGTCGTAGGAGGCCAGACCGCTTTCACGCATGACCACGACCGCTACGCAGAGGAAAGCGAAGACCAGGAGCTGGAAGGCGCTCGCCAGCTTGGCAATCTTGACCGGATCCAGCAGCAGAACGATGAGGACGATGATGCTCGTGGTCAGCACGATCGCCACGAGCGGCGTCCCGCGTGTGGATAGCTTGGAGAAGATCTCCGGCACGAGTCGGTCGCGGCTCATCGCCAGGGGGTAGCGGGAGGAGGCCATGATGCCCGCGTTCGAGACCGAGAAGAACGCCAAGAAAGCGCCGGCAGCCACGATGTAGCGGCCCGGGGCACCCAGCACGACCCCTGCGGCGTCGGCCATCGGTGCATTGCTGTGGGCCAGCCGTTCCATCGGCATGACGCCCACCATGACCAGGGTGCAGAGCCCGTAGACGACCAGGGCGACCGCTAGGGAGAGGAACACGCCGCGTGGCAGATTGCGCTCGGGATCACGTACCTCCTCGGCGACGCTGGCCACTTTGGTTACTCCGACGTAGGAGATGTAGACCAGGCCCGTCGTGGCGAGGATGCCCTCCGCGCCGGCATCGAAGAAGCCGCGGAAGTTCTCGGGATGCAGGGAGGTGATGCCGAAGGCCATGAAGCCCGCCAGGATCGTCAGCAGACTGAAGACGAAGGCCGCTTGGTAGCTGCCACTCTTCTCTGCGCCGAGGGCGTTCAAGAGCCCGAAGAGGATCGCGAAGCCGGCCGCGACGGCACGGATCACGCCGGGGTGAGGATTCTCGAAGAAGATCGTGGCATAGGCCCCGATACCAACCAGGGCAAAGGCTGTCTTCAAGACCAGGGCCAGCCAGGTTCCGAAGCCGCCCACCGTCCCGAACAGAGGCCCTAGGCTCCGATCGAGGAAGTAGTACGCGCCCCCCGCCTTGGGCATGGCCGTGGAGAGTTCCACGATCGAGAGCATGGCGGGCACCAGGGGGATGGCGGCCAAGAGGTAGCACAGAATGACCGCCGGCCCGGCCTGGGCGGCGGCCATGCCTGGCAGGAGGAACAGACCCGCGGAGAGGGTCGCGCCGGTCGCGATCGAGAAGACGTCTCGCAGGCCGAGAGCCTTCTCGAGCCGAGGGGAAGTGTGCGTGTCCTCCATGAACAGAGCTCCGGGACCAGGGACCCAACCTGGGGAACCCCGCCCAAGGAACCCATCCTAGCGGAGTGCCGCCGTCTAGTCTTCCTGAACCGTGAGGTAGTGACCGAGAGATGGCGTGGCGACCGCTACGGGCTTGCTCGTGCCGGGCCAGATGACTTCCAGCGAGCGCACGCTAGAGCCCTTCGGGACACCGAATTGCACGCGTGGATCGTTGCTGGCGAGGTAGCTGTATGCAGGATGTGCAAGGCGCCACTGAACCTGGACCTCTTCCGTTCCGTCGGCGTTCGTGCGGACGGTGGTCAGTTTGGCCACGGCCCCCAAGGAGTCGTTCCCCCGCTTGTCTACCAGGCGTAGGCCGACCCAAGAGCCCTGCTTGGGAGCGATGTTGCGCAGGATCTTGACGCGCGCATCCAGGTCGACGAAGACGATGTCGACATCCCCGTCGTTGTCCAGGTCGCCGAAGGCTGCGCCGCGGCTGGTTCCGATCAGGGGCTTGGCTACGCCCTCGCCGATGTGCTCGAAGCGTGCGTCGCCCAGGCCTCGAAAGAGAATGTTGGGTTCGGCATACAAATCCTTGGGGTCGAAGGCCTCGTCGAGTCCCCAGGCCTGTACGGCTCCATTGGCAATGTACAGATCGAGCTTGCCATCCTGGTCGTAGTCGTGGAAGCCAAGCCCGAAGCCGGTGTAGCGCAGGGACTTGGCGGCGGTGCCCGTGCGGCGGCTCATATCCCGAAAGCGCCCCTTGACGTTCTTGTAGAAGGTGTTGGTTTCGCGTCTCAGGTGGGTCATGTAGAGGTCGAGCCAACCGTCTTGGTCGAGATCGACCCACTGCACGCCCATACCCGCTTCAGGTGTGCCCTGCATGTTGACGGCGCAGCCGCTGCGGGGCGCGACATCGGTGAGGCCGTCATCGCCGCTGCGATCCAGTGTCTTCCCGGCGTCGTTGCGCCAGAGCGCATTGGGTGTGGCGTCGTTGGCAACGTATATGTCAAGATCACCATCGCGATCATAGTCGGCAATCGCGACACCCAGCCCGTTGGCTGGAGAGCCGGTCAGACCGAGCCGTGCGCCATAGTCCTGGAAGCCGAGCCGCCCCTGGAGGTAGAGGCGATCGACGGAGTGGGCGTTGTAGTTTTCCGGGCTGCAGAAATCGGGTTGCTTGCGATAGTTGAAGCAGGGGGTTTCGATGGCCGGTTCCCAGTTGAGGTTGTTGACGACGAAGAGGTCGAGATCTCCGTCGAGGTCGGCATCGAAGAATCCGGCACTCGTTCCCCAGCTCCCATCACTCGTGGGCTTGACGAAGCGCTTGGTGATGTTCTTGAACTTCCCGTTGCCTTCGTTGCGATAGAGAACGTCGGGCCCGACATTGGTGACAAAGAGATCGATATCTCCGTCGTGGTCGAAGTCGCCGCAGGCGGCGCCCATGCCGTATCCGGGATCTCCCACACCGGCTTCGTCAGTCACGTCGACGAAGTGCAGCGAGCCGTCGTCGCCGAGGTCGCTGCGGTAGAGCCGGTTCTTCGGCCGGGCCGAGCCTTCGGGTGGATCGAGACGGCCGGATTGAACCAGGTAGAGGTCCAGGTCTCCATCGCCGTCATAGTCGAACAGGGCCAGACCACCGCCCATGATCTCGGGGAACCAGTGGCGTCCCGCCTGGCGTCCGCTGACCTGCTGCCAATCGACTCCGGATTCGAGTGCGATCTCCTCGAACCAGACCGGCGGCTCCGACGCAGTGGAGGTGTCTTGGGCCTGGGCGCGCACCGCCGTGAGGCTCACCAGCAGGCTGGAGAGCAGGCAGATGGAGGAATGGGTCTGCATGTGGGTGGGAATCACGGTCGCTCTTCCTTCTTGTCCTTGCCGTCATCGATTGGCGGACCCGATTGAGGCGGGGCGGGGACGCGCTTGGCGGAGATGAATTGCTTCACGCTGGCGATGAACTGGGTCATCGCCGGCTCGTTCAGGCTCTCGAGGCGGGCCAGGACGGCCTCGGCCTCATCGAAGCGGTTGTCCGTCAAATAGGCCTGGATCAAGAGCTGCAGGGCCCCCGGATCACCCGGGTGGGCCTTGGCGTTGCGGCCGGCGAACTGGATCATCTCCCGCATCTGCCCGAGCTTGGCGGCGAGCTGGGTCAGTTGCGCATAGAGTGCGGGCTCATCGCAGCCCAGGCGTAGAGCCTGATTCATCTCGGCGAAGGCGTTTTGTCCATCCCCGTTCGCCAGCAGGGCAAAGCCATAGTAGAAGTGCGCGCGCCCCTGGCGGGGGGCGATGGCCAGCGCTTCCCGGCTCTTGGTCAAGGCTTCCTGAAGGAGGGCACCGCGCTGCTCCGCATCGGTGATCGTCGCGGCGCGGTTGAGGAGCGCGATGGTCAGGAAGACTTTGGTATCGGCTCGGCTTCCGTCCAGGGTCTCACAGTGTCGGTAGAGATCGATCGCCTCGTTCGCACGGCCCAAGCGTTCGAGACAGCGGGCCTTCAAGATCAGAGCTAGGACGTCGTCGGGTCGCTTGGAAAGGACGGTTTCGACCCGGGTGAGAGCCTCTTGAGCGCGACCAGCCATCAGGAGGTTTTCGACCCCCATCATCGCGTTCTGGTAGCCACGGGCGTGGCTGGCTAGGAGTGGTCCGTGGGGGTCGGGCGGAAACTCGGGCCAAGCCGGCATACCCAGGCTGAGTTCGCGCTCCGCGCGCTCATCCTGGCCGAGCTCGAAGAGGCTCATCGCGAGGATGTAGTGGGCGTGCCGATACCCTGGCCTGACGGTGAGGGCCTTCTCACATAGATCGATCGCGTCCTGGTAGCGACCCTGCTCGTAGCGCACGCTGGCCAGTCCCACGCGGCTCTCGGGGAACATGGGCTGGCCGGGCTGTTTGGCCTCGGCCGTGATCGCGGCTTGCCAGGCCTCTTCAGCTCCTTCGATATCACCCAACTCGAGGCGTGCGGCTCCCAGGCGCGCTTGGATCACAGGCGTGCTCTTGAGCTTCGCCGCCGCAGCCGCGAGCTCCTTCTCCGCCGCCTCGACGTCGCCGATCTCGACCAGCACCTTCCCCAGGCGATAGCGCCACTCCGGCTTGTCGGGCAGCAGAGCGATGGCGTGCCGATAACTCTCCGCGGCCGGCTCGAAGCAGGTGTTGGCCTCGTAGGCCAGGCCGAGTTGGGCGTGGGCCTCGCCGTCGGTTGGCGCAGCCTCGACGGCGGCGACACACTCCTCGATATGAGCCACGACTTCGGGATCCATGCCTTCGGTGGAGAGGAGCCGGGCGGGGGGGAAGCCGTCTTGGAGACAGAGGGCGAGGCAGAGGTGAAGGGCGAATAGGGGCATGGTTGGAGCCTGGGGCGGGAGGCGGAGGGATCCGGCAGTATAGCCGTGGGAGGGAGGGCCTCCGTTGCGGGGGGCTTGCCCCTACGATCGACTCGCCGCGAGGACATCCTCTACGGCCTGCACTACGACCTGTGGGCGCGAGACGTGGAAGAAGTGGTCGCCATCGACCGAGATGACCCGCGAGTGGCTGGAGATCTCCGCGAGGCGTCGGCCGGCCCGTTCCCAGAGACGGTTGTAGGACTCGTGCGGGTACCGTTGGGTCCCTTCCTGCGGCGGTAGGCTGGCGTTGGCGACCAATACGCGTACAGGGATGTCCAAGGCCGTCTGGGGGGCCGTCGCAGCGCTGCCCGAAGACTCCTCGGCCCTCGCCGCAGCCAAGCCTCGCGGGCCCATGGCGCGCAGCGTATCGAGGGTGCGGGCGGATACTCCTTCGGGGGCGGGAGGAGTGAATCCCAGGGCGCGCAGAACCCCCAGCCGAGCGGCGATTCCGAGCAGGCGCAGCCCCGCATTGGAGATCGTCGGTGCAGGAATCCCTGCTTCCGCTAGATCGGTGGCGAGCGAGGGGTGTTCTCCATCGACGGCGACGAGGCCCGCAAGTTGGAAGGGATAGCGCGCGGCGAAGCTCCAAGCGATGCGGGTTCCCGCCCCATGTGCGACCAGCACCACGGGCCGCTCCGGGGCGAGTTCACGCAGGAGCCCGTGCAGCTCGCGGGCTAGGGTGTCGGGATCGCGCGGTGCCTCTCCAGCCTCGCTCCATCCCAGTCCGGCGCGGTCGTAGACGATGACGGTCGAGAGCTCCGAGAGGCGCTCGGGGAGCCGGTCCCAGCTCGTGCTCCAGGCCCCCGAGTCCGCCTCGAGCACGATCACCGGGTCGCCCTGACCGAGCACGCGGGCGTGAAGCCGGTGGCCGCCTATGTCCAGGAGCTTGCCGGGCGCAGGGAAACGGTGCCGATCCCGGCAGCGCAGCAGCGTCTCCAGACCCACAGCTCCGCCGACGAGGATGAGGGGTGTGGCTGCAAGGAGGAGAGACACGGGCGGGATCTTAGCGCCGCTGTGCCTTCCATGCCCGAGGGCGTTACCCTGTTCGCCCCGCCTCCTCTACCCCCTCCCCCCGTGCAGCTCGGTTTTGTCATCGACCACTCGCGGTGTATCGGCTGCCACGCCTGCACCGTCGCCTGTAAGTCCGAAAACGGAGTACCCCTGGGTTCCTTCCGAACCTGGGTCAAGTACACCGAAACCGGTACCTTTCCCGAGGTCCGCCGGAATTACGCGGTCCTGCGCTGCAACCAGTGCAGCGACGCGCCCTGCGTGACGATCTGTCCGGTCAGCGCCCTCGAGAAGCGCCAGGACGGCATCGTCGACGTGGACGGAGACCTGTGCATCGGCTGCAAGAGCTGTATGCACGCCTGTCCCTACGACGCCCTCTACATCAACGAGGAGACCGGGACGGCCGAGAAATGCCACTTCTGCGCCCACCGGGTCGAACGGGGGCTGGCGCCGGCCTGCGCGGTGGTCTGCCCGACCGAGGCGATCATTCCCGGGGATTTCGACGATCCGGGGAGCCGGGTCTCGCGCCTGCGGGCCGGGGGCGAACTGCGTGCCCGCAAGACCGAAGCGGGTACCGGGCCCAACGTGCTCTACCGCGAGGCGGCACCCGCCGGGCTCGACCCCTCCGCTACGAATCTGGCGAGCGGCTTCATCTGGTCGAATCCTCCCACGGACGCCCGCCGCGAGGCCCAGGAGTTCGAGGCGCGCTCGAGCCCAGGGCTGGCGCGCACCGTCTACGACGTACCGCGCGGACCCCTGTGGGGCTGGAAGATCAGCGCGTATCTCTTCGCGAAATCCTTGGCGGCAGGCATCCTGCCGGTGGCATTCCTCGCCGCCCTCTTCGGCGGCGTGCTCCCCGGAGCGGCGCCGGCCCTCGCGGGTCCGCTATCGCTCTGGTCGCTCTTCTTCCTGGCGCTGACCGGAGCCCTGCTCATCTCCGACCTCAAGCGACCCGACCGCTTCTGGATGATCCTCATCCGGCCGAACTGGTCGAGCTGGCTCACACGAGGAACCTATCTGATCCTGGGCTACGGGGTGGTCTTGGCTTTGCTTTGGCTTCTGGGTGCGGGGGGGCTTTTGGGTCAAGTGGCGGGCGCGGCTCTCTGCGCTGTGGGCTGGGCGGCGGTGCTCCTCGGCGCGGGTACCGCCGGCTACACCGGCCTGCTCTTCGCCCAGGCGCGAGGCCGGGTGCTCTGGATGCGCCGGGGTTTCACCCTGCACCTCATCGCCCAGGCCCTGCTTGCCGGCTCGGCCTTCCTTGCCTGTTGGGGGGCGATCGCATCACCCCTGCCCCCGGCCGCCGCCGGCCCCCTGCGCTGGATTCTGCTCGTGAGTCTCGCCGTTCACGCCCTCTTCACCCTGGGCGAAGAGCACCTCGCCCCGCGCGGCCGGGAAGCGGAGTACCGACGCGCCGCGAGCCTGCTCACCCGTGGCCCCTACGCCCATTTGCACTGGAGCGTCGGCGTGGGGCTGGGCCTCGTGCTGCCCCTGGGGATGCTCCTCTTTGGCC
>JALWOP010000344.1 GCA_027083445.1 Planctomycetota bacterium | reverse complement strand
TGAAGGGCTACAAGGCGATTCCAGAGTTGATCGCCGCCCTCGAGAGTGAGTCCTTGAACGACGCCAAGGATGTGGCATGATTCGTGTTCCGCTCCCGGTCAAAACTCACAAGGGCACGGACATCCTCATGTCATCGATGCGCGGCCGGTTCGCCGTTCGACGTTGCAGCGCAACGCGCCCGATGGGTCTCAATAAGGAAGACTGCCAGTGTCGAGGCTGCACCGACCGCCAACTTGGCATGCCGAGATGTTAGCCCCTTTGCAGTAGCCTCCTTTCCGTGGCCCATGCCGTACCGGTTCCGAAGCTCGACGATTCCCTGCGTGATCGTAGCGAGGTTGCTGAGGAGCCGCTTGATCGTGTCAGCCGCCTTTGCCTGTTCGGGGATATCGTCTGGCGTGAGCGCGAGTTCCCGACTCGTGAGCTTGACCAGCTGTGGAAGGTCGGCACGTTGTGGGATGTCGACTCCGCGCTGCCCCAAGATGGTCTTGCAGCAGGATTCTACAAGCTCCTTCGCAGTGCCGATGGCAAGGCCCGGATCGTTCTCGACAGCTGCCTCCATCCGAGTGATTTGCTGAGCAACATACCCGGCGTCCGCTTCCACCAGCACAACTCGCGCAACGCCAACACCAGGAGTCGCTGCTACTCCGACGTGGCGTCCCACATAGACAGGTTTGCCAGATATGCGCGTCTTTTCGACGAGCTGGAAACCGTCATTCTTGAGGTACTCGTTGAATAGTTGGCAGAGCCGCGTGGCTTCCGTAACGTCTGGTCGGACGACAGGATGGATCGTCTCACACAGGAGCCGTAGGAACACCTCGTCATCGCCATGCATGAGGTTAAATCGCGGGTCATGGAATACCCAGTCGTCGTTGTTGAAGCGATGCTGACAGATGTCCCCTTCCGCATCTTCAAAACGACTATCGGTGGACGGAAGGTTGGATAGGTCAAACAGCCGGGACAAGAAAGCTACCTCGTCCAGGCGTCCCCGCCACGCTACGCCTTCTTCTTGTAGGGCGTCGACGATGTCCCGCCTCGTGATCTCCGAGATTCGCATGGGCATACTCCGTGGCCGCAGCCCGGACCATCCTACACAAGAACCCGGGGGCCGCCGATCACCATCAACCCCTGTCCCCGGTGGGGGAGGGTTTCGGAGTTTGCTCGTTGTTGACGAAGATGGTGCGAGGCACCTGCTCGGTGAGTCCGTGGAGGAAGACAGCCGTTCCGTGCGTGAGGTATCCGGCCTCCTTGAGCGTGCTGGCTATCTCGAGCGGGGTGCAGGCTCCCCACGGGGACCGAGTGACGTCGCGGTACTCGCCGACCTCCGGACGTAGCTTGACTTCATGAAGTGCACCCTCTCGCTCGAGAATGGCGATGAGCTGAGAGGCGCTCGTGCCAGCCGGAAGGCTCCAGGCTTCCCGGTCGGGTGCTCGGGCCAGTCGGGCGCGAACGTGTGCTTCGGCAGCGTGGGGACAGAGAGAGCGAGTTCCTTGTCAAACCCTCTACCGCGAGGGTCTACCTCCAGGTCTGCTATCTGGAAGACGACGGATGGCCGCAGGTGCGAGCGGTACCTTGCGAGCCACGTTGGTCGATCAGTGTGTGCCGACGGGTCCCCCTACTGATCGCCGTAGGTGCCGAAGCGCAGTCGCTCGTAGCGCGGCGTCGTGCGGGCGCTGACGAGCAGAGCCGCGAGGCGGGCGGCGACCTCGGGTTGCTCGGCCGCCAGGTTGGTCGTCTCGCCGGGATCGGCTTCCAGGTCGTAGAGCTCGAGGGGGGCGTCCGGATGCTTGCGCAGACCCCGGCGCACCGCCTTCCAGCGCCCCTGGCGCACCGCGAGCTGACCGCCGTAGCCTCCAAAATCCCAGAAGAGATAGTCCCGTTTCTTCTGGTGCTGGGAATCGCCGAGCAGGGTCGGCAGGAAGGAGACCCCGTCGATCTCCGCGGGGGGCTCGGCGCCCGCCAACTCGGCCAGGGTCGGGAGCACGTCGTCGAAGGCGCAGATGTGGTCGCTGACCGTTCCAGCGGGCACCCTGCCGGGCCAACGGGCGATCAGAGGCACCCGAATGCCCCCCTCGTAGACCGATCCCTTCAAACCACGCAGGCCGCCGGCGCTATTGAAGAACTCGAAGTCGACCTGGGCGGGACCCAAGTGGGTCGGCCCGTTGTCGCTGGTGAAGAGCACCAGGGTTTCATCCGTGATCCCCAGCTCGTCGACCAGATCGAGGATCCGTCCCACGCTGCGGTCCAGGTGACTGATCATCGCCGCATAGGCGGCGCGGGGCGTGGGATGGGGCAGGTAGCTCTTGCCGGTGTAGGGCTTCTCCTCCCAACGCCCCAGATACTCGTTCAGGGAGTCGTCGGGCACCTGCAGCGCCAGGTGGGGAATCGTGAAGGGGACGAAACAGAGGAAGGGCCCCCCGGCATGCTCACGGATGAAGGCCAGCGCCTGGCGCTCGATCAGGTCATGGCTGTAGTGGGCGCCGACCACCCCGCGGTCATTGCCTTCGATCTCGACCCGGTGGTCGTCCTCCCACAGGTAGCTGGGGTAGTAGTTGTGGGCCTGGCGCTGGCAGTTGTAGCCGTAGAAGTGGTCAAACCCCTGCTGCAAGGGATCGCCCTCGGAGCCGGGGTAGCCCAGACCCCACTTGCCGAAACAGCCGGTTGCATAGCCCCGCTCCTTCAGGACCTCGGCCAGGGTGACATCCTCAGCGAAGATCGGCTCCTGACCCTCGGGCTGGTGCTCCATGTTGTCGCGCACCGTCGTATGCCCGCTGTGCTTGCCGGTCATCAGCACGCAACGGGAGGGGGCGCAGACCGGCGAGCCCGCGTAGTGCTGGGTGAAGCGCATCCCCTCCGCCGCCATGCGATCGAGGTGGGGTGTCTGGATTCTCTCCTGCCCATAGCATCCCAACTCTCCGTAGCCGAGGTCGTCGGCGACGATCAGGATCACATTGGCGGGTTTCCGGATCGGCTCCTCGGCCCTGGCCTGGGCTGCGGCGGCGGCTGCGGTGGTGACTGCGGCGAGGAGCAGGGCAAGGAGTCGGATCATGGCTCCATCCTAGCTCCGACCTCACGTGCCAGGATCTCCAAAACAGCCTCGATGTGCTCCCTGTGACTGCGGAAGCAGAGCAGCGAGACACGTAGCCAATAGGTGCCGTCGATCGTCGTCGAGGAGAGGAAGACGCGACCGTCATCGAGGACGGTCCGCAACAGACCCTCATTGAAAGCGCGCGGGTCACTACCGTCCCGGGGAACCCAACGGAAGAGGGCGACCGAGAGGTCCGGCTCGGGGCCGACTTCGAAACCCAGCTCCGCCGCTCGCGCGTGGAAAAGGAGCGCCAAGAGGCGCTTCTCCTCCAGGGCGGCACGGTGGCGTTCCAGGCCGTGCAGGACCAGAGGCAGCCACATGCGCAGTCCCCGGAAGTGCCGCGTCAGCTCGGGCGAGAGGTCGGCCGGGGAAGGCTGATCCTCCGCGTCCTGGGCGTCCTGGAGGTAGACGCCCCTCAGGTGATGGCTGGCGGCGAGGTGAGCGGGGTCCCGCACCAGGACCGCCCCCGTCCCGTAGGGGTTGAACAGCCCCTTGTGGGGATCGATGACGACCGAATCGGCCCGCTCGATCCCTGCCAGGCGCGGGCGCATCGAGTCGAGCAGCAGGAAGGCGCCCCCATAGGCGGCGTCCACGTGCAACCACAGCTCCTCGCGCTCCGCGATGCGCGCCAGCTCCGCCAGGGGATCGACCGCGCCGGCGTCGGTGGTCCCCGCGGTACCGACGAGCAGGAAGGGATGCAGCCCCGCCTCTCGATCGGCGCGGATCCGCTCCTCGAGGGCGGGGGTGTGCATGCGGTGACGCCCGTCGGTCGGTATCTGTCTGCAAGGAGCCTCGGCCAGACCGGCGATGGCCAGCGCCTTGGCGACGCAGTGGTGGGTCTGGCTCGTCGTGTAGACCACCGAACGGGTCACCTCGGCCGAGCGCACGCCCTTGCCGTCCCGGGCGGCGGTCACCGCGACCAGGGTCGCGATCGAACCTCCCGAGGTGAGGGTTCCCAGGGCACCATCCGGCAAGCCCACCAGCGAGCAGAGCCAGCGCAGGAGCATGTTCTCCAGCCGCACCGCCCCCGGACCCGCGTAGAAGACCCCCGCGTAGCGGTTGGTCAGGGCGGCCAGGTAGTCCCCCAGGGCCCCGGCGTAGATTCCCCCGCCGGGGATGTAGCCCAGGTGTCCGCCATGGGCCGCGCGCAGACCCGGTCCATCGATCTCCCGTGCGACCAGGTCGAGGACTCCTTCGATCGCCTGGGGCTCGTCGGGTACGCCCATCTCGAGGAGTTCCTGGGCCGCGCCCTCGCAGGGGTCCCACACCCTGCGCTGGGAGAGTCCGTCCAGTATGCGGTGGCCGAGCTCGGTCACCTGGTCGGTCAGGAGGCGACGTTCGCCCGGATCTTCTTCGAGGGCGCGGGATATCGGCTCGACCTCTGCGAGGCGTGCAAGGAGATCGTCTTGGGAGGGCATGCGGCGCATATCCTAGGCGGGTGGATCGCTGCCCGTGTCGCCCGCGGCACCCGCTGCGAACGGATTCGGTAAGGACTCCCGCGACGCTATGATGGTGCAGGCTCTTGTGGCCGTGGGGTGCCTCTCGACGAGGCCGCCTTGCCCGCGAGGAGATCAGGGTGATGAAGTTTGTCGGTGCCCATGTGAGTGCTGCGGGGGGAGTCGAGAAGGCGCCGCTGCGGGCGCGCGAGATCGGCGCCAACGCCTTCGCGCTCTTCACCCGCAACCAGCGCCAGTGGCACTCCAAGCCCCTCACCGAAGCATCGCTGCGCGGCTTCGCCGAGAACCTGAAAGCGGCGGAGATCGCACCGGCGGAGGTTCTGCCCCACGCCTCCTACCTGATCAACCTGGGTCACCCCGACGCCGAGGGGCTTTCCAAGTCGCGCGAGTGCTTCAAGGACGAGATGCAGCGCTGCCGGCAGCTCGGACTCGAGTTCCTGAACTTCCACCCCGGCGCCCACTTGAAGCGCATCGATGAAGAGGAATGCTTGGCGCGGGTGGCCGAGTCGATCGATCTGGCCCTGGAGAGTGTTCCGGGGGTCACGGCGGTGATCGAGAACACCGCCGGCCAGGGGAGCAATCTCGGCTGGCGCTTCGAACAACTCGCCGCGATCATCGAACGGGTGCGGCATCGGGAGCGGGTTGGCATCTGCTTGGACACCTGCCACGCCTTTGCTGCCGGCTACGACCTCTCCACCCGTGAGGGGTGTCGGGAGGTCTTCGAGGAGTTCGACCGGATCGTGGGCCTGGAGCGGCTGCGCGGCATGCATCTGAACGGATCCAAGAAGGGCCTGGGGAGCCGCGTGGATCGGCATGCCCCCCTGAGCGGCGGCGAGCTGGGGAGCGCGGTCTTCGAGTTCATCATGAGCGACCTGCGCTTCGACGGCATTCCCCTGATCCTGGAGACACCCGACTCCGAGCACTGGGCCGAGGAGATCGAGTGGCTACGGAGTCTTCCGGTTCCGTGACCTTGCGCAACCGCGAGATCGCCGAGGCCCTCGAAGAGATCGGAGAGCTGCTGGCCATCGAAGGGGAGAATCCCTTTCGGGTGCGCGCATACGAGAATGCGGCTCGCACCCTGCGCGCCTTGCCCCAGCCGGTCGCTGAGTTGGTGGAGCGGGGCGAGGACCTCTCGCGGCTGCGCGGTATCGGGGAGGCTCTCGCGCGCAAGATCGAGGAGCTCGTGCGCAGCGGGCACCTGGAATACCTCGAGCGGCTCGAACGCCGGGTCGGGGTCGATGCGCGGGACCTGCTCTCCATTCCGGGCCTGGGGCCGAAGCGTCTGCGGACCCTGCGTGACCTGCTCGGTGTTCGGACCCGGGAAGATCTGCGCCGGGCCTGCGAGGCGGGCAGGGTGCGCGACCTCCCGGGGTTCGGAGCGGCCACCGAGCGCAAGCTGTGTGGTGCCCTCGCGGAGGGGCTGGACGTCACCCGGCGCTGGCCGCGGGCGGAACTCGTCCCCATCGCCCGCTCCCTGGTCGAGCATCTCAGCGCCTGCCAGGGAACGCACCACGTCGTCGTCGCCGGCAGTTACCGCCGCAAGCGCGACACCGTGGGAGATCTCGACCTGCTCGTGACTGCGCGCAAGGGGACGGCGGTGACCGAGCGTCTGGTCAACTACGGGGAGGTCACCGAAACCCTCTCTCGTGGACCGACCCGGGCGACCGTGATGCTTGCGGGTGGTCTGCTGGTCGACCTGCGTGTGGTCAAGGAGGCGAGCTACGGCGCGGCTTTGGCCTACTTCACCGGCTCACGCGCCCACCAACTGCGCCTGCGCCGCATGGCCCAGGAGCGCGGGTGGAAGCTGAACGAGTACGGCCTCTTCGCTGGAACGCGCAAGCTGGCGGGGGCGAGTGAGGCCTCGCTCTACAAGCGCTTCGACATGCCGGTCATACCGCCCGAGCTGCGCGAGGATCGGGGCGAAATCGAGGCCGCCCTCGCCGGCGAGTTGCCCCACCTGATCACCCCCTCCGACCTGCGTGGCGATCTGCACGTGCATACCAACGCTTCGGACGGCAGGGAGAGTTTGGAGGTGATGGTCGCCGCGGCCAAGGCTCTCGGTCGCGAGTACGTGGCGATCACCGACCACACGGGTGGTTTGGGAGTCGCCCATGGCTTGGGGCGCGAGCGCATGCGCGCTCACCTCGACGCGATCGAGGCCCTCGACCAGCGCACCGAAGGCCTGCGCGTACTCAAGGGGGCCGAGGTCGACATCCGTCGTGACGGGACCCTCGATCTGGATGAGGATCTCTTGGAGGAGCTCGATGTCGTGCTCGTCTCCATGCACTCGCAACTGCGCCTACCGCGAGAGGAGCAGACCGCCCGTCTGTTGCACGCGCTCTCCCATCCCCGTGCCCAGATCCTGGCCCACCCCAGCGGTCGTCTTCTCGGTCGCCGTCCTCCGATGGCGCTCGACATGGAGCGCGTGCTCGATGCGGCGGCGGATCACGGCGTCGCCCTGGAGATCAACTCCCAGCCCCTGCGCCTCGATCTCGACGATACCTGGGCGCGCGCCGCCCGGGAGAGGGGCATTCCGCTGGTGATCTCCTCGGACGCCCACGGCACGGAGCAACTCGAAGGGCTGACCCTGGGTGTCGATCAAGCACGGCGGGGATGGGTCAGGGCGGAAGATGTGCTCAACACCCGCTCCTGCCGCGCCTTCCTGGCACGCCTGCGCTGATTGCCGGTGCTGAAGGCGAGGTTCGCAGCAGGAGCCGGTCCACTTCGCCGAAAGGGCGCCTTGGTCTCCAGCCGGGGGAATCCCAAGATGGTGGCTCCTTTCCTCGTTCAGCGTCGACCGAGGCGCGTTCTCCATCGATGAAGCGGTTCGAAATGAGGCGACGCAGGATGGTGCGAGAGCAGATCCTCGCTCGTGGCGTGCGCGACGAGCGGGTACTGCGCGCGATGGGCGAGGTGCCGCGCGAAAAATTCCTTCCGGCTCGATCGAGGAGGGAGGCCTATGCCGACCGGCCGCTGCCGATCGGGGGCGGACAGACGATTTCGCAGCCCTACATCGTCGCTTTCATGGTGGAGGCGCTCGGTTTGCGCGGTGGTGAGAGAGTGCTCGAGGTCGGTGCCGGCTCGGGCTATGCGGCCGCGGTCCTGGGGAAGATCGCCGGGGAGGTTTTTGCGGTGGAGCGTATCGAGGAGCTGGCCCACGCCGCGGCTTGCCATCTGGAGGACTGTGGCGTCACGAATGTGCATGTGCGTTGCGCCGACGGAAGCACGGGTTGGAAGGAGGAGGCCCCCTTCGATGCCATCCTGGTATCGGCGGGGGCGCCCAGGGTGCCCGACTCGCTCCTGCGCCAGCTCGCGATCGGAGGTCGGCTCGTCCTCCCCGTGGGGAGCACGGCATCGGCCCAGGAGCTGCTGCGGGTCACCCGTGTGAAGGAGAGCGAGTTCGTGCGCGAAGAGCTGGCCGACGTGCGCTTCGTGCCCTTGATCGGCGAAGAGGGCTGGGAAGAGCCCGCCGCAAAACCCTGAGGGTCCCTCCGCGTTGGATTCAGTCCCAGCCGGCGACCCCCGTCTCGATCTCCGAGCCGATCCCTTTGGATAGTGGGCGGCCTACCGGTCCTGGGCCGGCTCTCCCGGATCGGGGAAGGGGCCCATCTGGGGTTTGTGTTCGGCGATCGTGCGCAGGGCCTCTTCGACCGCCGTCCGGGCGGGGGAGTCACCCAGGGCGTCGATTCCCTCCAGGGCCTTGCGGGCATAGGCGATGGCCTGGTCCGCACGGTCGAGTTTGGCGGCCAAGAGTACCGCCAGGTTGTAGTTCAGGAAGAAGTGCTCGGGCTCGATCTCCAGCCCGGAGAGGTAGGAGTCACGGGCCTGGACGAGATAGCTGTCGCGCTGCTCCTCGATCGCTCCAGCCAGGCCTTCGAAAAGCTCACCCCGCATGTTGAGGACGAAGACCAGGTCCCGCTTCAGACGCGGATCGTCCGGCCGCGCGGCGCGCTCCTTTTCCAACTCGACGCGCGCCGGTTCGACCCAGCTCAGGGCGTGCACGAAGTCATTGCGGTCCTCGTCGAAACGCGCCAGGGAGAGCAGGTACTGCAGGGTTTGGGGCTCCGAGAGCGAACCCCGGTCCAGAGTCCGGCTGAGGAGACCGAAGAGCTCCGCCCGCTTGGCCGTCGGCGGAGAGAGGAGGTAGGCACGCTCGAGGAAGGGCAGCGCTTCGTCCTGGGCCTCGGGATTCTGCAAGAGGAGGTAGGCCAGCTTCTCGTGGGCCTCGAAGTTGTCCGGCTGCAAGGCCGCCGCCCGCTTGAAGGCGCGGATCGCTTCGGTGCGCTGCCCCAGCCCCGCCAGAGCCTTGGCCCGCTGCAGGTGCCCCGAGGCGTTGTTCTCCTCCTTGGCGAGCAGGCGGTCGAACTCCTCGATCGCACCCGCCAGATCACCGCGCGTGGCCCGCAACATGCCGCGCAGATAGTGCACCTGGGGATCGCCGGGATAGGTCCGAGAGAAGGTTTGGATATACGCCTCGGCCTGGGGAAAACGCTTGCCGTCGATGGCGCAATAGGTCGCCTCCAAAAGATCCTTGCGATTGCCCGGGCGTAGCTTCAGGGCCTCGTCGAAACAGGCGCGACCCTCGTCGAAACGCCCCTGACTGGCGAGCAAGAGCCCCAGGTTGTGCCAGGAGGCTGCTTGGGTGCGATCCGCCGCCAGGGCACGCCGGAAAACCTTCTCCGCCTCCTCATAACGACCCCGACGAAAGAGGGTGCGGCCGAGCCCGTCCAGGGCGCGCGGCAGTTCGGGGAAGCGCTTGAGGATGTGCTCGAAGACCTTCTGGGGCCACTCCAGGTCGTACTCGGGCGGCAGGTTGCCCAGGGCCAGGGTGCTCTCCCCCAGCCCCAGGTTGGCGGCGATGCGGTCGAGGGGGGAGATGAAGACCGTCTCGTCCCGCTCGAGCTTGTTCGCGGGGACGCCGTTGACCAGGATGTCGAGCTCCTTGGCGCGCTTGATCCAGGGTGCCTCGGGTCCCAGCTTGGGCTGGTACTTGCCGTAGTCGAAACCGAGCATCAGCCCGGTCAGGAAGTGGAAGAGCGCCTCGTCGAGGTACTCCTTGTCCAGGGTCTGGTGGTAACGCTCGAGCAGGACGTTGCCCAGGCCGACCTGGGTGCGCAGGTTGTCGGGCTCGGCTTCGACCGCGGCGCGGAAGAGGTCGAGGTCATCGGCAAAGACGTCGACCCGCCCGCTGGAACGCCAGGCCCCCAAGAGGGTGAGCGCCACCGCGGCGAGAGGGGCCAAGCCGCGCGGGAGCAGGCGGGAGAGGACGCGGACCACGGCTACCGCGGCGAAGAGCACCGACACGTAGAGATAGCGATCCGAGATGGGAAAGGCGCCCCCCGCTTCGTAGTCGAGCAGGATCAGGACGAAGCCGGCCGGCATGGCGAGCAGCATCGCCAGGAGCAGGCGTCTCTTTCGCCAGGCCGCCGCCGCCGTCGCCACCGCCCACAGCAAGAGGGCGATCCAGGCGTGGAGCATCGGCGCGTAGTGCTCGGGAAGCACCGGCCGCACCTGGCGGAAGAGGCGCGTATCGAGGGGCAGGAAGAGCAGCTTCACGAAGCTCCCGAAGATCTCGACCCGCAGCAACAGGCCGCGCCCCAGGGAGAGGCCGAAGTCAGCCGAGACCTGGTCCAATCCCGCCAGGGGGCTGCCGTAGGCGACCATGCGCCCGCCGAAGTAGAGGCCGATCACCACCAGCCAGGGCAGGAAGGAGCGCAGCATCAGCCGGCGCGTCTCCCGCCGGCGGAGCGTCAAGTGACCGAAGGCGAAGTCGATCGCCAGGGCGACCACCGGGATGACCAGGGCCTGCTCCTTGGAGAGCAGGGCGGGCACGAGCCACAGGCCCGCGCTCCAAGGAACCCCAGCCGCGCCCCGCTCCCGCCAGGCGAGATAGCGTTCCAGGGAGACCAGGGCGAAGAGGGCGAAGAGGGGATCGTTCAGGGCCGAAGCCCAGGCGACGCTCTCCACCTGAACCGGGTGGGCGACGAAGAGGGCCGCCGCGAACCAGCCGAGCATCTGCGAGCGCAAGAGGCGCGAGGCGAGTCGCCAGGCGGCCCAGGTCGCCAGGATGTGCAAGAGCAGCGAGAGCAGGTGGAAGGCCTTGGGGGAGAGCCCGGCGAGGTGTCGTGTCGCCGCGATCACGAGCACGGTCAAGGGCCGCCAGTAGGCGTTCTGGATCTCCCCCTCGGGGTCGAGGCTCCAGAGGGGCTCGAAGAACGAGCGCAGCGCCTCGCCCAGGTCGGCCACCACCCGGTTGCCCTCGATCAGGATGTGGTCGTCGTAGACGAAGTGGGCCGAGAGGGTCGTGAGGTAGATCGCCAGGGCGATCACCACCAGGGCCAACCCCAGGGCGAAGCGTGCTCCCGCGTCGAGACGGACGATCGGGGCGCGGGTGTCGGCGGGCTCTAGGGGCTGGTTCAAGGAGGACGAGGGGGCGTGTTCGCACGCGCCGCTGCGCGTCGGCGCACAGCGGCTCTTGGATGGGCTGCCTGCCCACCCTATCGGGGCGATGCTCCCCGTCTACAACGGACGTGCCACAAGCGGCCCGGCGCGGGGGCCTTCTCGAAAAAAGACCCCAGCCCTACTGGCAGAAGGGCACGGCGACCGCGTCGCTGAAGTCGTAGCCCGCCCCGCCGGCGGCGGTGTCCCGATACCACCACTGGAAGAGCAGGGTCTCGCCCGCCTGGACTCCCATCCCGGCCAGGTCCAGGGGCCAGGAGGAGCGCCCCGCCCCATCGGCCTGGACCGCGGGCAGCCGCACCAGGCTCCCGCCGATGCAGAGGGTTCCGTTCCCCAGGGGGATCTGGGCGGAGCTCGTGCCGTGGAAGAAGAGTCCCCACTGGTTGGG
Source organism: Planctomycetota bacterium (assembly GCA_027083445.1). Taxonomy (GTDB): domain Bacteria; phylum Planctomycetota; class UBA1135; order UBA1135; genus JALWOP01. Next base: position 2,984 of record JALWOP010000344.1, on the reverse strand, counting down.
TGGGCTGCCGACGGCGTTCAGGACGGTCGTGTCGGCGGAGACGCTCTGACCGCCGGTGACGACCATCACCGCGCCCGCTCCCACCGAGTTGGGGGTGGTCGCGCAGACCGAGGTGATCGGGTTGCAATCCAGGCGCGCATCGAAGGGGAAGGCGTTCGAGAGGCGCGTCCCGTCTCCCGGCCCGATGCGCACCAGGACGTCCCCGGGCCCGGCGCCCGCCGGCACGGTGACGACGATCTCGGTCCCGCTGGGGGAGTCGCCGAAGGTGGTGATCGGCGTTCCATCGCCGCCGGCCGCCGCCTGGGTGAACCAGACCTCGTTGCCCGTCGGGATGAAGTTCGCCCCGTGGATCGTCAGGGTGCCGTTGTCGATCGAGAGGCTGTCGATGCGCGGTTTGGTCGCCGCGGCGACGCCGTAGAGGGCCTGGACTCCGGCGATGTCATCGCTCTCCAGGGTGCGCAGGGACTTGCCGTCCTGGGTGGTCGCGAACATGGTCGCGTCGGGATCGGAGGAGTGTCCCAGTCCCAGCGCGTGTCCATACTCGTGGGTGGCGATGCCCTGGATGTCGAGGTGGCCGGTCTTGGGCTGCCAATCCTCTTCGGGTCCGTCCTCCCAGGCCCAGCACTCATAGAAGAAGGTGCGCCAGCCGGTGCCGTCGAGGAAGAACTGGGTGAAGGCGTGGGTTCCGCCGGCGCAACCGGGGAGTTCGGAGAAGGTGTTGTCGCCGATGTCGCCTGCGCCGGTCGCCAGCCCCTGGAAGGAGGGATCGAAGTTGGCTCCGCCCGAGCCCAAACCGGCCGGTTGGGCCGGATCCCCTTCGCCGTCCCCGTGGAGCCGGGAGCCCCACTCGACGCACCCCTTCCAGATCGCCAGGGTCGCGCCGGTCGCGCCGGGGAAGCTTTGGTGTTCGCTGGTGTTGTCGTTGGCTTCTGGGTCGGTGAAGTTGTTGTAGACGCGAAAATCCCGCTGGTCGCTGCTCAGGGTGAAGCCGAGATCGACCCAGGAGAAGGTCCTCGGCAGGCCGAGCCAAAGGGTGGCGGCGACGGTCAGCAGGGGCAGGGAGTTGCGAACCAGGCGCATGGGGACGGCCTCCTGGGGGGAGCCTGCGGGCGTGGGGACCCTTTGGGACGTTTACTTCTTCTTGTCGTGCTTCTCGCGTTCGATCGCTTCGCGGTGCTTGCGCGCCGCGACGCGCAGGTTCTCGAGCCGCACGTTGGCGCCGATCGCGTAGCCCGGTCCCCGTCCCTGGACGACGACCCGACCGGCCTTGTCGGTGAAGGTGCGGAAGAGACCGCCGTGGGAGGCGTAGAGGGCGTTGCCCGCATAGCCGCCGCCCATGTTGTCGCTCCACTTGTAGAAGGCGACCACGCGGTTGCCGATGCGCACGTCGTCACGACTGGGGGCTTCGGAGTTGTAGGCTCCGCGGTCGCCGGGCAGGACACCGCCGGGGTAGCTGACGGTGACGGTGGTCTTCTTGCCGCTGATCAGGTCGGTGCCGTCGATGGTGAGTTCAGTGAAGGTCATCTCTTCTCCGTCGCGGTCGAGGGGTACGGCGACGACTCGACGCGCGGTGATCTCACCCACCACCCCGGCGTCGGCGCGGGCGATCATCTGGCGCAGGTTCAGCCGTTCGATCGAGGCGCCTGCGGCGGCGGCGAAGGTGAGGGCGAGGAGGGTGAAGAGCTGAGTTCGTTTGCACATGGCATCGGTCGAGTCAGGGCTCGGATGGGCCCCGGGAAGGGGGCGCAGCGACTCTTTCAAGACTACCCCAGATGCCGATCGGTTTCGGTTTCTCCGAAAAATGGAAACGATTACCGCCCCTGCGCCCCCTGGAGCAGGGCGGCGGCCTCCTCTTCCCGTCCTGCGGCGCGCAGGGCCTCGCCCAACCGCCTGCGCAGATCCCCGAGGGTGCTCATGGCGGCGGGTTCGGGGGGCTCTCCGATCTTCTCCAGGAGCTCGAGTGCCCGATCCAGTTCGAGGCTCTCGATCTCGGCTTGGGCCAGGGCCAGCTCGCCCAGGGTCCAGTCGGGCCAGAGCCGGCTCACCGGTTCGACCCACTGCCAGATCCCTTCGATGTCGCGCTTGCCCATCAGCACCAGGGCGATGCCGTCCCAGATGCCGCGGGTGAGTCGATCGGGGGGAGTCTCGGCGGCGGCGGCGAGGAGGTGGCTCAGGGCCTGCGGATCGAGTTCGGTCGCTTCGGCGTGGCTCGCCCAGGGCGAGCTCGGCTCTTGGGCGGCGTAGTGCAGGGCCAGTCCGGCCAGGCGCTCATCCTCGGGGTTGGCCTGTGCCAGGCGCTGCAATAGGGCGGTGCGCGCCCGCCTTGCGCGGGCATCGCTCCGCTCGCGTGCATAGGTCCCAAGTTTCGGTGCCGGCGTGGGTGTACCCCCCTGGAAGGGTCCGGTGGTGCCCCAGGCCAGGCCGAGGGTCGGCTGGTCGAGTCCGTCGGTGGCCAGGAGCACGCTCCCGTGCCAGTTCCGTTCGGCGAGTTCTCCGCCGCCGTCGTACCAGGCGACGACCAGGGTGCCTTCGGGTGGATCGAGGGTGGGGATGGGCCGGGGGGCCCCGCCGGTGACGGCGGGCACGAGGGCCAGGTCGTAGTCGCCGCGGGCGAGGGCTGCGTGGGCCTCGCTGGGGGTGAGCACTTCACCCTCGGCGGGCAGGTTTTCCTGGTGGTTCCGGAAGAGGAACTCTTCGAGTGCGGGCATCGAACGCCACCAGCTCGCGCAGCGGTCGATCCGCGTGGCGCCGGCCTCCGCGAGCACGAGGGCTCGGCCCGGGGTGAGCTGTCCGACCAGGAGCACCCGTGGCCGTGCCCTTGCCAGGGAGAGGGCGACGCGCAGCTCTTCGGCGTCGATGGCGGCGCGCTCGGGTCTTGGTGTGATGCCGATGCGGTCGAGCAGCACTTCTTCGACCCCCGGTGCGCCGGGTTTGACGAGCAGTTGTCCGGCGGGGTCCGCGAGCAGGAGCAGGGGGTCGCGGGG
>JALWOP010000343.1 GCA_027083445.1 Planctomycetota bacterium | reverse complement strand
AACTTGAAGAGCTCGAAGAGCTCGAGATTCTCGAGGAGGTCAGCGAACCCTCTTCGAAGGAAGAGGCCGGTTCGAAGGAAGGAGCCGGCAAGAAGCCCGCCGCGAAACCCGCCGCGATGAAGGCTCGTCCCGCCCCCGCCAAGGCGGGTGCCGCGCGAAGGACTGGCGACAGTTCGAAGGGGCGTGCGGCGGCCCGGCCCGCCGGCAAGTCTTCCGGGGGTGGCTCTTCGCCCCTCCAGCCCCAGCGTCCCACCAAGAAGCCCGGTGAGGTGCGCGAGCTCGAGCAGGCTCCCTTGCTGCTGCGCAAGGCGGCCTTGATCGTGGGGGTCGGTGCCCTCTTCCCCTTCTTCACCGCCCTCAGCGAGGAGTTCCCGATCAGTTGGGGACCGCTGATGGGCAGCAAGGCGCTGGCTCTCCTGGCGGGGGTGATCTTCCACCAGGGTTACATGGCGACCCACGGAGGAAAGCCCCACGACCTGATCGCCAAGCTGGCCGGCGTCCATCGCAGCTTGCCGGCGATTCTCTCGGGGTTGATCGCCATCGGTGCCGTCGCCGTGGCCTGGAAGTGTCAGGCCGTCGGTCTGGCTCTGGGGGAGGTGGCGACCCTGCTGCTCGCCTCGGCGACCTTCAGTCACATCTGGGGCTATGAGCACGGGGGCAAGTTCAACCCGCTCTTCCCGCTCATGTTCCTGGGGCCCGCCATCGCCGGTGTACTCAACGTGATCGGCGCGGCGGCCGCCTTCGGTGTCGAGGACCATCCGGGCAATCCGGCCCTGGGGCTGGTCGGCAGCCTCATCGTCGGAGCCGGCGGCATGCTCGCCATCTACACGATGTACGTCGCCATGAAGCAGGCCAAGATCGAGGGCGACATCAAGCGCGAACAGATGCGCCAGTACCGCAAGGCCCAGCGCGAGGCCCAGCGTGCCGAGCGCGCGGGGAAGGGTGCCCAGGGCGCAGGATCGGGACAGGGCAAGCCGGGGCAGGGTAAGAGCTGACATCCCCCGGCTCCACAGAGGGCGCTCCCGCCGCTGGAGGCCGGCGCCGACCCCGCAGCGTGGGGGAGATGCTCGTCCTGGCGCGGGCCTTCCTCGAGCGGCGGGGGCACGAGGAGGCGCGGCTCGAGGCCGACCTGCTCGTCGCCCACGCCCTGGGACTGGCACGCCTCGAGCTCTTGCTCTGCCTCGATCGTCCCTTGGAGGCCGGCGAGATCGACAGGGCCCGGGAGCTGCTCGTGCGCCGCGGGCAGGGTGAGCCGGTCGCCTACATCACCGGCGAGCGGGAGTTCTATGCGCGACCCTTTCGGGTCGCACCCGGCGTGCTCATCCCCAGGCCCGAGACCGAGCTGCTCGTCGACCTCGCTCGGGATCATCTCGGGGCTCGGGAGGGCGCCGCGCCACAGATCCTCGATCTCGGCACGGGCAGCGGTTGTCTCGCCATCACCCTCGCGCTCGAACTCCCCGGGGCCGAGGTGTCGGCGGTCGACATCTCGGAGACCGCTCTCGAGCTCGCCCGGGAGAACGGGCGCGCCCTGGGAGCGAAGGTGGAGTGGCTTCACGGGGATGGGCTCGAGCTCGGCGACGAGCGGGCTCCCTTCGACCTGGTCGTGGCCAACCCGCCCTACGTCGACCGGCGCGAGCGAGCCTCCCTCGAACCCCAGGTGCGCGACTACGAACCGGAGGAGGCGCTCTTCGCGCCCGAGGGGGATCCCGACTACTGGGCGCGCGAACTCTACCGGAGGGCCGAGCGCTGGCTGCGCCCCGGGGGGCTCCTGGCGGTCGAACTCGGCTACGACCAGGGGGAGCGCCTGGCCTCCCTCGAAGGCGTGCGTCTCGTCCGGGACCTGGCGGGCATCGAACGGGTCCTCTGCTGGTCGAAACCAGCCGACTGATCCTGGGGCGGGCCCTCGCGCTTTCTGTGCTCCGATCGGGTTCGAATCAGCCCGATCCCCCTCGCCGCCACGAGGAGACATAGCCGGCGATCGTTTCTCGATCGGGTTGGGCCATCTCCTGGAGAAAGACGGCGATCTCGTAGTGGTCGATCGCCTGGCTGATGCGTTCGCTGCGCACGACCGCCCCCGTCCCGCAGATGCGCCGCACGCCCGATTCGACCGGGAGATCGAACTCGATGCGCAGGATGGTCATCAGGGGCACGGGGCGGTCGAGAAAGAAGCACACGCCCCCGCTGGAGACGTCGCGGATGCGCGCCTGGTGGACCCCGTCGTCCAGGACGACGGTGATCGGCCATTCGGCGCGGGCGCGGTGCCATTGGCGGCGTTCGTGTCCGGAGGGCGAGTCGGGGGCGTTCACAGGCATAGCGGGGCAGGAGTCCTGCCCGGATCCTAGTCATCGGTGCCGCGAGGATCCATGCCGGCCTGGCGGCAGGCTGACTTTGATCCCTTCCCCGGCTAGACTGGGGCTCGAGCCCTCCCCGTGGGGCCGGCTCCTTTCCCCCTCCACAACCCCTGAAACCGCGCCATGGCTTCCTACAACAAGGTGATCCTGATGGGCAACCTGACCCGGGATCCCGAGCTTCGATACACCCAAAGCAACCTGGCGATCTGCAAGCTCGGCCTGGCGGTCAATCGCCGTTTCAAGGACAGCCAAAGCGGCGAGTGGCGTGAGGAGCCGACCTTCGTCGACGTCACGATCTTCGGCAAGCGCGGCGAGGCTTTCGAGCGCTACCACAAGAAGGGGCAGTCCTGCTTCCTCGAGGGGGAGCTGCGCCTCGACACCTGGGAAGACAAGAACACGGGGCAGAAGCGCTCCAAGCTCTACGTCGTCGCCGAGAACTGGGAGTTCGTCGGCGGCGGCCGCGAGGAACGGGGCGGCTACTCGCGCTCCGCGCCGTCCGAGAGCCGGGGCGGCGGCGGGTATGGCGACTACGGCACGGACCCGGGCGGTAGCGGCCCGGGCGGCTCCAACGTCGAGAGCGAGTCGGGCGCTGCCCCCGACATCCTCGACGTGGACGATACGCCCTTTTGACCGTTCCGCTGCCCCACCGGAGATCGTGCGATCCGGGGAGAAGGCGCTGATGCGAATCGAGGTACGTCTCTTCGCCGTCCTGCGTGAGCGGGCCGGCTCGGATCGGGTGTTGGTCGAGCTACCCGAGGGGAGCACCATCGCTGACTTGAAGCGGGTGGTGAGCGAGGCTTGCCCCGAGCTGGGCTCGCTCGCCCATGTCGCCGGTGTGGTGGGCAGTGACTACGCCCGCGACGATCACGTGATCGCAGCCGACGATGCCCTGGCCCTCCTGCCCCCGGTCTCCGGTGGCCTCCCCGAGGGAGAGGAGGAGACCGCCCCGCTCGACGACTACGAGCAGGGGGTCTTCGAGCTCTCCGCCGAGCCCATCGACGTGGCGGCCCAGAGCCGGCGGGTGGTCAGCCCCACCTGCGGAGCCCTGGTGACCTTCACCGGCCTGACCCGCTGCCACAACCGCGGTCAGGTGGTGGAGCGCCTGGACTACGAGGCGTTCACCTCGATGGCCGGGCCCGAGATGGCCCGCATCTTCGCCCTCTGCCGGGAACGGGTGGAGAAGGACCCGGACGGCCCCCTGCGCATGCTCTGCATTCACCGCACCGAGACGGTCGAGGTGGGGGAGCCCTCGGTCCTCGTCGCCGTCGCCAGCCCCCATCGGGCGGCGGCCTTCGAGGCGGCACGCTTCCTGATCGACACCCTCAAGGAGCGGCTGCCCGTCTGGAAGAAGGAGGTCTACGCGGACGGTCACCACTGGATCGGCGACCGCTCGTGATGGGAGGCGCCCCGGCGGGGGCTCCGCCTGTCCCCCGGCGGGGGCCCCTGCTATTCTCCTGCCTCCC
>JALWOP010000342.1 GCA_027083445.1 Planctomycetota bacterium | reverse complement strand
CGACACCCTGGTCAGGCGTCTTCGCAAGGCCCACGTCCGCCGCCCCGAAAAAACGGCGGCGAAACTCCAGGCCTGGAGCGAACAGGTCCTGCCGCCCCCGCCGAGACTCATCGCCTATGAAGCAAAAAGTCTGAAGAAAAGAGTGGAACTGTTCCGCGGCCTCCGCTCCGCCATTGCCGCCGAAACCGAGGAAATGGCCCGCTGCCTGGTGCGCACCCCCGGCGTCTTCCTCACCGCCATCCCCGGCCTGGGCGTCGTCCTGGCCGCTCATATCATGGCCGAATTCGGAAATCCCGAATACTGGCCCCGCGCCGACAACATGGCCTCTTACGCCGGAATCGTCCCCCGGCAAAAACAAACCGGCGGTCCAGGCAAGGCCGCCAGAGTCGGACGCCTCCCCCGCGATGCAAACCGGATACTCAAAAACTACCTGCTCCAGGCCGCCTTTCACGCCGGCGCCACCGGCGAACATCGCATCCAGGAGCACTTCCAGCTGGTGGAAAACCGAGAGGGCCGCTCCCGTCTCAGCACCGCGAAACTCCTGGTCCGAATCATCCGCAAGCTGGTTAAAACAAACATGATCTATCTGCCGAAAAACATCCTCCAGCCTCCCGTTCCAGTGTCTCCCGAATTCCTGATCGACCGCTACCGCGCGGCCACGCAGGCCATGGACAAAAAATGGGAGAAATTCGACCTGTCCGGCATTCCGGACGAAGAAAATCACCTCTGCCAAGGGAAGGAGAATCTCGATGTCATAGCCCATATCAACGCCCGAAATTCCTGAGCGACGTGCGCGGGCCTCCTTCGGCCCGCAACCCGTTTGCGCCGTCGGCAACGAGTCGGCTACAAAAACAGTCGCGGCTCCGCATCCGCCCGTTCGCGGCGAATGCCTTGAGACCGCTCGGGACAGAAAGCCCCGTCCGGCGGCGGTCCGACAACCGCTCGACAAACCGCGCGCCGCCGGGCGCGCCCCCTGGACGCCGGCACGAGGGGTGTCGGGCGGTCGCCGGCCCCCCCCCGGACGGAGCGCCCACCCTGGCCGAGGGGGAGAGCCATCACGCCCTGCACGTCCTGCGGCTGGGGCCGGGGGATGAATTCCTCGGCCTCGACGGAGCGGGGGCGGCCTGGCCCCTGCGCATCGTCTCCCTCGAGCGCGGCCGACCGCTCCTGGAGCTCGCCGGCCCCCCACGGCGTCAGGATCCCCTCCAGCCCCGGGTGACCCTCATCGCTCCCCTTCCCCGCGGCGGCAGGGCGGAAGAGATGCTGAACCGACTGACCCAACTCGGGGTGAGCGCCTTCCTGCCCACCTGGTTCGAACGCACCCAGGGGGGGGAGAGGAGGCTTTCCCCGAACCGCGCCGAGCGCCTCCTGCGCACCCTACGGGAGAGCTGCAAGCAGTGTGGCAGGCTTTGGCTGCCCGAGTTCGCCCCCCCCGCATCCCTGGACGAGCGACTCGCGGCATGCCCGGAACCCGGAGGCGATGCCGGTGGAACCAGAGTCTTCCTCGACCCCGGCTCGCCCATCTCCTTCGCCCGTTGGCGCGCCGATTGCGGCGGGGAGGTGCAGATCTTCATCGGCCCCGAGGGGGGGCTCTCCCCCAGGGAGCGCGATGCCCTCGGGGCCGCGGGCGCAAGGCCCCTCGGCCTGGGCCCACTGATCCTGCGCATCGAGACCGCAGCCGAACTCGCCTGCGGTCTCGCCCGGCAACTGCCGTGGGATCCCACCACGCCGCCCAGACCCTGATCTCGAAGTCCCTGATCTCCAAACCCCTGATCTCCAAGCCCCTGCCCTAGAAACCCATGCGCTCCCGCAGGGAGACCCAACGGTCGGCCCCGAGCACGACGTGATCGAGGAGGGGTACGCCAAGCAGCCGCCCGGCGTCGATCAGGCGTCGGGTGACCGCGCGATCCTCGGCGCTGGGTTCGGGATCCCCCGAGGGGTGGTTGTGGGCGACGACCACCGCGGCGGCGGCGCGACGAAGGGCAGGTGCAAAGACCTCGCGCGGATGGACCAGGCTGGTGGTCAGCGTGCCCTCGCTGACCCGCTCCCGCTCGAGCAGACGTCGTCGCGTGTCGAGCAGGAGGACGTGGAAGGTCTCCTTCTCCAAGCCGCGCACCTCCGGAGCGAGCAGCCGGTGGATCTCACCGGGATTCGAGAGGATCGGGCTGGGACTCGTTCGAGCCCGCTCCACCTCTCTCCCCAGGGCAAAGGCCGAGGCCAGGCGCATCGATTGGCGGTCCGAAAAGCCATGCAGAACGCGCAGTTCCCTGGGATTGCGGCGGGCGAGCACCGACAGCCCTTCCCGAATCAGGGCCTCCCGCACCCGCCGGGCGGCAAGATGCCCCACGGGCTCCAGGAGGCCCAGAAGGAGGGTTTCGCAGCGAGGATCAGGGCTTCGATGGAGCGTCTTTCCCACACCCGAGAGACCCCTCACCGGAAGATGGGGTTGCCGGAAAAAAAAGGGAACGAAGAGCGCGGGGCGCACCGAAGGGACCTCTAGTGCGCGGGTCCGTGGACCTGCGAACGAAGCGAAGGAGGAACCGAAGAGCGCCCTCCCCCGCGCAAGCGGAGGAGTGCGCTCTCGTAGAATCGGCTCGGAACCCTCAGAGTTCTTGCGCCATATCCTCCACCACCGCCGCGAGGTCGAGACCGACCCGATCGCGGAAGGTCTCCTCGACCGGGCGTCCCTCGGCACAGCCGGCAACCATCTCGAAGAGCACGCCCACCGATTGCACATCGCCTCCCTGATAGTGGTCCGCAATCCAACCCACCAGGGCCAGGGACTGGGCATAGGCGCGTTCGATGCGCGAGGGATCACTCCAGCCGGCGAGGGAGCCCGTGAGTTCGTCCAGCCCGAAAAGCTGGGAGCCGGCGAGCTTGGCGCGGGCCCGCTCGACCCGCTCCCGCCGGGCGGCAGGCCGCTTCTCCTCGAGCCACTGGGCCAACCCCTCGTTGAGCCACGCAGGGACTCTTGCGCCGCCCTTCTCCTGAACGAAGGCGTGCAAGAGTTCGTGCCGCAGCACAGCGCGCACCCGCGGAAGCTCCCGATCGAGATCACCCACCGGCACGCGGATCGTGCCGTCATAGACGCCGCCCGCCCAGGGACCGATTCCGGTCACTCGATCGAAGCCCGCACGGGTGTAGAGCACGACCCGAATCGGGGCAGCCCCTCCATCCGCGGGCCAGAGGGTGAAGGCCTCGGAGAAATCGAGATAGGCCTCCTCCAGGGTCCGGTCGAGGGCTTCGATCTCACCGCGCACCTCCTCACGCTCGAGATCGTAGCTGAGCACGAAGTGCTCGCTGCGCTCGATGAAGAAACCATCCTCGACCTCCGCGCCGCGCTTCCAGCGGTTCAGCAACTCGGCCAGATCCTCACGGGTGGGATCGAGCCCCACCGCCCGCTCGAGCCGACTGATCGCCGCCAACCGCTGCTCGGGAGAGAGCGCCGCTTCGTGGAGAGCCACCGCCGCCCGTGCCAGGGCCTCGGCTAGGTTGTGGGCATAGACCGGTTCCTCGGGAACCGCCGCATGGCAGGCCTCGAAGAGCGCGATGGCCTCCTCGACCTCGTCACGACCGAGGGCCTCGATTCCCTCGCTATTGCGTGCACTCCAATCGACTCCCTCCTCCTCCACCTCTCCTGCCGCGGCGGCGGGCAGACTCGCCGCGGAGTGAGGGCGTAGGGATTCATCGGGCGCCACACGCTCGGGGGCGTCTTGCGCCTCCCCCCCCCGGATCCCCCCCCTGGCCCGCCGGCCGCGGGCGAAGATCCCGCCCCGCCCGGCGCAGCCCCCACCCCGGGGTTCCCCGCGGGCGGCAGCCGCCCCGGTCCCGCCCCCC
>JALWOP010000341.1 GCA_027083445.1 Planctomycetota bacterium | reverse complement strand
CTGGTAAGCGTCTCTTGGACGCACAGAAGGGGTAGGGCTGCAATGAGGGTGGTCAGCATGGCTTGCTCGGGGGTATTGGCGGTGGGGGAGTTCCGCCTTCCTTCGAGCGAGCGCCGAGCGCGGCCGGCATGTGACACCTTTCCGATCCTTTCGTCGCCGCAGCTCCCCCTCCCCCTCGGTGCGGGTGGCTTGCCCACGGGCCCTGAGGGGGGTGGAAAAAACTGCGCCGACGGGGGTGTTCCCCGGTTACCCAGCGCCTTCAGCGCCCGCCCTCAGGCCTCCTTGCCGCTCTCGGAGGGGATGTAGCGACCCTCACAGGCCGCCAGTACCTCCCGCCGCAAGGCAGGAAGCTCACCGAGGGGAATGGCGCGGCGGATGCGCGCCAACAGATCGTGGAAGAAGTGCAGGTTGTGCAGGGTGGCGAGCTGGGCGCCGAGCATCTCGTGGCTCTTGCAGAGGTGACGCAGAACCCCGAGCGAGTAGCCCTCGAGGTAGGGGCAGGGGCAGAGGGGGTCGAGGGGCTCGGTCGAGTGCGCCAAGGCACTGCTGCGCAGGTTGATCCGCCCGCGGCTGGTGAAGACCTGGTGGTTGCGCCCGTGTCGCGTGGGCGTCACGCAGTCGAATAGGTCGACCCCGCGCTCGACCGCATCGAAGAAATCGAGGGGAGTGCCCACTCCCATCAGGTAACGGGGACGGTCGGGGGGCAGGCGCGTGGCGGCGTGGGAGACCGCCTCGCGCATCGCCTCGCGGTCCTCGCCCACGCTTACCCCGCCGATCGCATAGCCCGCGAGCTCGTGCTGCGTGACCGCATCGACCGAAGCGGCGCGCAGGTCCTCGAAGACGCCGCCCTGGACGATGCCGAAGAGGGCGGTGCCCGTGGCGAGGCCGCCCCGCTCCCGCCAGTGCCGGACGCAGCGCTGGAGCCAGCGGTGGGTGCGATCGGTGGCGGTGGCGACCTCGTCCCGGTCGCAGGGGTCGCTGGGGCAGTGGTCGAAGGCCATCATCACATCCGGTGCGAGGGTGGCTTGGATGTCGATCACCCGCTCGGGGGTGAAGCGCACCGCCGAACCATCGACGACCGACTTGAAGGTCACCCCCTCCTCGTCGATGGAGCGGAGCTTCGCCATCGAGAAGACCTGGTAGCCCCCCGAATCGGTCAGGATCGGGCCGGACCAGTTCATGAAGCGGTGCAGTCCGCCCAGGGCGGCGACGGTCTCCTCTCCCGGACGCAGGTGCAGGTGCAGGGTGTTGGCCAGGATCATCGTCGCCCCGAGCTCGGCGAGCTGACCCGGGAGCACCCCCTTGACCGTTCCGCGCGTGCCGACCGGCATGAAGGCCGGCGTGGGAATCGAACCGTGGGGGGTCTCGAAGACCCCCGCCCGCGCCCCGCTGTGGGGACAGGTTCCCTCCAGGCGAAAGCGGAAGCTCAAGAGACGAGTTCGAGCCGGGAGCCCGGGTAGTAGTGGGCCAGGATGCGGTCGAAGGAGTAGCCCCCCTCGGCGAAGTCGCGCGCACCTTCCTGGCAAAGACCGACACCGTGCCCGCGGCCGAGACCACCGATGGTCAGGCTGGGGGCGATGCGCTCCCCAGGGGGGGGAGTGAGGGTGGTGAAGAGGGCGCTCTTCAGGGAGGTGGCACCGAAGGCGGCCCGCAGGCGGTCCATGCGCATGGAGAGGGCCCGCCTGTCCCCCTCGACCCGCGCCCTGAGCCAGCGCCCCCCCCGATCGATGGCGACCGGTTCGAGGGAGAGGACCCTGTCGCCGATCCCCAAGGAGCGGGCAGCCGCCCTGAGCTGCTCGGTGTCGAAGTGGCTGGACCAGCCCAGGGGCCGCTCCCGCAGGGGAGCACCCGCCGCCCGCTCGGCGGCGGCCCGGGCCAGGCAGGGGGGACAGTCGACCGGCGGCGGCCCGGGGAGGGCATCGGCGAAGACCTCGGTGGCGCTCGAGGTTCGACCGCCACAGGCCGCGTGGAAGCGCGCATCCTCGAGCCGACCTCCGCGGGTGAGCACCTGACCGCGGGTCGCCTCGACCGCCACCCGCAGTCGCCGCGCAACCTCCCGGGCGTGGCCGGAGTTCCCCGGGCGATGGCGACCGCGGTAGGCCTGGTCGAGGGTGGAATCGAAGAGGGTGGCCCGAGCGTTGGAGGCCCGGCGCCGGGTAAGGGTCGAGAGGGCGTAGGTGCGCGCGCAGACCGCCTGGGCGGCGAGCTCGGCATGGTGGGCGGACCAGAGGGCCAGCTCGGCCGAGACGACCGCCTCGACGTACTCCTCGAGGGGGACGAGGTTGATCAGCTCCAGCCCTCCCGCAGGACGAGCCCGTACGAGGAGGCGCCCCGGATAGATCTGGCCGTCGAAGCTGAGCTCACCTCTCGGTCCGGGTTCGATCTCGAGCGAGCTGCCCCGGCGTCCGTCCGAGCAGCGCACCAGGCCCCCCTCGAGGGCCAGGGTCCTGGGGCCGAGGAGGGGGTCGTCCACCAGCACCGCCTCCCGTCCGCGGGAGGCGAGCAAGAGAACCGGAACCTCGCCCGGCCGGCCCAGGGTCAGGGGGGAGGGGCTGGAAGGGGAGGACACTCCTCCCGGACGGGGAATCAAGCTGCTCCCCGCACAGGCCGGCAGGCTTCCCAGGGCCAGCAGGAACAGACGCCGGTTCATGGGAAGAGCCTGCCCTGGTCGCTCCCCTCGCTGGGCGGGTCGAGGCGCACCCCGATCGCCGCCGCTCCCGCCGGGGTCAGGATCCGGCCCCTGGCGGTCTTGCGCAACAGACCCTGGCGCAGGAGATGGGGCTCGTAGGCGTTCTCGATCGTGTCGCCGTTTTCGTCGACCACGGCGGCAATGGTCTTCAGGGCCAGGGGCCCGCCGCCGCTCGCCGCCAGGCAGCGCAGGATGCGGCGGTCCATCTCCTCGAGTCCCATCTCGTCGACCCCGAGTTGCTCGAAGGTCTCGCGGGCGAGGGGGGCGTCGATCGTTTGGCGACCCGCGACCTGGGCCCGGTCCCGGGCGCGTCGCAGAAAGCGGACGGCGAGGCGCGGGGTACCGCGCGAGCGTTCGGCAAGCAGGCGGGCTCCTTCGACGTCGAGGCCGACCGAGAGGAGTTCCGCCGCGCGCAGGAGGATGGTGATCAGGTCCTCGACGGGATAGGGATCGAGTCGTTCGAAAAGACCGAAGCGCGCACGGAAGGGGGCGGAGAGCAGCCCCTCGCGGGTCGTCGCGCCGACGAGGGTGAAGGGTTCGAGCCGCCAACTCACCAGGCGCGCGTGGGGGCCCGAGTCGATCGGCACTTCGACCGCGAAGTCCTCCATCGCGGTGTAGAGGTACTCCTCGACCGTGGTGGGGACGCGATGGATCTCGTCGATGAACAGCACGTCGCCACGCTGGAGTTGGGAGAGGATGCCTACCAGGTCCTTGGGCTTTTCGAGGGCCGGTCCCGAGGTGGCGTGCAGCCGCGTCCCCATCTCGCCGGCGAGGATGCGCGCCAGACTCGTCTTGCCCAGGCCTGGAGGGCCGGAGAAGAGTACGTGGTCGAGGGCCTCTCCCCGGCCCCCTGCCGCGCGCAGGGCGACCGAGAGGTCGCCGACGATGCGTTCCTGGCCGATGAACTCCTCCAAGCGGGCGGGGCGCAGGCCGAGTTCCAGGAGCGCCTCCCCACTAGCACCCTCTGCACGGGATGCGTCGCCACGTGCCGCCCCTCCCGCTACGGCCCCGCCTTCGCTCTCGGGGCCGAGGGCTAGGGGGTTGAAAACGTGCTCCTCCCTGGGCATGGGAGTGAGGATAGCCCGCGGTGGGCCTCGGATCCCATCCCCTTCGGAGGTTGTTGCGGTCTCTCTCGTTGGCCCCTTGGCGACTGTGCGCCGGCGCACAGTCGCCAAG
>JALWOP010000340.1 GCA_027083445.1 Planctomycetota bacterium | reverse complement strand
ACGAAGGGCTCTGGACCTGCTCAAGCAGATCGCGGTGTAGTCAGAACCGCGACCACCATGTCGCTCGCAACCATCGAGGCTGTGCGGACTTGGGCTGGGACATCCCGTCGAACTTCAGGCTAGGAACAGGCCCGGGGGCCCTGTCGTTCGCCCAGAATTCCACCCACAGCAAAAGCCGTTGCGCGCATCAGAGTTCCCTGGGTAGGGACGGCGGCCGGTACCCGAGTAGCTGTCGCTCGAGATGGCTTCTTGAGTTCCTGGCTCCTCGGGCCCGTGCTTGTCTGGAGCATAGGCAACCAACTCGGCTCAGAAGAACGGGCGCAGAGCAGTGTCCGATGTTGCATTAGACGTCCCGAGTCCGAGCGTAGGGGCCCGCTAGGGCCCCGAAGAGCGGACGTTCAGGCGAGTTTCAGGACGCCGCTGGTGGTGACGGTGGTGGCTTGTGTGTTTGCTGGCTGCACGACGTGGGAGCCAGGGCGGACTCTTTCGACTTCCGCAGCTTCGTCTTCCATACCGTGTGCGGATCCGTGCTCACTGCCAGATGCTCTTCTCGCGGGGTTGGCTTTGCGCTGTGGATGCACGTGCTGCGTCACTTGTAGGCTCTGGGTCTGAGTGGATGGCGATGCCCCTCACCATCCCGCCACGAACCGGGTGATCGCTTCGCGGAAGGCCGGATCGGAGCTGATGTTCCTGAGAAGCTTGTCGCCCACCTGCTCGACCGTCGGATCGTTCAACAGTCCTTCGAGCAGCGTGACCAGGGCTTTCTTGGTGACCGGGTTGGTCGTGAGTTTGCCGGCCGCGGTGGCAACCTGTTCCTCGGTGAGGGGGTCGCCCATGATCAGGATGAGCACATCGATGGCGTCCTTCTGGAATGTGGGATCCGACAAGACCGTGCCGACCGCCGTGACCACATGGGTCTGCACGCTGGGCGCGGACAAGAACTCCGCTGCTGCCTGCTGGAAGTGTTTGCTCGCCGCCACCCGGCCGATCAGCTCGACGAAGAACTGCTCAAAGCGCTTCTCGGTGAACACGTGCTCCAGCAGGAGATCGATCGTGCGCTCGGCATCGGGCTCCTTGCCCCCGTTCAGCTCGGTCAGCTTCTCATCGGTCAGCAGCCCGCCGAGACTGGCGTCGATGGCCTCTTCGATGTAGAGGTTCTCAGCTACCCGGGATCCGACCTTCTCGAAGACCCGAATTACTTCGGGTTGCTCCATGAGCTTGCTAAGCTCAGAGTCGAGGCCCTTGTCGAAGGCGCGGCTCTCGACGTTGATCTCTACCCGCCGGACGAAGGCGGCGACCAGTTGTTCCTCGTTGGAATGGGGGTTTTGAACTCGCAGCTCTTGGAGGGTCGCCTGAACAGCGGGCGACTCACCAACGGCCGTCATCAGCTTGCCGAACACGCGCTGGATCTGCGGTGTGGAGCCGATGGCCTCGACTAGCGCATCCCCCGCCTTGGATACTTGGGGATCCTCAGCGATGGTCGTGATCAGGACCGCATATTGCTCGTTGATTGCCTTGCTTTCGAACGCCTTTCCGACGCGCCTGTGGATCTCTTGTTTTAGGCGCGCCAGATCCGATACGGCTGGGCCCACCGGGTCCGGCCCGAGTTCGTCGCTGGTCAACGGGTGGCAGCCGGCGGTCACCATGCCCGCGAGGAAGGCGAGGAGGCCAACGACGATGGTGGGGCGCTTGTGGTGCATCGTTGGCTTCATCATGGCGTGAATCTCGCCGTTTCGTTGGACATGGGGTTAGGTGTGATCTCCCAGTAGACCTTATCCCGATATTGTATTATCTCTCTTCGTCATGCGGCCCCAGAACGCCACTGGCGGCAGTGGCGTCCTGAGCCAGTCCTGCGGCACTTCCGCCTGTTCCAGCCGGCGCTGGGAAAGGCGCGCTCACACACTCAATGCGCAGAATTCACTGCGCAGAGCTCGGGGCCTTGCGGAGCTGGGCGTGGGTTTCGGGCTGGAGCTGGGCGTACTCCTCGCTGTGGTCGCCAGGCTGGGTCTGGCCGGTGAGGCGTACGTAGAGGTCGAAGAGCTTCTGCTCGATGGGGAAGGCGTAGATGCCCTTGCGCAGGCGTCGTCCGGCGATCTTGGAGAGCAGACGCCGCATCCAGAGGGGTCCCTCCTGGACGTGCATGTCGTAGATCGCGGCGGTGTTGTTGTAGCGCTGCCAGGTGTGACGCACCTTGTCGGGCAGGGGGGTGTTCTGGGAGTTGTACTTGTACTCGAAGCAATCACCCCACTCGGCGAAGTCACGCGGCGGCTCATAGCCGAGCCGGACGGCATGCTCGAAGTCGGGCGTGCCCGGGATGGGCCGGAAGGGATAGACGTCCGAGCCGGCGATGGGATAGAGGTACTTGGTGTGGGCCGCCTCCCGCAGGGTGGCTTCCATCGATTCCTGGGTCTCGCCGGGATAGCCGATGATCCAGAAGGTCCCCGGCACGATGCCGCGCTTGCAGAGCTCGCCGATCGCCTTGGGGATGTTCTCGATCGAGATGTGCTTCTTGATGCGCTCCTGCATCTCCTTGGTGCCGGCCTCGGCGCCCAGCCAGAGCAGGTGGCATCGGGAGGCCTCGAGTAGATCGAGGGTCTCCTTCTTGTAGCGCATGATGGTCTCGATCTCGATCGTGCCGTTCCAGTGGATCGGAACTTCGAGGTCGACCAGGGTTTCGCAGAACTCCTTGGTGCGTTTCTCGGCCACGCCGAAGTTGGCGTCCTGGAAGCGCAGAACGTCGAAGCGGAAACGCTGCTGGAGCTCGGCCAGCTCCTCGGCTAGCTGCTTTCCCGGTATCGCCTTCCAGCGCCGTCCGGTGACCAGGGGCGAGCAGCAGAAGGTGCAGGGCTCGGGGCAACCGAAGGAGGAGAAGTAGCTGAATCCCCGGGGCGGGTTTTCAGGGGTCCACTTGCCGGGGAGGGGGAAGCGGTGACGCACCTTCAGGCCGTGGGAGGGACGAACCTGCAGCTCCGCGTAGCGTTCGTATTCGAGCAGGTGCCAGGGAGTGGCCTCGATCTGGTCGAACCCGACCACCGCCCGATGGTCGGTGTAGACCACCTTGCCGTCACGCTGCACGGCCAGTCCCGGGACTTCGGCCAGGTCCGTGCCGCTGTCGACGGCCTGGACGACCTCGCGGAAGGTGAGCTCCCCCTGGCCGATTCCCACCGCATCGGCGATGTCGTGCTCGAAATAGAGCTCGGGGATGACGCTGGGGAACCAACCACCCCAGATGATCGGCAGGTCCGGGTGCTTCTCGCGCACCATCTTGGCGGTCAGGTAGCCGTCGTAGACCTGGTAGCCGAGGATGCAGGAGCTGGCGAAGAGCAGGGCGTCCCGGCAGGCCTCGTCGACCTTGGCCATGTAGTCCGGCTCGATCATCGCGTCGATCAGGACCACTTCGTAGCCGTCCTGGACCGGGCCGGAGGCGATCTGGAGCAGCTCCAGGGGCAGAAGGTCCGCGCTGAAGGTCTCGCCCCGGCCCGGATCGGCCCGGTGGGGGAGAAAGAGGACGATCTTCTTCTTGCGCTGAATCATCGGATCAGGCGGGTGCGCCGGCGGGGTGGTCGGACGGACGAGGGCGCGTCACACGCACGTACAGGTGAAACAGCTTGTGCTCGATCGGGAAGCCGTAGCGACCGGTGCGCAGACGCCAACCGGAGATGCGCTTCATCAGGGAGCGCATGACCTCGGCGCCTTCCATCGCCAGCCCATCGTAGAAGGTCGAGGCCACGCCGTAGCGCTTCCAGCGGCGCACGATGTGCTCAGGGAGCTGGAGGTCGCCGATATCGAGCTTGTATTCGAGGCACTCACCCCACTCCTCGAAGGTCCGCGGGGGCTGGTAGCCCAGCTCGACGGCCCGGTCGAAATCCTCGGTGCCCGGGATGGGGCGGAAGGGGAAGACGTCCGAAGCGGAACGGGGGAACAGATACTTGATGCGCGCAGCCTGGCGCAGGGTCTCCTCCATCGATTCGAGCGTTTCGCCCGGATAACCGATGATCCAGGAGGTCCCTGTCGTGATTCCGCGGCGGTTCATATCGCCGATCGAACTCTCGAAGTGGTCGACGTTGATCTTCTTTTTGATCTTCGTCTGCTGCTCTTGCGAGCCCGCCTCGGCACCCATCGAGACCATGTGGCAGCGTGAGGCCTTGAGCAGATCCTTGGAGGACTCTTTGTAGCGGTTGATCGTCTCGACTTCGTAGCAACCCGACCACCAGAAGGGTGTTCCGCCCTCGATCAAGCGCTCGCAGAACTCGTTCGAGCGCTTCTCGGCCACGCCGAAGTTGGCGTCCTGGAAGCGCATGACGTTGAAGCCGAAGCGGTCGTGTAGTGCGAGCAGGCGCTCCGCGGTCTCCTTGCCCGGGATCGCCTTCCAGCGCCGACCGGTGACGATCGGCGAACAGCAGAAGGTGCAGGGCTCGGGGCATCCGAAGGAGGAGAAGTAGCTGAAGCCGCGCACCGGCTCACCCGGATCCAGTTCCCACGGGTCGGGGTACTTGTGACGTACCTTGAAGTCGCCGGTCTCGTTCTGTTTGGCGACGTACTCCTCGTAGTCGATCAGATGCCAGGGGCAGTCGGGGATCTGGTCGAAGCCCACCACCGGACGGTGGTCGGTGTAGATCACCTGGCCGTCCCGCATGAGCGCCAACCCTGGCACCTGGGCCAGGTCCTCACCCGAGTCGACGGCACGCACCACGTCGGCGAAGGTCAGCTCCCCCTGGCCCAACCCGACCGCATCGGCGATCCCCTCGCGCAGGTAGAGCTCCGGCTGGATGCTGGGGAACCAACCGCCCCAGATGATCGGCAGGGCGGGGTACTTCTCCCGGATGCGGCGCGCAACCTGGGCTCCGTGGTCGACCTGCCAGCCGAGGATGCAGGAGCTGGCGAAGAGCAGGGCGCCATCGCAAAGCTCCTCCAGCCGCTGCATGTAGTCGTCGTGCACCATCGCGTCGACGATGACCACCTCGTAACCCTCGCGCTCGGGGATCGTCGCGATCTGCAGAAGCTCCAGGGGCAAGAGGTCTGCAGCCACCCGCAGGCCCTGGTCCGGGTTGGCCCGGTGAGGCAGGAAGAGGACGACTCGTTGCTTACGGTGGATCATCGGGGTACGCGGGCGCCGGGAGGGACAAATCTAACGTTCACGTCACTTTCGCCCGACGCGGGCGGGGCCGCAAGCCGCTTCGGCGGGGATGCGGCCCAAACTGGAGGAGTTCGGAGGCTGGCGGGAGGATTGCGGATCGGGCAGGGGCAGGCCCTACGCCGAGAGCAAGTGTACCCCGGACCTCCCGGGCCGGGGGTGTCCAGGATTGGGATGCTCCCCTCCTCCCAGGGGAGCGTCAGCGGGAGGGATAGGTCTCCAGGACCCAGGCGCGCCAGGCACGGTCGAACTGGGCATAGGTCATGCCCAACTCGTCGCGGAAGACCGCCCGGTGCTCGTCCGGTAGGCCCGACCCATCGGGAATGAAACGATCGTTGATCAGCCCCGCGCAGCGATCGATCAGCTTGCCGAGGAAGCCGGGGTGCTCGCTGATCAGGAAGTCGACCATCGACCAGACCGCCAGGTGGTGGTTGCGCTCCAGCCCTGCGTAGTCCCGCAGGGCCATCAGGCGCGCCATGCTGGGGACCTCACCCTGGGCGACCAGCTTGCGCACCTCGGGCTTCCAGCGATCCTTGCGCACGACCTGGGCCACCGCCCCCTCGCTCGAATCGAAGGTGTTGAACTTGGGGCTGACGAGGCGCTCGTACCAATGCCCCAACCCCTCACGCAGCCAGATCGGCATGTCGTAGGAGTAGTGGCGGTAGCCGTTCAGAAAGACCTGGGCCAGGTTGAAGCGCATGTGTCCGTGCAGCGCCGTGTCGTTCTTCAGGTGATCGACGGCGGGGATGATGACCTGGATCAGCTCCTTGTCGAGGATGTTCCAGCGCTGGGTCTTGGTGTGCAGGAGTCCGTAGTGTTCCCGCAGGTACCTGCCCGCCATCTCCTTGGTCGGCACGACCAGGACTTCGAACTTGCCGACCTCCCCGAGATAGGGCCCCTGGCCCATGTACTTGCCCTTCGTGTTCCAGATCGTCCCCGGAGGCGGGAAGTCCGCGTCGGTGACTCCGACCAGGGCCTGGAACTCGGCGTAGAAGGCCTCCAGCCGCCTCGCGAAGAGGTAGGCGTGTAGCCAGGGGTCGATGACCCGCATCTTGGGATTCACCTTCTTGGGCCAGATCTCCGCGAAGAAGGCGAGTTCCTTGCGCAGGGAGTTCTTCTCCTCGAGGGGGATCTTGTAGGGCCCCAGGCCGTAGCCGAGCTTGAAGTGGGCGGTCTCGACCCAGCGCAACTCGTCGGTGCCCAGGAAACGATCGACGCTCGCCGTGTCCGGGTCCTGGCCGACGGGGAAGCCCCCCAGGGAGACGACTCCGATCTTGGCCAACTCCTCCGGGTCGCCCGCCGTGTAGGGGCAGTGGCTGGGATCGTTGGTGGGCTTGTCATCGCCCACTCTGGCCGGGAGCGGGAGTCCTACGAGGGAGAGCAGGAGGGGGGAGAGAGCGGAGAGGAGCGTCAATGCCGGCATCACTCGTATTCGTAGAAGGCGGGCAGGATCCCATCCCACCCGGGCGGATTGAGGGCGTGCACCCCCAGCTTGGGGCGCGCGTCGGCGATCATGGCCTCGGTCGTCTCGGGGGAGAGGTAGGGAACCAGGAGCAGCTCCACTTCGATCGGGTCGCTGCCCCGCCAGGGGTGGTCCGGATCGGGGCTCAGGCGGCGCAGGACGGCGAAGCCGCCGGGAACCTCCACCAGCGACGACCACTCGAGCGGGGCGAGCTCTCGCGCGCTGCCCCAGAGGGGAAGCCCCAGCTCCAAGCAGTGGCCGGTGCGGTGCTGGAGGGGCGGTGCGTCCGAGGGGAGGGGACGGCCCGCGACCAGGAGTTCTCGAAGCTGCGCCGCCTCTTCCCGTGCCGCCAGCCGTTCCTCGGGCAGGATGGCGGCGGCGACCGCGATGGGCAGGTTGATGTTGGTCAGGGCCTTGCGGCGCCAAGAGCGGCGGGTCTCTGCGGGCTCGATCAGCGAGACGGTCTCCACCCAGCGGTCGATCTCGCTCGCCAGGATGAAACGGGGCTCGGCGAGGTACTCGCTCGGACCGATCTGCACCACCGCATCCTCGGGAGGTGTAACGGCCGGGGCAGTCACATCCGTGTCGGGGGGCTGGGCAGGTGCCTCGCTCCCGGTGCAGGCGGTGGAGAGCCCGCCCAGGAGTCCGCCCAGGAGTACGGAGGGGAGCCAGGCCAAGAACCAGGAGAATCGCGGGAGCATTCGCACGGGTGCGTCGAAAGCGTCAGTGGGGGGCTCGGGCGTCGAAGTGGGCGACGAAGGGCAGCGCGCGTCGAATCAGGAACTGATAGGTCGCCTGCACATGCTCTTCCAGGGCGCGGATGTTTCCGGGAAGGGTGATCAGGCCGTGGACCGAACGCACCTCGATGAACAGGGAGCGGGGATCCGCCCGATAGGATTCGACGCGCAGATCCATCGGAGGGGTCTCCGGATTCTCCCCCGGGAAGGAGAGGCGCAGACCGAAGATCCCCGGGGTGCGACCGAGCACTTCGAGTTCGTCCCCCAGGCCCATCACCCCGCGGCGGACGAGCTCGCGGGCGTCCTGCCAGCGCCGCGGGTTGACGAGGCTACGCAGGGTCAACTGGGCCTGGAGCAGGGCCTGGATGCCCCTCTCGGGGGCGGCGACCTCGAGCACCTGGCGCATGCGTGCCCCGAAGGACTCGGGGTCCAGGGCGGTGCGCTCCTCACGGAACTGGATGCGATCGGGCAGGAAGAGGGCCTGGGAGAGGGCCTGGCCCGCCGGCAGGGGGTTGGAGAGGACGCCCCCCCCGGGGATGACCTGAAAACCCATGTAGGGCGGGGTCGGCTCCTCGAAGAGGCGTGCGTGCACCCGCTGCACCGAGCGGGGGTCGCCGTCCACCGGGGCGTGCTGGAGTTCGGCGATGAGGGCGATCGTGCGAGGCTGGTATTCCACGGCCCCAGGCTACCCGCTCAGCCGCCCCGGGTTGCCCTCCGGCGCTCTTCCCAGGGGGGAATCCCCTCCAGTCCGGCCCGGGGCGCGCCGATTCCAAGTTTCCTCTCATCGATTCGCACCTCTTCCGTAAGCTCTCCCCCCGCTCCCAGCGGGAGGGGACCTGCTTGCCCCTCCGCGCGGTTTCAGACCTACCACCCGATGAAGATCCCCCTGCTCCCCTCGCTCCTCGTACTGACGCTCGGAACCGGCCCCAGCCTGGCGGCCCAAGAAGAGACGGCCGCCGCCGAGCCTCAGCCGGCCGCCCAGGAGGCCCCGGCCCAGCAGGCGGACTCGCAGTTCGGCGAGCCCCTGATCGTCAATGGCGAGCGCATCCCCGATCTCGAGATCATGCGCTTCCTCGTCTACGGACCCGGCCGCAACGCCCTCGAGGCGCGCAAGCTCGAGATCCTGATGGAGATGGAGGTCCAGATGCGCCGTTCGGCGGCCCGCGAGCGTATGGCCGAGGAGCGCTACCAAAAGAGCTTCGACGAGTTGACCGAGGAGGAGCGCAAGGGGATCGACGACGATTTCACCGCATCCCTGGGGCACCTCAAGATCACCCGCGAGGACGCAAAGCAGCGCATCGCCGAGCAGCGTGCCGAGTTCAAGGAACGCTACCCCACGCTCGATCCCGACATCGAGACGCGCCGGGCCTACCGCTCGGTGGCCTGGTACGAGGACCAGGTCTTCCAAACGATGCGTTTCGACGAGCTGTTCTTCCCGGGCCACCCCGACAACTGGCCGGAGATCTCGATCGAGGCGATCCATGCGGGCTCCCCCAACTACGACCTGGTCGAGGACTACGCCACCCACTGGGAGGCGCGCGCCAAGACCGCCGAGGAGACCGGCGAGCCCATGAAGCGCGAGGAGGACATGATGATGTCCATCCTGCGTGATTACGTCATGTCCGCCCTCAATAGCCTGGTCGAAACGCGTACTTCGGTCGACGGCATCGATCCCGAACTGGTGATGGAGATCGAGGGGCCGGGAACCTACGCCGAGATCCCCACCCGCGAGGTCTACGAGGAGTTCAAGGACGCCTTCACTTGGCGCGACATCGCAGAGGCCAAGCGCTTCCTGGCCTTGCAGACCGCTGCACGTCAGGAACTCGAGGGGCTCGGCGTGCTGACCGATCGCGATGAGTACCTGGCGGAGGTGGCCAAGGCCCGCGAGGAACTGGCGGCCAACATGTTCAACTGGCAGTTCATCGCCTTGATGGGGCACCAGTTCCCCTCCGAGGAGGCCTACACCGAGCATGTCTACCTCATGGAGTCCTTCCGCAAGCTGATCGCCGATCAGCTCGTGCGCAATGGCGACGGCAGCCTCAGCCCCGAGTTGGAGGCCAACATGGAGTACGCCAACATGGTCATGGGGCTGGCCCGCTGCCTGACCGAGGTCTGCTTCGTCTCCGCCTTCGACTTCCCCAAGAACGAGTGGCGCCCGGACGGCTTCAAGGGGGCGCTCGAGCGGGCGAACGCCCTGCGGGCCGAGGTCGATGCCTACATCGACCGCCTGCACGCGGCCGAGCAGGCCAAGATGGACGCGGTCGCCAAGGGTGAGAACTATGAGTGGCCCGAGGACCTGCCCTCCTTCGATCGCTTCTGGAGCGACTTCCTCGACCTCCACTCGGAGTTTTGGGATCCGCCCCTGCCGATGACCGGCCACCCGGCTCCGGAACTGGGGCGTAAGAACAAGGGCCGCTTCAATGGAGAGCCGATGACCCGGAACGACTACCGGCGCACCCTGGGCGAGAGTTCCTACTACACCTACCTCTTCAACAAGAGCACCACCGACCACGTCTTCCTCGAGCAGGAGCCCGGCTCGGTGGGAGGGCCCTACATCGGCCCCTGGGGCTACTACATCATCTATCTGCGCTCGCGCACCGCTCCGACCAACCCGATCGACCTCAACAGCGAGCGGCACTTCCAGATGATGGTCGATGACTATGTGCGCAACGAATTCACCAAGTTCGCACACCAGGCTCTGGAGAACGCTGAAACCCACGGCGTCCCCGACGGGCTGGGGAACTAAACCACCAGCAAACCGCCTGCCGGCTGGGAAGACTCGAGGCTGCTCTACCCTCGCGGGGTGCCTGCGCACCGCACCCGCAGCTCCCCTAGACGAGGCCAGGAGCCGCTGTGAGCCCGTGCACCCCAGGGTGCACGGGCTCGGCGCTTTACTTTGGAACGTTCCGACCGGATGATCCCGCCCGCGTGAAGTCCGCCGACGTCAAGAGTCTGTGGCGCCTGCTCTGGCCCCACTTTCGTCCCTACCGAAAGATCTTCCTCCTGGTCCTGGCCCTGGGGACCCTCTCCGCGTTCGCTCAGCAGTCGGCGATCCTGCTGATCAAGCCGGTCTGGGACGTGCTCTTCCCGCCCAGCGCGGAGGCGATGCGCGCCATCCAGGAGGCGGGACCGACCTGGATCACCCAGGTCAAACAGGCCATCACCGACTTCGTCCTCGGTCCCCATGCGGACCTGGCCACCCTCGAAGCCCGCCGGCAGTTACTGCTACGCATCGCGGGGATCATCGCCGGCATCTCGGTCTTCGCCGCGGGTTCGGGCTATGCCTTCGTGGTGCTGGGTCGCTGGATCGGTCTGCGCATGATGGTCTCCTTGCGCCGCCAACTGGCGGAGCACCTGATGGGGCTCTCCCTGCGCTATCACGGTCAGCGCAAGCTGGGTGACCTGCTCTCGCGCGTCAGCCAGGATGTGAACCGGTCGATGATCGTGGTCAACCTGGCGTTGCGCGACCTGATCCAGCAGCCCCTGCGTTGCATCACGGCCCTCATCGCGGCCTACCTGCTCGCCCCCAAGGTCACCCTGCTCGTGCTGATCGGCATGCCGATCCTGATCTTCCCCGTAGCGAAGATCCTCAAGCGGGTGCGGCGCAAGAGCACCGAGAGCCTCCAGGATCTGGGTGCATCGGTGCAGGCCCTGGCTCAGATGTTCCAAGGCATCCGCACGGTCAAGGCCTTCCGCGCCGAGGATCGGGAGCTGGAGCGCTATCACCAGACCAACCTGCGCTTTCTGCGCACGGCGATGAAGATGGCCCGGGCGGGGGCCCTCTCGCAGACCTGGACACTGCTCTACACCCACATCGGCTTGGCGGTCGTCCTTCTGGCCCTGGGCTGGCTCGCCCTGGGGGATCCGAACGCCCAGGGCAGCGACCTCGCCCCCTTCTTCATCTTCATCTCCGAGGCCTACTCGGCGGTCAAGTCGACGACGCGCGCCTGGGGGCAGATCGCCGAAGCGACCGGCGCGGTCGAACGCCTGCAGGACCTCCTGGATGAGAAGCCCGACATCACCGAGCAGCCCGACGCAGTCGAGTGCACCGGCCTGGGCAGCGGGCTACGTCTCGAGGGGGTCTCCTTCGCCTATCCCCAGGGAGAAGGAAAGGCCCTCTCGGGCATCGACCTCGAGGTGCGCCCGGGCGAAACCCTGGCCGTGGTCGGGCCCTCGGGTGCGGGCAAGTCGACTCTGATGGACATCGTGGCCCGCTTCATCGACCCCACCGAGGGCCGTGTGACCGTCGATGGGGTCGATCTGCGTCGCTTGACGATCGACTCCTGGTCGGCGCGCTTCGCGATGGTCACCCAGGTGCCTTTCCTCTTCCACGCCAGCGTGGGGGAGAACATCCGCTATGGACAGCCGGATGCCACCGATGAGGAGGTGCTCGAGGCGGCCCGCGCGGCGAACATCTTGGAATTGATCGAGCGTATGCCCGAGGGGCTCGACACCGACGTCAATGACTTCGGTTCGCGCTTGTCGGGTGGGGAGCGCCAGCGCATCACCATTGCGCGGGCCATCCTGCACGGTGGGGAGCTGCTCCTGCTCGATGAGGCTACCAGTGCCCTCGACACCGAGAGCGAGGCCGTCGTCCAGGCCGCCCTCGACGAGCTGATGGGCGATCGCACGGTGATCGTCATCGCCCACCGCCTCTCGACCGTCCGCAACGCCGATCGCATCGCTGTGCTCGATGGGGGGCGCCTGGTCGAGCAGGGGACCCATGCCGAACTCTTGGAGCGGGGTGGGCTCTACTCGCGGCTCTACTCCATGCAGTTCCACGCCGGCGCTCAGGCCGAGACGAGTTCCTAGAACCCTGATCTCGAGCTTTCCCGCAGCCGGCGCTTCGGGATCGCTCGGCACCAGCGAGCCTTGGGTTCAGTCGCGGGGAGCGCGGGGGGGCTGCAGGGGACGGGGCATGCGCGCCGTCTCGTCGAGGCCTTCGGACTCCTCGCTCACCTCGAGCCAGCGCGCGATTGCCAGGTCGAGGATCCCTTCGATGGAATCATCGTCCCCCAGGCCGCGTGTCTCCCGGCCGGCGACGGTCACCTCCGGCGTGCCGTCCCCCAGGGAGACGCTGCAGATCGGCCGTCCGCGCCAGCGCCACTCGAGCCCCTCCTCGAGGGCGGCCACCGTCAACTCCTCGTCGACGCGACGCAGCCGATCGGAGAGGGCGTCCACTCTCCGGCGCAGCACGAGGTCGAGTTCGGAGAGTCGCTCCTCGATCGCCTGGGTCGGGAGGGGCGTGCCTCCGCTGAGGCGCGGAACGAGGTAGGTGCAAGAGCGGCGGCGGCTCTGGATCGCTCGTACCTCGAGCACGCGCAGATCGTCGCCCTCGAGTACCGAGAGTCGTCGCGCCGCCTGCTCGTCGAGTGCATCGACGATCAGCACCACCTTGGGCGGACGGGAGGGATTGCCACCGCCCACGTGTCGGGCGAGTAACGATCCGTGGCTCCGCAGGAGAGCCAGGAGGTCGAGCAGCTCGGTCAGGGTCTGGGCATCGGCCGCGGGGATGTGGCGGATCGCCGCCAGTTCCCCCTCGGCCGTGCGCCCGACCCAATCGACCCGCACCTGCGCCGCGAGGTCCCCCCCGACGGTCACGCCCTCGTCGAGCAGGGTGAAACCGGGCAGGATCTCCCGCAGGCGATCGAAGAGCCCCTCGGGCGGCCGAGTCATGCTTCAGAGCCTACCGGGAGCACGGGAGCGATGCACATAGGTCAGGGCCAGGGCGAGGGCATCGGTCGCGTCCCGGGAACGGGGCGGGGAGTCGAGGCCCAGCTCCAGGGCGACCCTACGGGCCACCTGCTCCTTGTTCGCACCCCCATTGCCGACCAGGGCCAGCTTGGCCGAGGCGGGTGCGATCTCATGCACCGCCGCTCCGCGCCGAGCAGCGACCGCCAGGGCCAGGCCGCGGCCCTCGCCCACTCGAATCGCCGACTGGACGTTGTGGCCGGCAAAGGCGCTCTCGACGGCGACGACGGTCGGCTTCAGACGCTGCATCAGATCCTCCAGTCGCTCGAGCAGGCTACCCAGGCGCAGGGGGGGGGGATCGCCCCGTCTGGCGTTCAGCGTGCCGGCCGCAAGGAGCGCGGGCCCCTCGGGGCGCAGGACCAGGGCTCCGTACCCGACGACCACCGTCCCCGGATCGATGCCGAGGACGATCTCCCAGGGGATCCCCTCGGGGACCTCGATGCTCGTGGCTTCGACCACGGCGCTACCCTACGCTTCCCACCTCCCCGATCCCATGACCCATCTCCACGTCGCTGCCGTCCTCCTCGCTGCGGGCCGCTCCACCCGCATGGGCGCACAGGAGCGCAAGCCTTTCCTCGAACTGTGTGGAGAGAGCGTGCTCAGCCGCTGTCTGCGGGTCTTCGCCTCCTGTGAGGCCGTCGACGAGCTGGTCGTCGTCTGCGCCGACGCGGACCGGGAGCGGGCGTCAGAGCTTTCCCGCCCCTTTGGCGCGCAGGTGGTCGTCGGGGGAGCGGAGCGCACCGACTCGGTGAGGCTTGGGGTGGGGGAGGTCTCCCCCGAGGCGCGCGTGATCCTGGTCCACGACGCCGCGCGCCCCCTGGTGCGCGCCGAGCAGATCGAGGAGGTGGCCCGGGTCGCCGCCGACCGCGGAGCGGCCCTCCTCGCGGTTCCGGTGCGCGACACGATCAAGACCTCGCGGGAAGGCCTGCAGGTCAGCGGGACCCTCGACCGGGAGTTGCTCTGGGCGGCCCAGACCCCCCAGGGTTTCGACGCACAGCGGCTGCGGCGGGTCCTGGCGCGGGCCCACCGGGACCAGTTCACCCCCACCGATGACGCAGCCCTGTTCGAGCGCTACGAAGGTCCGGTCACCCTGGTCGAGGGGGACGCCGACAACATCAAGTTGACCGTGCCCGCGGACCTGGTGCTCGGTGAAGCGATCCTGCGGGCGCGGGAAGAGGGACGGCGATGAGAATCGGGCTCGGTTTCGATGTGCATCGACTGGTCGAGGGGCGCCCCTGCGTGCTCGGTGGAGTCGTTCTACCCCACGAGCGGGGACCCGCGGGACACTCCGACGGGGATGCGGTGTTGCACGCGGTGATCGACGCCCTGACCGGGGCGGCGGGTCTGGACGACGTGGGGACGCTCTTTCCCGACAGCGACCCCGCTTGGGCCGGTGCGGACAGTGCCGTTCTATTGAAAGAGGTCGTCCGCCGGGTTGCCGAAGCGGGTTACCAGGTCGTCAACCTCGATATCGTCATCGCGACCGAGGGGCCGCGCATCGCGCCCCACCGCCCCGCAATGCGGGCGCGCATCGCCGAGCTGGTGGGCGTCGAAGCGGATGCGGTGGGGGTCAAGGGCAAGACCCTGGAGGGGCTC
>JALWOP010000339.1 GCA_027083445.1 Planctomycetota bacterium | reverse complement strand
GGGAGGTGGAGGGCCGCAGCGGGGCAGCGGGGCGGGGCGCCCGCAACAGTCTAGCGGGTGACTCAGGCCGAGCCGAACGCTCCGAAACGAGGGTTCGGCCAAAGTCGGAGGGCACACCAGGCCGAATCTTCACCTGCCCGGGCCCCACCCGGCGCCTACCCCCAAGGAACATCGTGGCCGACCCCGCACGCGAGCGCAGCGTTTACCGCTACTTCGACCTGGCGGACTCCTTCGTGCAGATCCTGCTCAAGGATCCCTCGGAGCTCTCCATCCAGGGACGGCCCGGCATGGGGCGCGCGGCCTACCGGCGCATGGTCATCGAGGCCTGCATGCCCCAGTTCAGCCCGGAGCCCTCGGGCGGGGAGCTGGGTGACGCCCTGGAGACCCTCTTCCCCGACGACCCTCTGATGGTCGAGGACCTGCTCTATCAGCTCTGCGTGGAGATCAATCCCGCCCTCGACATCCACGAGGTGCGTCTCTCGGCCGATGGCTCCACCCAACTCGAGGCGCAGCCGGACGGCGGAGGAGACGACGCCCAGCGTCTGCGTCGCGGTGTCGAGGGGCTGGAGAAGCGGCTGGCCCGCTCGGTTCTGGGTCAGGACGAGGCCGTCGCTGCGGTGGCCCACGCCATGCGCAAGGCGGCCGTCGGGCTCGCCCCCGAGGGGCGCCCCCTCGCCTCACTCCTGTTCTGCGGTCGTACGGGAACGGGGAAGACCGAGCTGGCGCGCAGCCTGGCGCGAGAACTCTTCGCCCGTGAAGGGGACGGACGCGAGGGCGGCCTGATTCGTATCGACTGTTCCGAGTTCGCCCTGCCCCACGAATACGCCAAGCTGATCGGTTCCCCGCCCGGCTACGTCGGACACGACTCGGGGGGGCGCCTAACCGAGGCCCTGGCCGAGCGTCCCGGCAGTGTCGTGCTCTTCGACGAGGTCGAAAAGGCCCACCCCAAGCTCCACAACCTGTTGCTCCAGGTTCTCGAGGAGGGCGTCATGACCGACTCCAAGGGCCGGCGGGTCTCCTTCGAGCAGGCGGTGGTCATCCTGACCTCCAACGCCGGCGCGACCGAGCTCGAGAATGCAGCTCGCCCCGTGGGCTTCAACTCCGAGCGCGGACTCGATCGTGCTGCGCAGGAGTCGATCACGCGCGACGCCCTGGCGACCCTCTTCCGCCCCGAACTCCTGGGGCGTCTCGACCGGCAGATTCTTTTCCGGGAGCTCGACCTGGATGTGGTCGAGGCGATCGCCGCCCAGAAGCTGCGCGAACTCTGCCTGCGCACACGCAAAGCCGGAGCGCGCGTCGCCTTCACCCCCGCCGTCGCACGCTGGGTAGCGCGACGCGGCTTCTCCCCCGAGTACGGTGCCCGCGAAGTGCGCAGGGTGCTGCAACAGGAAATCGAGCCGCGCATCACCGACGCCTTGCTGGACGGTCTGAGCACGACCCAACTCCTGCGCGTGCGCGTCCAGCGCGGAGAGCTGCTCTTCCGAATCGAGGAGTGAGCCCAGCGCATCAGCTTCCAGTTGGTGTGCATCTTGCCCCTGCGGCGGACCTCCAGCAGGCCGCTTGCCCCGGGGTTGAGGGCGACGATGGCAATCGCCATGATCCCAAGGGTGGCGAATGGAGGCTCCAGGATGTGCCAGAGCAGATCGCGGGAAGCAGACGGGCGGAAAACGGGCGAAGCCACGGTGAAACCGGCCCAGGACCACGTTCTCTACGCCCAGGAAGCGGATGGTGCGATGGTCGCGTTTCGATGGGGAGACGCACTGATGGGCGCACGGCTCGTAATCGCCGATGTCACGCTGGGGCAATCTACCACACGACCCCTGCCGGAGACCGGGGAGTTCGAAACCCGCCTTCCACCAGGCCACGACTACCAATGGCAGATCGAAAACGAAGCCGGGACCGTCGTTCTCGGACCCTACCGGTTTTCCGTGCGTCCCGATCACGAATCCGACTCGCCCCCCGGCGGCCGGGCCCTGTGGGACCTGCTCCTCTCCGAGCTTCCCTTGACGTTCCTCGATGAAGATTTTGCTCGATCCGATTGGGTGACCACGCTCTGGGAGGACAAGTTCCTTCGTGTCTCACACGCGCTGGGCGACGACGAGGAACTTCTCGACGAGCGCTACGGCCGGGTGTCGGTCACGGGAACCTGGATGGTGGACGGAGACCGCCTTCGGATCACCAAGCAGATCTCGGCGCTGGATGTCGAAGGGGACCCCACGGATGACTGCGATGTCGGGTACTCCCTCACGCGTACCTATCCGATCGCCGTCATCGATGGAGTGCTCTTGATTGCCGGCCGTCAGCCAAAGGAGCACGAGTGGAAGTGACCCCCCGCAAACACGTGGTTCCCGGAGGCCGGGTTCTCGAAGGAATCTACTGAAATGGCGCTTCCTCCGACGCTCCCGGAAGACGATCAAGACGGCGACCTCGAACTGGCCGAGAACTGCTTCGAGTTCTCCGGAAACGCCTTGGAGTACCTGAAACCCTTCCGGGTCGTGGACCTCGATGACGGGATGCGCCAAATGTCGGTGCACCTGCACGAGGAGCTCCAGATATCCCGCTCAGGCGACGAAATGGCGCCAGGATCGGTCCACAGTTCAGGGACGATCAAGGTGTACTTCACTCCGGCCCGGCCCGGGAATCGCTATCGATGCGAGTTCGCGACCGGAACGAGGATCGGGAGGTTGCGTCCGGATGCCGCACCGTCGGCGCCCGGAGTTCAGGAGCCTCGCCCCTGACGATGGCCATGCCCGAGGCCCGTTCGGTCACGGATCGTGGAACCCGGAACCTCACGACCGCGTCCCAGAGCGGCGCCGGCGATCGCGCAGTGCGAACCACGGCGCGAGAATGAAGAGCGAGACCGCAAGCGTGATCAGGAACGGTGCCGCGCACCACAGGCCAATCGTCACGAGAGAGTCCTGCTCCGCGAGGTGACCGATGACCGCGAGCACGAGTCCGATGAGCAGCGAGACTCCCTCGATCTGGATGGTCCGCGGACCAAAGAACCAGCGGTAGAGATTACGAGAGAAGGTCATCGCCGCGCACACCGACCGATCCAGTGGGCCTCTCTAGAGTCGTGCGAATCCTGCACGGCG
Organism: Planctomycetota bacterium; assembly: GCA_027083445.1. Classification (GTDB taxonomy): domain Bacteria; phylum Planctomycetota; class UBA1135; order UBA1135; genus JALWOP01. The sequence continues at coordinate 11,587 of JALWOP010000339.1, read as the reverse complement.
CGGCGCCAGCACGCACCGCAGATCCCGCCGCATTCCGGACACTCCCGCACCATGGCACCACCACCGCACTCCCGGCAATCGGGGGAATACTCGCCTTCCCCCCACCGGGCTGCGCAGCTACGACAAGTCGCGGCCGGGGCACCGTCAGACTGATAGTCCTCGGGACGTGGTGGCTGGAGTTCGTCCTCCCGCTCGCCAGCCGCAGCGAATCCCGCCGGGCAGTCGGCGTCGAAGGGCACATATTCTTCCTCCCGGAGCCAGGTCCGTGCGCTCTCCGCATCCAGGAAGCGGTGGGTCGCGCGATCACCGTCGACGATCTCCCAGCTTCCGTCGCGCAGGATGCGCACGCGACACCATTGCAGCCGCGGATAGGACCCATCCATGAACCACCACTGAAGCCGAGCCGTGGGCCAGCATTCCCCCTCCGGAAGGTGAGGGCTCCGGGGGACCGGTTCTCCCACCAGGTCGACCCGGGGGTAGTACTCGGTGATGCGATCCACGAGGTGGCCGGGCCAGTTCCGTGCATCGGCACCCAGCGCCCGGCTCCGGGGCAGGCGCCCCGTGGCAGCGGCCTCTAGCCAGGCTGCGGCGGGGATCGGATTGAAACGCAGGTCGAGGGCGGCGATGGCCGGGGCGCCTGCCAGAGCGTGCAAGCCCGCGGCCCCGATGTCGCAGGCCTGCAGCGAGAGCACAGCCGGAAGCCGCGGCGCCCGTCCCAGGCATTGGGCACCCGCGTCCCCGAGAGGATTGGAGTTCAGCGTGAGGCTCTCCAGAGATTCCCAACCCGTCGTCGCGACGGCTGCCTCCAGATGCCTCGCCTCGAGCCCCACGCCACCCGCGGCGAGGGCGCGCAGGGACCCCGCCCGGTCGAGAACCCGGGGCAGCACCGCGCCGACCGCCAAGCGGGACAGACCCAGGAACCGTAGCCGAGGGAACCAGGGGAGGTCGGCGAGGGCCAGAAGTCCCTCGGGGCCGATCCGGTTGTCGGCATATCCGGCGCTTGCAAGCCCGAGGTGGCGCAGGCGGGACAAGCTCCCGCTCGTCGCCGCGAACGCCCGAACGCCGGTATCGGTCAACTGCTGTCCCACCAGATCCAGGCGTTCGAGCTGATCGAGCCAGGGTGCGGAGGCCAAAGCCACAAGGCCCGGGTCGCCCATCCCCGAATCGAAACCCGTGCACCGCAGCTCCGCGAGACTCCGCGGCGCGCGAGCGGTGGCGAAGGCCGCCAGATGCTCGGGTTCGCAGGCATCGATGCCCAGCTCGAGGATGCGCAATCCCTCCCACACCGGGGCTTGGAGCAGACGCGTGGCCGAATCCGGGCGGAGTTCGACCTCTTGGAGACACAGGGCTTCGATGCCGCGCAGCGCGTCGAGCCGCAGGAATTCCTCCCAGTGCGGATCGGGAGCCTCCTCCTCGTCCAGCGCGAGATTGAGACGGGTGACGCGAACCTGGGAAACGAGCGCGGGTAGCTCGGCCAGGCATGCCCCAGTCGAGGCCTCGATGGAGAAGCTGCCGTCCCGTCGCCGGGTGGCGACGATGCGCTCGATACCGAATCGCCGCGCGGCCTCGCGCTGGGCGGGTCGCCGCAGCTCCAACGCTTGTCGCTCGAGTTCAGCCACGCCCGGGGCCCAGCGCGGGCGGGAGGAGAGCGCCGCCTGCACCGCGGCGAGCTCATCCAGGGCGGAGGAATCGCCGGTCATCTCCCCATGGCCGGGACGGCCATGTCCGTGCCCAACGGGAACCCGAATTCACGGAAGAAGGCAGGGTTGCCCGCGGCCCGCTCCACCCCGTCGGCGCTCGCGCGAACCCAAAACTTCACCTGGATGGCCACCTCGTTGAAGTCCCGGGCCGATTCGATCTCGAGGTACTGACGGCTGATCCCCTGCTGAAACTGCCCGTGCACGTAGGTGCCGCGCCGATCCCCGATGCGGTAGAGCTGATTGTCCACGGTCACCGCCATTCTTTCGCTGGGGATGTTGCCCGGCTCGAAGATCATGTCCGGATCGAGCACTCCGGCTTGGACATCGGCGCCTTCTCCCGTGAAGTACATGTTTTCGGCATGGCAGTCGGCCCAGCAGAGATTCTGTGTGCTCATCTGATCGAGCAACTCGGCTGCGGCGCGTTGATCGGCCGCTGACAGATTCACGTTCGGCGGCGCCTCCCCGCGCATCAAGGCGGCGATGTCCTGGCGCGTCAGCTCGTACATGCGCGCTCCTTCCGGCGCGCCTTGTTGAAGCAGGTAGGACGACCGGCCGGCCAGGACCACGTCCTCGATCTCGAGGTGCGTCGTGCCGCGCTGGCGGAGCAGATCGCTGCCGTGCGCGATGTCGGCCATGACCTGCTCTGCCCGCTCCCACTGACTGGCGTTGGCCGTCTTGAGGACGAGAGAACGGTCCACGGCACGCCCATCGATGGCAAGGACGTCATAAACGTTGGCCATGCCCCCCTTGCCGAGCGGTTGCAGGTCGAAGATCCGGCCGTCCGGGCCCGTCCAGGTGATCCGCTGCCGTGGGTGCGAGAGGTCCGGAGGTAAGGACAGCCTGACATCTCCCCCTTCGGGAACGACGGTCCGGGGCGTGAGCGGGGGGGGCCGCACGGCGTTCGGGCTGTATTCGGCAAAGGTGACGAGGGACGTGGGGTGCCCATCGAAGGGGTTCGGAGCGAACTCGGGGGCGGGGGACGGCGGTAACGCGGATGCTGGTTCCGGCGGACGTGCTGCGGCGGGACGCGTCGCTACGTTCACGGGAGGACCGCCGGGCAGCGCTGCCTCCACCCGGCGCCCGACTCCGAACTCCACGGCGCGGGGCAGGAGCAGACCGCCCACCGAGAGCATCGAGTTGAAGATCGCCGCTTGCAGGCTGCGGGCCTCGCGTTCGGCGCTCCGATAGACACCGGGCCCGAGGATCGCGCCCGCGCCCCGCGCCAAGGTGGTGCGCGTCTGGCCCTCGAGATAGGCCTCGGCATCCTCGACCACGGTGCCCAGGGCGATTCCGGCGTCGATTCGAGCGAGTCCCGTGGCGAGCATGGATCCGCTACCCGCCGTCGCCAGCCCCGCACCGGCGATCTGGAGGTTCAGGAACGAGGTGTCGAGATTCGCCTCAGCACGCCGGAGCTGAACCGTGCGGTAGAGATTGGGGATCGATTCCACCCAGAAGCGGGCCTGGCGATCGGGTTCCCACCACGTTCGTCCCGTGGCGTCGGTGCGGTGCCGTACCAACCGCGGCAACAGAGCGCGGGAGGCCGGCCCGTAGCCGATGGCCGCCGAATAGAGGAGGTCGGAGGAGTCGCATGGGGGCTCCTCCAGAGTCGCGATGCTCGCGTCCAGTGCCGCCACCATTCGTTCCACGACGGCCTTCGTCTGCTCGCGATGCCATGCCAGTGCGGCCGATGCGTCGATCCGCCAGGTGTCGAGGAAGTGCGGATCCTTCCAGGCCGGTGGCCAGGTGAGCATCGAGAAGTCGCCCGGCGAGCCTGCGGGATCGCGGATACCGAGGATCGAGAGAGGGTGCGCGTCGGTGATGTGCTGATCGGCGAGCGTCAGGCGGTAGCGTTCGAGCGCCGCGGAATCCTGCAGGAGCTGGCGATAGCGGTTACGGGCGTCGCGCAACTGGCTTGCCAGCTCCCGGCGCAAGAGGATCATCGCCGCGTAATGCCCCACCTGGAGGTCGGTCGCGACCAGGGGGGCCTCCCCGGTCACCGGCCAGGCGAAGGTCATGTTGATGTCCAGATCGAGCAACCGGTCCTGGGTCTCGCGAGCGAGTCGATCCCAGTCGGCCACCGAGAGGTCGCTGCCCGAATCCGGGAGCGAGCGAGCGAGACGACGGATGCGAAACCACCAGTCGTCGCGACAGGTCAATGCCTCCCGCACGGCACGCTTCCAATCGCTGTCCTGGCCCGGTCTCTCGAGCCCACCGATCTCGACGGGTTCGCCGGCCACCGGCAGCAGGAACCGATCGACCTGGAAATCCTCGGGCAGTCGGGCCTCGATTCCCCCCACTCCTCCTGCCGAATCCTCGGGATCGACGAGGGTCAGGCGAACGACTCCCGCGCGAGGCGGCGGCGCGAGATCGAGGCGCCGCTGGCTCGTCACCTGGAACCGTGCCGAGCGGAAGACCCGGGGATCGTCCGTTCGTTTCAGCACCAAGCGTCCCGGAGTGCCGCCCACGATGCGGGCGGGACGGCTTCGGTCCGCGTCGTAGTGCTCGAAGAGATCGACGGGGATCTCCTCCAGCGGTAACGGCTCGGTGAGGATCAACTCCAGAGCCAACTCGTCGGGGAGATAAAAGGAGCGTACCGGCTCCCAACGGTCGTCGAAGGGGCGCACAAAGTCCAGAGCACCACCAAGCCCGCCGAAGAGAAGCGGCCACGCCCCCGCCTGGCCGTCGATCGAGAAGCGCGCGAACTGCGGCAGGACTCCGGGGGACAGTTCGGCCTTGACAATCAGCGGCGTGATCCCCTCCAGTCTCTCGCGCAGCGCCGGCGACAGACGCCCGTTGCTCTCCAGGGACTCGGCCGCACGTTGCTGCCAGTCGCGCGCATCTGGCGAACGCTCGGCATCGTCGGGGAAGGCGTACACCGAGTAGGCGACGTGCGGAGTTCCGCTCTCGAGGTGGTAGGGATCGAGCCGATGACGGGGCAGGCCTTCGCCGTAGACGGCCAGGAACCGTCGCGGGCTCTCTCCGTGGTGGGTGAACGGGTACGGAAGTCCGAGGGACCGAGGCTCTGTGCGCCCCGTTTGATCTGAGAGAACGTCGACGAAGAGAAGCTCCGACTCGATTCGACGCCACGTCTCCGGTCCCGCAACCCGGCCGGTGGCTGGGTCGTAGCTCCCGACCCGGCCTCGGCCATCGCGGGCACGGTGCGTACCTGCATCGGCGGCGTAGGACCACTGGCCTTCCAGCACCGGGACCCCGGGCGAAGGGACGAGTCGCACGGTCACGCGATCGAGGTCCGCAGGGGGCCGTTCCTGCCCCTTCAGCGCCACCCGGAGGCGGGCGCCTCCCAGGACGAAGACTACGGCATCCTCGTCGGCGGGCACGTCAATCGTTCGGAAGAACCGATTGGAGAGGGGCCCGCGGCTGGGCTGCGCCTCTGACGCGTAGGGCGAATCACCGGCGAAGGAGAGCTCCCACGCGCCGCTCTTCTCGTCCCGTCCCAGACCCTCGAGTTCCAGGAGGTGGCTCCCCCCTCCGACGGGATCGACGAGACGCAGACGACGCACGTCCCCTTCCTCCGAGAAGCAGGCCCGGCCGCGCACCGAACCCAGCTCGCCGTCCTCGTAACGCACCTCCCACGTGCCCACCAGCTCTGCGGGGACCTCGTTCCTCAGGGGCGGCGGCGAAGGCGGCACGCGTCGCAGGGTGGGCCGGGGATCCTGGATCCGGGCCAGCGGCTCGTCGCACCCGCCTTGAAGCACAAAGGTGCCGAGCAACCGGTCGTCGCTGCCGGCGCGCACTTCGACCGTATAGGTTCCACCCCGCACCGGCTCCGCGAGATCCGCCTCGAAGCCGAGGGCCGTGCCCATGGGGACGGGCACCGGCGGCCCCATCGCGGGCTCGGGAACCCAGCGCGAGTCCGGCACGGTCCAGGCGAGCCGTTCGGTCAGGCGCAGCCCCAGCACCCGACTGGTCCGCGGCGGCTCCTCCGCCACGGGAATCGGGTCGATCGACTCCAGGGGATTCCTTTCCAGGAAGGGGCGGAATCCCACCCGCTCCGGCTTTTCGAGGGCCAGCATTCGGCGCAGGATCAGGCCGTCGGGAGCCCACGGGGCATCACAGAGCAACCAGGTGTGGTGGCCGCGCTCACTCACCAAGGCGCCGCTGGTGTCGAGCCTGAACCGGTCCAGCTCGCCTCGAATCGTCTTGGAAAGAAAAGCGTGGCAAGGCAACCAGGAGCTCTGGGCCAAGCCTTTCAGCCGCCCGACGAGCTCCTTGCGCACCGCCGCCATCCGCATCCCCTCTCGCGCGTGACGGCGCTGGGCGCGCACGAGATTCTCTTCCTCCTGGAGTTCGAGACGCTCGCGGACAGCGCTGATGGCCATCTCGGCTTCGAGAGTGCCGTATCCATAGGCCTCGCGCGCCCGCTGCACTTCCTGATTCCATTCCTCGCGTAGGCCCGCCACGTGGTCGCGGATGATCTGGTTCAGACGGGCCACCTCGTACCGGGATTCGAAGGCCTCGACCTCCCAGGCGGTACGAAACAGGTTCTGGATCATCCAGTACTCCGGTTTACGTCCGCGGATGCTGGCGATGCGCTCGCGAAAGTCCTGGACCGCCAGCGTGAAGTAGGTTTGCCCCAGCTCCTCGCCGTAGCCTTCCGCACTTCGCACTTTCGAGAAGCGCAAGGGCCATTGGGCCTCGGCGCTGTCCAGCCGCTGTTGGAGACGATCGACGAAGTGATCCTGCCAGTCCTGGAGCGATGCATGCTGAGCCGGGGCGGAGAAACCCGTCGCTGCCGTGAATAAAACCGGAAGTAGAAAGAGGAGGATTCGCTTCTGGAAAGGCGTGCCGGTCTGCATGGTCTGCCATGATACCACGACGAAAAGAAGCTCTTACAGGCGCGAGGAACGCGCCCGGCTGTTCCCGTGCATGCAGGTACCGCACCGGTGAGGCAGACGTTGAGTGCACCTGTTGAAGTGATCACAGGCAAGGGCTGGAGAGACGCTGCCGGGATCGCAGCCGCAGGTTTGGGTTGACGGCCGTCGGCGGCGGACGCACCCCCCAATACGGTGCCCGCGAGGTACGCAGGGTGCTGCAACAGGAAATCGAGCCGCGCATCACCGACGCCTTGCTGGACGGTCTGAGCACGACCCAACTCCTGCGCGTGCGCGTCCAGCGCGGAGAGCTGCTCTTCCGAATCGAGGAGTGAGCGGGGTTCACTCCTGCGCAGTGGCCGGCCCTTGCGCGAGCTGCTCGGCCTGCTGGGTCGCGCTCGAGACCCCCCCGGAGACGACGAAGGCCATCACGTCACCCGCGGGGAGTTCGATCGGACGGATGCGATTGCGCGGCACGATGATCAGGTTGGCCGCAAAGTTGTAGGACTGGGGAACATAGACGGCGACACGCTCGGGCGAACCGAACTCGCTCATCTCCTCGCGGGTCACGAAGCCGATCACCTCGACCTCCGGGTCGCTGGCGAAGGCGAGCAGGACCGGCTTGTCGAACTTCTTCTCCTCGGAGACGAAGGCCTGGATCATGTCCTTGATCGAGGTGTAGATCTGCTTGATCACCGGCAGGTGGGTGAAGAGATCCTCGATCTTCTGGGTGATCCAGCGGGTCAAGACGTTGGAGGTCAAGAGCCCGACCAAGATGATGCCGGCGATCGTCACCAGGAAGCCGAAACCGCGTCGGGTGAAGGTCTCGCCCTGGATCTCGATCCCAATGAAAGGGATGTGCCAGGTCCCGCCGGCGGGGGGCTCGATCAGGCCGTCGATCCAGTCGAAAACCGTATAGAGGATCCAGATCGTCGCGACGAGTGGAACGACGAAGAGCAGTCCCCGAATGAAGTAGCGCACCAGGAAGCGCAGGGGCCCCCTCTTGCGCGGGCGGGAGCGGCTGTCCGAGGGTGAGAGCGAGGTTTTGCGGCTGCGGGCGGTCATGGTGTCCCTTGACACATGGGGATCGAGAAGTGGAGAGCGCTGGGCCGAACCGGGTGCGGCCACAGTCTCCCCCTTGCGCCCCAAGATGGATAGGGTCGAGCCGTGGGACTCGAAAGACCCTCCTCGATATCCGGAGCGGCCCCATGGTATCTCTTGACACATGGTCACCGCCCCCCCCCGGAGCCGTGTTTCGAGCAGCGTACGCGCCGGTCACCTGAGCGGAAGCGCAGGGGCGAAGACCTGCTGCCATCCCATGCGCCGCCGCGCAGGACCGGCGACGAGCTAATAGAGCGTGAGCTCTTCGTGATCCAGGAACTGGTCCGGGGTCACGGGGATCGGAGCGAACTCCAGATCACCCTCGGTGAGGTCGACCTGCATCGTGATGAAGAACTTCCGTTCGACATCCAGATAGACCCGCAACTCGTAGTGATCCGGAGGCAGCCCCTCCATCTCGAAGTAGCCCATTCCGGGGGGATACTTCGCTTTGGGTAGTTGGACGTTATCCTCGTCCCAACCGTTCTCCAAATACTCCAGGTATTCGGCCTTGTCCTTGGGGCTGGTGCCGGCAAACGCCTGCGCCACCACCCAATCGGGATCGCTGCTGAGTCGGAGTTCCACCTCATGGAGGATTCCCCCGTTCTCTTCTTCTTCCACAGTTAAATCGGGCCGGTAAAACCCGCCACGAAGAGCACGCGTACCCATCAGGGCGACGTCGAAGAGGGGCTCCCGCTCGGTAACGATCTCGACCTCTCCGATGATTGCCATGCCAGGATCGAGGTAGATCGAGTCCGAGGAGCGGCCGGCGAACATGACCTGCCATCTCCCCGCGGGGAGCTCCTGACGATAGTCGCCCAGATCGTCGGAATGAGTCGAACCCCCAAAATCGCCACCTAAACCGATTCCTTGAGTGAAGATCAGGACAGCTTTCGGAATGGGGGTACCATCATAGTCGTAGACCTTTCCGACGACGTAGCCGAACTCCGGCTCGGAATCATCGGCATCTTCATCGCCCGAATGCTTCGTACCGGCCTGCTGAGCGGACTGGATCGCCTCGCGCCGTGCGGCCCACGCAAGGACAGGGGATTCCAGGATCGGCGGCTGCCGTTTCGCGTGCGGCTGGACCTGGGAGTTCTCCAGAGGAGTCTCCGGCCCAAACGCCCCGCCCGCGAGGACGAAGAGGATGATGAGAGCGATCGCGAAGGTCGCCGCGATGAGGAGGCGCCTCAACAAGGGCAGACCTCCTTGGGGGAACTCTTACTATCGGTCCACCAAGCGCGGCGCCACTCGGTCCAGCACTCCTCCTCGCTATTCGAACTACCGCCGTGCCCATGGCTCACGGTGCTCCCTCTGCGGTAGCAAACGGTCACCTGGTACTGGATCAGAAACCGAACATAAACCTCGATGCAGTCGCCCTCGGTGCCCCCGTTCTGGCTCACACCGTTGGGACCGGAGAGCTTGCCGGCCTTGTTCTCGATCGGAACCGTGATCTTGTTGGGCTTCGTAAATGTGGCCCTGCCCAGATAATCGTCCGCCGTGAAGTAGTCCTTGTCCCAGCCCGTGCAGGACCCCGGGACAATCGTGGCGTTCACCGGCATGCCACTCTGCTGCATGTCGATCTCGAAGGTGTAGTTCTTCGTCTTGCCCTCGGGGACGCAGTCGGTCACGGGAGCGAAGGCGACGAGCAGGAGCAGGGCCGGGAACAGGGTGACAGGGTGCAGCGCAATAGGGATTCGCATTAGTAGCTCTCCAAAACAAACAAAAAGTGAAAGTCGATACCGCCCGGGCTCCATTGCCAGACGGAACCATATCTAGGTAGTCTCTTACTTACCGGACAGGGCTCGGTCAACCCCGAACCCGGGCGTAACCCACTACAAGATCACGGGTTCGGCGGATTCATCGACTCCAACCTTGCAGGGGATCGCAGCCATTCTTCCGCGGGTCTCCTGCGGCTTTCCGCGCCATCGCCGGAACTCAGGTTCCATGGGCTCGTCACAGGCCTCGGTGCGACAATCGCGGAAGAGCCGGCCTCGAGCCCAGATCGGGCGGGACGCGCAATGCCCGATCGGCTAGGGTCGGGGCATGTCCCTGCTCCTACTCTGCCTCCTTGGAACTCCCTCCCTCCCAAGAGCCTCCGCCGACGATGGAGAGCGCTCCCTGCACACCGACCGCCCCGTCAAGGTGGAACTGGCCCTGCCGGTCGAGGACGACGCGTTCACCTTCGTCGTCTTCGGAGATCGCACCGGTGGTCCCGCCCGGGGCATCGAGGTCCTGGCCCAAGCGGTCGAGGAGACCAACCGCCTCGACCCCGACCTGGTGATGACGGTCGGAGACCTGGTCCAGGGCTACAACGAGACCCCCCAGTGGCTCGAGCAGATGCGCGAGTACAAGGCGGTCATGGCCGGGCTCGAGGCCCCCTGGTTCCCCGTCGCCGGGAACCATGACATCTATTGGCGCGGAGAGGGCCGGCCACCGGGAGAGCACGAATCCGACTACGAGGCCAACTTCGGCCCCCTCTGGTATGCCTTCGACCACAAGGGCTGCACCTTCATCGTGCTCTATTCGGATGAGGGTGATCCCGAGACGGGGGAGCGGAGGTTCGACCGCGCCGAGTGCCAGCGCATGAGCGCCCGGCAGTTCGCCTTCCTCGACCGGGCCCTGCGCGAAGCGGCCGATTCTCGCCACGTCTTCCTCTTCCTGCACCACCCACGCTGGTATCGCTTGATCTATGGCGGGGACTGGGAGCGGGTCCACCAGCGGCTGGCGGCCGCCGGCAACGTCAGTGCCGTCTTCGCCGGGCACATCCACCGCCTGGCCTACGAAGGGCCCCGGGACGGGATCGAGTACTTCACCCTGGCGACGGTGGGCGGCTCCCAGAGTGGCATCTCACCCGAGGCCGGCTACCTGCATCAGTTCGACGTGGTCACGGTTCGTGATGACGGGATCGAAGTGACCTCGATTCCGGTCGGCTCGACTCTCGACCCCCGTCGCATCACGATGGCGGTCTCCGAGGCGATGCGCACCCTCTCCCGGGTGGAACTCTCGGTCGCGCAAGCGCTCGCGATCGATAGGGACGGCGTAGCCGATGGCAGCTACGGCATGACCCTGACCAACCCACTCGAGCGCTCACTGGAAGTCGACCTCGCTTTCGGTAGTGGAGACTCCCGCTGGATCTTCACTCCAGATCATGCCCACCTGACCCTCACGGCCAAGGAAACACTCGATTTCGCGGTGCGTGCCCGCCACCGAAGCAGTTCGCTCGACGAGAGCCTGCGCCTTCCCAGCGTCACGATGGAGTTGGCCCTCGCCGACGGCGATGCCCTCTACCACCTGCCGGCCCGAAGCCGGGAGCTCCCCCTGGTGCCCGTGGGGCTCACCCGACCGACCGGCACGGACCAGGCTCTTTCCGGAACGGGCGCGGATGCCCTCGTGCGGGTCGAAGATGGAGATCTCGACCTGCCCGATGGTCCCGTGACCCTGGAGTGTCGCTTCCGGGCGCGCACCCATACCCAGCGGGCCGGGCTGCTCTGCAAGACCGAAAACTCCGAACTGGGGATCTTCCTCTATGGCGGCGTCCCCGAGTTCGTCATCCACCTCGGGGGACGCTACGTGACAGCGCGTTCCAGCGCCCCTCCCGTGGCGACGCAAACCTGGCACCACATCGCTGGGGTCTATGACGGAACCGAAGTACGTCTCTACGTCGATGGAAAGCGGGTCGCGGCCACTCCCGGAAGCGGCAGGCGGACCCGGCGCGCCGTGCCCTTCTTGATCGGGGCGGACCCCAACGGTGACGGCCGGGCAACCTCGGCCTTCGATGGAGCGATCGACGAGGTGCGCCTTTCGAGCGTCGCGCGCTACCAGGGCGAACGCTTCGAGCTCCCCGGCCGGCACAGCCCCGATCCGAGCACGCGACTCCTGCTGCACCTCGACGCCCTCGTCGGCCCCTGGGTCTACGACGATTCCCCCCTCCACCACCACCCCCGCCACACCAAG